>JALFIB010000259.1 GCA_022776305.1 Lachnospiraceae bacterium
GGAGATAGTACAGTGGCAAAAACGTATTTGGCGCATATACTGAGGTATATGATGCTTTGCAGGCACGAGGGCTTTGCAGGGCAGAAAGCCGGGGGATGTTCTTGGGTTATCTGGAAATCACTGGCGGGATACCGCTTCACGGAGAAATCGAGGTGCAGGGATCCAAAAATGCGGTACTTCCCATACTGGCTTCGTGTATGCTCGGGGAAGGAGCCTGTACCATCGAAAATTGTCCCTCTATCGGAGACGTGGATGATACCTTGGAAATACTGAAATTACTTGGATGCCGGGTGGAGCGGGAAGGACGGACTGTTTGCATTGACGCTTCTTCAGCAGGAAAAAATGAGATCGAAAGCATGGAAGCTGCCAGAATCCGCTCTTCTGTCTTGTTTTTGGGAGCACTTCTTGGTAGAATGAAAAGAGCAGTGCTACCTCTTCCGGGAGGCTGTGCCATTGGACGGCGTCCTATTGATATCCACATAAAGGCTTTGGAAAAGCTGGGAGCATGCTTTGCGGAGGATGATAAAGTGGTTGCCACGGCAAGGCAGCTTTTGGGAGATACGGTAGTTCTTCCATTCCCAAGTGTGGGTGCTACAGAAAATACAATTCTGGCAGCGGCAACAGCACATGGCATTACGTGGATCAAAAATGCGGCGAGAGAGCCGGAGATCGATGAGTTATGCGAGTTTTTAAACTGCCGTGGCGCTGATATTGAAAGAACAAAAAACGGGGATATCCGTGTCTGCGGTGTGGAAAGGCTGCGCGGGACCACATACCGTGTGAAAGCGGACCGGATCGTGACGGGTACGTACCTTTTGGCTGCAGCTGCCACCGGAGGAGAGATCCTTATTACAAACGATAACGGATCTTGTCTTCGTGCTTTCCTTCAGGTTCTGGAAAAAATGGGGGCAGGGGTCATCAGAAGTCCCCGGGGAGGAAAGCAGGAAGGGATTAGGATTTCTTCGCCTGAAAGGTTGTTGGGGGCGGGGGATCTGGAGACGGCTCCCTATCCCGGTTTTCCTACGGATCTTCAGTCACCTTTGATGGCAGTGCTCTGCCGTGCATCGGGAAAGAGCTGCATCCGGGAAAAAATCTTTGAAAACCGGTTTAAGACAGCAGATGAGCTGGTAAAAATGGGAGCAGAGATAGAAATAGACGGTGACTGTGCAAGGATCAGTGGGGTGCCACAGCTGTATGGGGCAGTTTTAGAGGCTCCGGACTTGCGGGGAGGTGCGGCTCTTGTACTTGGGGCGCTTCAGGCAAAAGGGTGCACGAAAATAGGGAATATAGGTTATATAGACCGTGGATATGAAAACATCGAAAGAGATCTGAGGCTGCTGGGGGCTGATATCCGGCGGGTGGACGGAAACAGGGACTGCTGAAAAGATCTTTGTAACAGTGGGGCTCTTTCACAGATAAATATAGAAGGTACAGGTGAAAAGATGGGCAGGATGAGCAAAAGAAAAAGAAGACTGGCGAAAGTGATCGCGGTGCTGCTTTTGGTGGCGGCCGCACTTGCAGCCGTATTTTTATTTCAAATAAGGAAGATGGATGTATACGGAAACTCGACCCATTCTTCTGAAGAGATAAAGTCATCTCTTTTACAGGAGAGCGTCATGGATAACGCGCTGTACCTGATGTGGGTGTGCAGAAAAGGGAATATACCGGATACGCTTCCTTATCTGAATTCCCTGAACCTGCAGCTGAAATCCCCGTTTCACATGGAAGTGCACGTGACGGAGAAAGAAGCAGTGGGATATGTGGACCAAGGATCTTACGTGTATTTTGACAAAGATGGGCTGGTTTTGAATATTGCAGATGAACTGTATGGCGAAGTGCCCATCATCACGGGAGCCAGTGTGGGGGAGGCAGTCCTTTACCAAAAGCTTCCTACGGAGAGCAGCGCGCAGCTGCGGACGATCCTGAGCTTGACCCAGCTCCTTGCTTATCAGGATCTCCATGCGTCAGAGATCCGTTTCGGTGAAAATATGGAGATCACTGTTTTTATTGAGGGTGTCGAGGTACAGATGGGGCAGGATGAGTATCTGGAAGAAAAAGTAGCCAACCTCAATAAGATCCTGCCGCAGCTGGATGGCCAGAAGGGCACGCTCCATCTGGAGAGCTTCACAGGAAGAAATGAGACGGTTTCCTTCACGCCTTTTGATGAACCGGTGGATACGACTGGAGATGAAGCCGCAGGTGGCGGAGCAGGAGCAGAAGGCGGGGATACAGTAGCAGGCGATGGCACGGCGGATGATGCTGCTTCAGCTGGAGAAGGGGCAGAAGATACAGCCCAGGAACCTGAGGAAGAGGATACGGGGGTTATATTCCCCATGGTATTTAATTCATCCGGTACTTTAGTCTACAATGTCCATATTTCCAATGGGACGGTTGTTGATGAATACGGGAATCCGGTGCCGGGCGTGACCGTCAATGAGGACGGAAATGTTGTGGATGCTTATATGAATGTGTTTGATTCTGCTACAGGAGAACTGATACAGCAGTAAAACAGAGAAAGGCTGAAAAATAGTTCTCTGTCGTGGACAAAAACGAATAAAATACGGATTATAGGGGCTGTTGCGGAATATTACCTTAAAAATCACGCCGCAACAGCTTTTTTGTGCAAAATTTAACAATGCTGACAAAAATATGACTAATAAAAAGATAAAATGGACAAAAAAATATAAGAAAATCTGTTGACGATTGTGCATTGTGGTGATACTATATCAATAGTTCCAAAACAGTGATCAAAGGGGATTCCCCTAAAAAGGTAAAGGAGAGATAAGACATGAAAAAAAGAGGTATCAGTATTGCATTATGCGGAGCTATGGTTGCATCTTTGATGGGAAGCATGAGCGCATCTGCTGCGGACGGTTATACGATCGCAGTAGTACCGAAGCTGACCAGTATTGCATGGTTCCAGCGTATGGAAGTAGGCGTTAATGAGTGGAACGATGCACACGAGGACGTAGATGCATTCTATACAGGTCCGTCAGAGGGTGATGGCGCATTACAGGCACAGGCAATCGAAGACTTGATCTCACAGGGCGTTGACGCTATCTGCGTAGTTCCGTTCTCTACAGAGGCTCTGGAGCCGGTTCTCAAGAAAGCGAGAGAAGCAGGAATCGTTGTTATCTCACACGAGGCATCAGGCATGACAAATATTGATTACGATATCGAAGCATTCAATAATGAAGCATACGGCGAGCACTTTATGGAGCATCTCGGTGAGGCTGTAGGAGGAGAAGGCGAGTATATCTTCGAAGTTGGTTCTCTTACATCTGAGTCCCATAACCAGTGGGTAGATGCAGCAAAGGCTCTTCAGGAAGAGAAATTCCCGAACATGTCCCAGTACGGCGACAAGATCGAGACAGCTGATGACCAGTCACAGTCTTATGACAAGGTAAAAGAAGTCCTGACAGCTAACCCGAACATCGTAGCTATTCAGGGTTCTGCTATGCCGGACGTTGCCGGTGCAGCTCTTGCAGTAGAAGAACTTGGCCTTGCAGGCAAAGTGAAGATCGCAGGAACATCCCTTGTATCTGTAGCTGGTAAATACGTAGAAGACGGAACGATCGACATGATCTCCTTCTGGGATCCGGCACTTGCAGGACAGGCTATGATCGAACTGGCTGTTAAGGTTCTTGACGGCGAAGAGATCACAGATGGTCTTGATCTTGGTGTAGAAGGTTACACAGGACTTTCTCTGGTTGACAAGGTTCTTTACGGACAGGCTTGGATCGATGTTACAGCTGAAAACGTTGATGATCCGGCATACGATTTCTAAATAGTTTTTCGATCAAAGAGAAACGCATATTGAGGCAGACATTTAGCAAGTAAAAGAAATTGACAACATGTGCGAACCTCATGATGATGCCGTAAAAGAGGTATCGTTGGGGTTCGCACTTTGTTATGTGATGAAAAGGTAACTATTCAGAACCCCTTAGAATAAGTAAGCAGATTCGTCATGCTTGCATGTAAGAAGATGCTTATCTTATTCGTAAGGTGGCTCGAATAGAGTCACCACCCCAAACATGAGCAAAATTAGTTGCGCAGTAACGGGAAAGCACGACTTGTCGTGCGGTTTTGCGAATGTTTGAGGTGGAGTTCTGAATAGTTACAGGAATAGAATTCTCAGAAAGAATAGGTTGATGTAGATGGGTGAAGTATTTCTGAAATTAGAGGGAATCAAAAAGTCCTTTGGCGGTGTCCAGGCACTGAAAGGTGTAGATCTTGAAGTGCGCAGCGGAGAGATCCACTGTCTCGCCGGTGAAAACGGATGTGGAAAATCTACACTGATAAAAGTTATATCCGGTGCACATGATGCCACAGAGGGCTCTATTTATATTGAAGGACAAAAGATCGACAAGCTGACGCCGATCAGCGCTATCCATAAAGGAATTCAGGTGATCTATCAGGATTTCGCGGTTTTCCCAAATCTGACTGTGGCGGAAAACATTGCCATGAACCGCGCTCTTTTGACCAATGCAAAGAGGATGGATTGGGGGAAAGCGAGAAAGCTTGCGATAGAAGCCATGGAACAGATCGGCGCACATATGGATCCTGATATTCAGGTGGAGCGGCTTTCCATAGCTAACAAACAGATGGTAGCTATTTGCCGTGCCATCATCAATGATGCAAAGCTTTTGATCCTTGATGAGCCGACAACGGCACTGACGGCAAAAGAAGTTGAAAAATTGAATACGATTATCCGCCGCCTGAAGGACAAAGGCATTGCTATTGTAATCGTAAACCACAAATTAAACGAGATTTATGAGATTGCGGACAGGCTTACTATTATCCGGAACGGTGAGTACGTTGCAAGCGGTCCTATTGAAGAATTTGATCAGGCGCGTTTCGTAAAATGTATGACGGGGCGTGAACTGGATAATACTACGTATCGGCCGAAAGAATCGGATGAAGTGATCATGAAGGTAGAGCACCTGACCAGAAAGAATGCATTTGAAGATGTTTCTTTTGAACTGAAAAAGGGAGATGTCTTTGGCGTGACAGGACTTCTGGGATCCGGACGAGGAGAATTGGGAGATGCCCTTTTTGGGATCGCTCCTGCCGAGAGTGGGAAGATCATCCTCCATGGCAAGGAGATCCACATCAAGTCCATTCAGGATGCTATGGAAAACAGGATCGGCTACGTGCCGGAAGACCGTCTTACTCAGGGCCTCTTTTTGGAGCGTTCCATTCAGGATAATACGGTGGCTGCTTCCATCAAGAAGTATTTCCATGGCCTGAAGCTGGACCAGAAAGAGATGTATGATGACACAGTAGACTGGATCAAAAAGATCGGATGCGTGGCACCGGGACCGGAACCAAAGATTCGGACGCTCTCCGGAGGA
The DNA here is from genome assembly GCA_022776305.1 of Lachnospiraceae bacterium. Lineage (GTDB taxonomy): Bacteria > Bacillota > Clostridia > Lachnospirales > Lachnospiraceae > Choladousia. The sequence goes on from JALFIB010000259.1 coordinate 5,355, forward strand.
AATGCCCAGAAGATGGTAATAGCCAAATGGCTGAACACAGATCCTGCAGTTTTGATCTTAAACGGCCCGACCGTTGGTGTTGATATCGGTTCTAAAGCAGATATCCATAAGATCCTCCATGAATTGGCGGAAAAAGGAGTGGGCGTTATCATTATTTCCGATGACCTTAGCGAGTTGCTTCAGAACTGCAACAAGATCATGGTTATGAAAAACGGTAAATCTTCAGGTTATGTGGATTCTGCCGAGCTGGATGAGAAATCGCTGGCTACTATGCTGAGCGGTGAGAAAGGAGGAGAAGCATAATGAATGCAAAAACAAAACAGATACTCACATCAAATGAAGCAATCGTAGTTTACGTCATTATTGCTCTTTCTGCTTTGATTTCATTCGTCAATCCGGCCTTTTTCGGGTTGTCTACCGTGATAACTCTGTCACGTTCCATGCTGGTAACACTGATCTTCGCGATCTTTGAGATGGTGGTGATCATTTCCGGCGGTATTGACGTATCATTCCCGGCGATCGCCTGTCTTGCAGGATACGGCACACTGCGGTTTTTCATTGCCCATGACCTTGAGAATCCGATCCTTGCTTATCTCATGGCAATGGTCATCGGCCTTGCGATTGGATTTGTAAACGCAGTCTTGATCGCTAAGCTGAACATCCCTCCGCTGATCGCAACTTTGGGCGTGAGCAGTGTGGTAAACGGTGGTACGCTGGCATTCCTCGGGACTCAGGAGCTTTCCAATATCCCGGACGGGATCGATGCCCTTTCCAAGATATTTATTTATACGTATGAGAATGCACAGGGGATCAAGTACCAGCTCACGGTGATGATCTTAATTCCCATTGTGCTGATCGTGGTAGTATGGTACATATTAAAGCATACGATGCTGGGGCGCGGCATATATGCCATCGGCGGTGACAAAAATGCAGCCCGTATTGCCGGCTTCAATGTTACGAAGATACAGTTCATTATCTATATGGCCTCCGGAGCATTTGCCGGAGTAGGAGGACTGACCTACATGGTACTGCTGCGCCATGCCAGCCCGCAGGCTGTTATGGGAAGTGAGATGATGGTAATCGCCGCTGTAGTTATGGGCGGAACGCGTATTACCGGAGGGCACGGTACGATGGCAGGTACGGTCTTCGGTGTGATCTTGATCGCACTGGTACAGAACAATCTGGTTATGCTGGGAGTTCCCACACATTTCCAGACATTTGTGGTAGGTCTTATCATCGTAATCGGTACATCCATTACATCATTGAGGGCAAAGAAGATTGCCAATAGTGCGAAAGTGTAGGAGGGCTGGTTATGAAAAAATTAAAAAATGTAGATAAAAACACGTCGCTGCTGTTTGTACTTGTAATTCTCATTTTTGCAGTTATGGCAGTCCTTCAGCCATCCGCATTTTTAGGACTGGCTAATATCCAGGGTATGTGTATCCAGTTCCCGGAATTTGGTATTATGGCCCTTGGCATGATGCTGGCAATGATCGCAGGAGGAATTGACCTGTCATTGGTGGGAATCGCCAATTTCGCAAGTATTGTTGGTGCTACGATCATGGTCAAGATGGGAGGCACCAATGGGTCAATCGTCCTTGGCATCATAGCTGCAATTATAATTGGACTTTTATGTGGCACTTTTAATGGATTTATGATAGGATATCTTCAGATACCGCCGATGCTGGTTACCCTGTGCGGACTTCAGCTTTATACCGGACTGGGACTTGCTATCACAAAAGGCCCTGCACTGACCGGGCTTCCGGAAAGCTTCAGCGCTATTGCCAATGGAGTGATCGGTATAGTGCCCATCGCGACGATCATTTTCCTGATCTGTGCTCTGGTGGTGGCATTTATGCTGAGATCCACTGTTTATGGGCAGCAGGTCTGCTTTATGGGTACGAACAATACGGCATCCCGCTATTCCGGAATCAACAATCTTAAGATCACTATCATGACTTATGGAACGTCCGGTATTTTGGGAGGTATTGCAGGAGTTATCATGGCATCCCATTACAATTCCGCAAAATCGGATTATGGTTCTTCTTACACGCTGCTGACACTTCTTATTGTAGTGTTAGGAGGCACCAACCCGGATGGTGGAAAGGGAAGCGTGCTGGGAGTTTCTCTGGCTGTACTTGTACTCCAGCTTGTGTCCAGTGCGTTCAATATTATGAGGATCAACTCATTCTTAAAGACCTTCGTATGGGGATTGATCCTGCTGGTTATTATTGTTTTCACGAAAGTAACGGAAAACAAAAAGGCGAGCAGATAAAGGAATGGGTGCAGGAAAACGATTGCACGAAAAAAGCGATTGCATGAAAAAAGCGATTGCATGAAAAGAATGATTGCACGAAAAAGGGAGGATTATTCACATGAAAAAGATTATGAATCAGGCTGAGAATTATACAGACGATATGCTGAAAGGCATTTATGCCGTACATGGCGATATGGTAAAATGTGCAGCCGGTGATCTGAGATGTTATTGTACTGCAAAGAAGGTTCCGGGCAAGGTTGCCATCATTACAGGCGGCGGCAACGGACATCTTCCGTTGTTCCTGGGTTATGTTGGAGACGGTATGCTGGATGGCTGCGGTGTCGGCGGCGTGTTCCAGTCTCCTTCCGGAAAGCAGATCTATAATATTACAAAAGAAGTAGAAGCAGGCGCAGGCGTTCTGTATCTTTACGGAAATTATACAGGAGATATCATGGTATTTGATGATGCTTCTGAGCGTTGTGAGATGGATGACATCGAGACACGCAGCATCGTTGGCGCTGATGATGTAAACAGCAGTGCGGATGTAAATGTACGTCGTGGTGTAGCAGGTATTTTCTTCATGTATAAAGCAGCCGGCGCAAAGGCTCGTGCAATGGGCACTCTGGATGAAGTGTATGCAGCAGCACAGAAAGCAAAAGACAACACACGTACCGTAGGCTTTGCATTGACACCGTGTATCATTCCGGAAAAAGGTGTTGCAAACTTCGAACTTGGGGAAAACGAGATGGCTATGGGCATGGGTATACATGGCGAACCGGGTATCTGGAATGGTCCAATCAAGACATCAGCAGAGATCGTAAAAGAGAGCTGCGATACCATTCTGAAAGATATGCCATTGGAAGAGGGAAGCGAAGTAGCTCTCCTGATCAACGGCCTTGGAAGCACTCCACTTGACGAGCAGTATATTATGGCTAACGATGCCATCAACTACCTGAAAGAAAAAGGTATCAAAGTATACCGCAGCTGGGTAGGCGAGTATGCTACAAGTATGGAGATGGCAGGTGCATCTATTTCTATCTGTAAAGTAGATGATGAATTAAAGGGTTGGTTTGACGAGCCGGTACATACACCGTTTTATACACAGGCGTAAAGCTAAGAAAGGAATGGAGTTATTATGGAAAAAGTGACAATGGAACAGCTTCCTGAGCTGTTTGAAGCAATAGCAGCACAGTTTGCAGACAATGCAGACCTGTTGTGCCAGATGGACAGTAAAATGGGGGATGGCGATCTGGGGCTTACGATGAAAAAAGGTTTCGGAGGCCTTCCGGAAGTGATCCGTACCATGGATGAACCGGATTTTTCAAAGAAGATCCGCAAGGCAGGAATGGAAATGACAGACCTTGTTCCTTCTACTATGGGTATGCTGATGGGCACAGGAGTTTCTTTTGGCGGCAAAGCGCTGGCAGGCAAGACTGAGCTGGATGCAGAAGGGCTTGCACTGTTCCTTGAAGGATTTGCAGCCGGGATCGTAAAGCGCGGCAAATGCAGCAGAGGTGATCGTACGGTACTTGACTGTATCGGCCAGGCAGCAGATGACGCAAAAGCAGTATTAGCAGCTAATGCAGGTGCATCTTTGGAAGAAGTTTGCCGGGCTGCACTGGAAGGTGCTAAAAAAGGCGTTGAGGCAACCAAGGATATGGTCCCGAAATTTGGAAAAGCAGCAGTACATGCCAATGTATCACAGGGCGTTGCAGATCAGGGAGCCACAGCAGGGCTTGTGATGGTTCAGGGAATAGCAGATTACATTTTGGCATAGAAATTCCCGTGTTATGCAGTAATGATTCCGGAATTGCACATTTTTTGAAAAATCCTCTTGATAAATTTCCGAATTGCTTATATTATAAGAGATAGTACGGCAGCAAAGGAGAAAGTGCGCGATTCTGCCGTAATTATGGGATATAAAATCAGTAAGGGGAACACCTCGGCGGCGCTGAAAAGGATTCGGAGCGGGCGCCTGCTACAAAAAGGAGGAAATACAGTGTTAGAGATTATGTCAAATGAAACGGAATCTGCTGCAAAGATTATTGTGATCGGTGTAGGCGGAGCCGGTAATAATGCAGTAAATAGAATGGTTGAAGATACAATCGGAGGCGTTGAGTTTATCGGAGTGAATACAGATAAACAGGCACTGCTTCTGTGCAAGGCACCGACTACGATCCAGATCGGTGAGAAAGTGACAAAGGGACTTGGCGCTGGTGCAAAGCCGGAAGTTGGACAGCAGGCAGCTGAAGAGAGCGCTGAGGAGATCCGTCAGGCGATTCAGGGAGCAGATATGGTATTTGTTACCTGCGGCATGGGCGGCGGTACAGGAACGGGAGCAGCTCCTGTAGTTGCCGGTATTGCAAAAGAGATGGGTATCCTGACAGTCGGCGTTGTGACAAAGCCGTTCCGCTTCGAAGGAAAGACTCGTATGAATAATGCACTTTCAGGTATTGAAAGACTGAAAGCAAATGTAGATACCTTGATCGTGATTCCAAACGACAAGCTTCTTGAGATCGTAGATCGCAGGACTACGATGCCTGAGTCATTGAAGAAAGCTGATGAAGTACTCCAGCAGGCAGTACAGGGTATTACAGACCTGATCAACCTGCCGGCACTGATCAATCTTGACTTTGCTGATGTACAGACTGTCATGATCGACAAGGGTATTGCACACATCGGTATCGGTCAGGCGAAGGGCGATGACAAGGCTTTGGAAGCTGTAAAACAGGCTGTATCCAGTCCGCTGCTTGAGACTACCATCGAGGGCGCTACCCACGTTATTATCAATATTTCCGGAGATATTTCTCTTATCGACGCAAATGAAGCAGCAAGCTACGTTCAGGAGTTGGCTGGAGAAGACGCGAATATCATCTTTGGTGCTCTGTTTGATGATACATACGCTGACGAAGCTAGCGTTACAGTCATCGCAACAGGCCTTGATGATAAGAACAATATAAAAGAGCAGCCGAAGAGCAAGAGTTCTGCACCGGATTTCAGCTTCATGAGAAGAGAAAGCTCTGCATCACAGCAGTCTTCCTCATTCCAGAAGGCGCCTACGACACCGCTTCGTGCACCGCAGCTGAATACGATGCGTATGCCGGAGAGCAAGGTACAGGAAAAAGATATCCAGATTCCGGATTTCTTAAAAAGAAACTAAGCTTAAAGTAAATAGAAAAGCGTAAGAAAGCGCTGTGTGGCATAACTGCCGCATAGCGCTTTTTTCAGCTTCCTGCTTATTGGAAAAATTTTTGCCGTATCTCTTCCACAGGCATTTCCTTTCCTGTCCAGATCTGAAAAGCTGCGGCCCCCTGATAAAGAAGCATGTACATGCCATTGGAGATCCTGCAGCCGGCATCCTGTGCTTCCAAAAGAAGCTTTGTACGGCGTGGATTATAAATGATATCAGAGACCAGCAGGTCAGGATGGAAACAGGAAGTATCCTGCACGGGGGAAGCGTCTGTATTTGGCGCCATGCCTATGGAGGTGGCGTTTGTCAAAAGAAGGCTGTCCTTGATGCATGCTTTCACGGCCACTCCTTTTGCCATATCAGTCACATCAGCTTTGCAGCTTGTGTTTTCATTGATCAGGTCAGCAAGGCGGAGGGCGTTATCCCAGGAACGTCCCCTGCGGTTTACAATATGTAAAACGGGAACTCCGTCGAGGGCTGCCTGGATGGCGATGGAGGAAGCAGCACCCCCTGCGCCCAACAAAGTCATAGGGCCTGTAGTGGCATCATATCCCGTATCCTTTACAGACTGCATATATCCGATCCCGTCTGTGTTGTGCCCGATCAACCGTCCATCTTCATTTTTAACGGTGTTGACAGCTCCGATCATCCGGGCAGCGGGAGAGAGTTCATCTAGATAGGGAAGGATCCGTTCTTTATCCGGCATGGTGAGATTAAAACCATAGACATTCATTTCTTTTAAGGTCTGGACCATTGTCTTTAAATCTGCATTTTTCGTATCGAAGCAAAGATAGACACAATCAAGGCCAAGAATCCGAAATGCTTCATTATGCATCATCGGTGAAATACTGTGTGAGACGGGTGTGCCCAGCAGGCAGCCCAGTCGCGTGTGTCCTGTGATCTGGTAAGCCATTTTGAAACCTCCTCTATTTGCATGGCATCTTATGAGCCAATATCATGATTAAAACTATTCGAGCCATCTTACGAATAAGATAAGCATCTTCTTACATGCAAGCATGACGAATCTGCTTAATTATTCTAAGGGGTTCTGAATAGTTACCTTTTAACTATAAGATGATTTTTTCAAAGAGTCAACGGCAAAGTTGGGACTGGCGGTTCCTATTTCAGGCTGTTTATGTTATAATGGGCCGATAAGAAATCAGCAGGGAAATAATTAGGTAATAACGAAACGGTATTATGTGATACGGAAAGGAATCCAACTGTGAAAGACGAAAAGAAGCTTATTACAGCAATGGGAGAAAGGGGAAAAGAATCCCGGCAGGCAGCCTCTGGAGGCAGTGAGGCTATACAGGAAACAGCAGTTCATAAAAGGCGGGTCCATTACAGCGGAACCCATCCGAAGACGTTCCGGGAAAAATATAAAGAGCAGAATCCGGATAAGTACGGCGATACCATTGAGAAGGTGATCCGCAAGGGCAGTACCCCTGCAGGCATGCATCTTTCCATTTGTGTAAAAGAGATCCTTGATTTTTTACAGATCCAGCCGGGACAGAAGGGGCTGGACGCCACCCTTGGATATGGCGGGCATACCACAGAAATGCTCAAATGCCTGAAGGGGCAGGGGCATATTTATGCCCTTGATGTGGATCCCATTGAAATAAAAAAGACGAAGCAGAGGCTGGAACAAAGGGGATTCGGGGAAGATATCCTGAGCATCCGCCAGATCAATTTTGCAGATGTGGATAAAGTGGCAGAGGAAGCAGGGCTGTTTGATTTTGTCCTTGCGGATCTTGGAGTTTCATCGATGCAGATCGATAATCCGGAGCGGGGATTTACTTATAAATTTGAAGGTCCTCTTGACCTGCGGCTCAATCCTGAAAAGGGCGTATCGGCAGCAGAGCGTCTGGATGGAATTTCCTTAGAAGAGCTGGCAGGTATGTTTGAAGAAAATTCTGATGAACCGTATGCTTATGAAATCGCAAAAGAGATCGTAGAGCGGAACAGGAGGCGTGAAAAGATCACGACTACCACGCAGCTAAAAGATGCCATAGCGTGCGCTCTTTCTTTTATTCCGGAAAAAGAGCGGAAAGAGACTGTGAAAAAATCGTGCCAGCGGTGTTTTCAGGCGCTGCGCATTGATGTGAACAATGAATTTGAAGTATTGTACCGTTTTTTGGAAAAACTTCCCGATGTGCTGGCATCAGGCGGAAGGGTGGCGATCCTGACGTTCCATTCCGGTGAAGACCGGCTTGTGAAGAAGTTTTTTAAAGAGGGTAAAAAATCAGGTTTGTATCGTGAAGTGGCGGAGGATGTGATCCGTCCCTCTGCAGAAGAATGTGCAAGGAACCCAAGAGCCCGTTCTACGAAAATGCGCTGGGCAATAAGGGCTTGATCTGCCGGAAAGAGAATAAGTGAGCATGTAGAGGAAGCCGGTAGAGAAAAGTAATGAGAGAGCAAGCAGAGAAAGACGGTAGGAAAAGAAATAAGAGAACAGATGGAGAAAGAGAAGATGGAAAAGAATAACTACGTGGACGAAAAAAAAGCCGGTTCGGGCCGGAAAATCATCGAGGTACGAAGCATTACCTTAGGAGACGGTGTGCCGAAGATCTGTATACCGGTGACGGCTCATGACGAACGGGAATTAAGGACACAGATTGAAAAGATTTTAGAGGCACCCTGCGATATGGTGGAATGGCGGGCAGATTTCTTTGAGGATTACTGTACGCCCGGATGGCTTCCGGAAATGCTGGGGATACTGAGAAATGCCCTTGGAGAGATTCCCCTTTTATTTACCTTCCGGACCAAGGCCGAAGGAGGAGAGCGTGAAGTGACTCTGGAGGAATACGAACAGATCAATCTGGAAGCGGCATCTACGGGAATCCCGGATCTTTTGGACCTTGAGTTAAACCGAGGAGAAAGGTTTTTCTGTGATATAATACGGAAGTTACATGCGTCTGGGATGAAAGTGATTGGCTCTTTCCATGATTTTGATCAGACACCGGGAAAGGAAGAAATCATAGAGATCTTGTGTACCATGCAAAAATGCGGGGCAGACATTACGAAAGCGGCTGTCATGCCTCGAAAAGAAGAAGATGTGCTTGCGCTTTTGGAGGCCAGCCTTGAGATGAAGCGGTATAAAAGTGACAGGCCCTTTATCACTATGTCTATGGGCAGTCTTGGGGCAGTCAGCCGTCTGGCAGGCTCCTTGACCGGTTCCGCCCTTACCTTTGCTACGGCCGGCAGGGCTTCCGCCCCGGGCCAGATGGGGGCAGAGCTCCTTGCCCGTCTTCTCCCATCCATGATAGTCGAAAAAAGTCGGTGAAAATAGGGAAAACAGTCCCTGATTTTGACAAAAAAGAGCACCCCCTGTGGAGTATACTGAAGACAGTTGCTTCCACAGGGGGTGTTTTGTGTATTACGAGTTTTACATAGACCAGTTTTTTGTGGAGCATTTGCTGACCGGATATCTTCTGCTTCGCATGACGGCAAAAAGACAGAGGGCTGATGTAAAGGCTTTACGTATTTTGGCAGGCAGTTTTGCCGATACAATCATTATGACACTCTGTATATGTACAGGCATTTTTTGGTGCCGCTTCCTTGGGATGTTTTTTGCGGGAACCATATTATTTGCCGGAAAAGGGAAAAGGCAGTACATAAGCGGGATAACATCACTGGCGCTGGTGAGCGTTACATTCGGAGGAGCCCTGCAGATCCTCACCCGTATTTGGGGGATACCGCTGCTTCTGGGAGTCTTGCTCACGGTCCTGTTATTGGAACGTGCAGGGACATACTGGGATAAGCAGAAATGGGAAATACTTAACAGGACAGAAGTGCAAATTGCTTTAGGCGGAAAAACGGTGGCAATAACAGGGATGGTGGACACTGGAAACCAGCTTCGGGAACCCCTCACAGGGAGGCCGGTCAGTATTGTGGAGGAAACTGCAGTGGAAACACTGCTGGAGAAGGACTGGGAGAGGAAGATCGGGTTTTGCCTGATCCCCTATCATAGCCTTGGAAAGGACAAAGGATGGATGCGCGGTGTGACAATGGACCGCATGATCGTGGGACGGGGAGATGGGAGGATCATAATATCGGATCCGGTGCTTGCGCTTTATACAGGAAAAGTCAGCGCCGGGGAGAATTACCAGATCATCCTGCATCCGCAGCATGCCGTGACAGAAAAATAGAAGGAGGAACACAAAATGATTGTAAAAATTGCTGTGCCGCAGCGCTTTCAATTTAAGATGGCGGCAGGATTCGGAGATATTTTTTTCAGAAAACCGGGTGATACCCATTACATAGGAGGAACAGAAGTACTGCCTGCACCTTTATCACCGGAGCAGGAGCAGGAGTTTCTCGGAATGCTGGGAAAAGAAGGGGAGGCAAAAGCCAAAAGCCAATTGATCGAGCACAACCTCAGGCTGGTGGTATACATAGCGAAAAAATTTGATAATACGGGTGTGGGAGTGGAAGACTTGATTTCCATAGGGACCATCGGGTTGATCAAAGCCATCAATACCTTTAACCCGGATAAAAAGATCAAGCTGGCTACTTATGCATCCAGATGTATTGAAAATGAGATTCTGATGTACCTGAGGCGCAACAGCAAAACAAAAATGGAAGTCTCCATCGACGAACCGCTGAACGTCGACTGGGATGGAAACGAACTCCTTTTATCGGACATACTGGGAACAGACGAGGATGTGATCTACAAAGATATGGAATCGGAGGCGGAACATAAATTGCTGCAAAAAGCAATAGAGCGTTTATCCGACCGGGAAAAGACCATTGTGCAGCTGAGGTTTGGTATTGATACGAACGACGGGGAAGAGAAGACGCAAAAAGAAGTGGCAGACCTGCTGGGAATTTCCCAGTCCTATATTTCCCGTCTGGAGAAAAGGATCATAAAGCGTCTGCGCAGAGAGATCGTACGGTTTGAATAATATTGTCAAGGTCTAATAATTTTTATATTTTTTTGGAAGCCGAATAATCGGGAGCCATTGTGAGAATCATTTTACCAGAAGATACTTTCAGGAGGATGATTCTCATGGCACTGAATAAAGTAGAGATATGCGGTGTGAACACGTCAAAGCTGCCCATCTTGACGGGAGAAGAAAAGGAATTCCTGTTTGAACGGATCAAGGCAGGTGATGAAAATGCACGCGAGCTGTACATTAAAGGAAACCTACGGTTGGTTTTAAGTGTGATCAAACGCTTTTCCGGCAGCAATGAGAATGTGGACGATCTATTCCAGATCGGCTGCATCGGCCTTATGAAGGCGATTGATAATTTTGATACCAGCCTGAATGTAAAATTTTCCACATATGCGGTTCCCATGATCATAGGGGAGATACGCAGGTACCTGCGGGACAACAATGCCATCCGTGTAAGCCGGTCACTGAGGGATACGGCATACAAGGCGATATACGCAAAAGAAAATTATACAAAAAAGTATTTAAAAGAACCTACCATACATGAGATTGCAGCAGAGATCGGAATACCGAAGGAGGAGATCGTATATGCCATGGATGCCATCCAGAGCCCGGTCAGCCTTTACGATCCCATTTATACAGAGGGCGGCGATGCCTTATATGTTATGGACCAGATCAGCGATAAGAAGAATAAAGAAGAAAACTGGGTAGAGGTTATTTCGCTGAAAGAGGCCATGAAACGTCTGGATGAGAGAGAAAGGCATATCATAGAGCTGCGGTTTTACGAGGGAAAGACCCAGATGGAAGTGGCTTCGGAGATCGGGATCTCGCAGGCCCAGGTGAGCCGTCTGGAGAAAAATGCATTAAAATGTATGAAAAATTATCTGCGCGCATAAAGGAAGCGCTTCATAGGGAACGTACCATTAACCCAATAAAAAAGATTTGCCGTACAGCCGGGATCTTCCGCTGTGCGGCAAAAGTGCGTTTGGGGACAGTCAGCCGCATTTTTTACGATGGTCCTCTTCCTTGATATCTACTAAAATGATATCAGCCCCGATCTGCACGATACATTTCCAAGGAATAAAAAATTCGAAATCACGTCCGAAAAAACTACAGAATTTTCCGGGTCCGGGAACGATCAGGGCAAGAATACAGCCGGTCTTGCAGTCAATATCCAGATCACTGATACAGCCCAGAGACCGGCAAGTCTGGATGTTGATCACTTCTTTTTGCTTCAGGTCATAATAGCGCATATTACCTCCAAAGGCCAATCTTTCGTATTTATTATATGATTCCCGATTGACAGTATTTCCGGCATCCTTTATACTCAACATAGAATCATTTGAACGGAACCATCGTTATATTTTGCAGAGAGGCTTTGCTGTACCGAAGGGCTAGGCAGCCGTAAGATTTAGGAGGAAAAATTCATGAAATGCCCGTTCTGTAATCAGGATAATACGCGTGTGGTAGATTCCAGACCAGCAGATGACAACAATTCCATCAGGAGGAGACGCCTTTGTGATGAATGCGGCAAACGGTTCACTACATACGAAAAAGTAGAGACCATTCCGTTGATCGTGATAAAAAAGGATCAGACGAGAGAGCAGTACGACCGAAGCAAGATTGAAGCAGGTGTGATGCGTGCCTGCTACAAACGCCCGATCCCCATCCAGAAGATCAAAGAGATGATCGATGCAGTGGAGATGGAGATTTTCAACCGGGAAGAAAAAGAGATCGAGAGCAAAGTGATCGGCGAGATCGTAATGGACAAACTGAAAGATCTGGAAGCAGTTGCGTATGTCAGGTTTGCATCGGTGTACCGTGAATTTAAAGATGTCAACACCTTTATGGATGAATTAAAAAAGATTTTAGAGTAATAGACAAGGATGTGGGATGAATGGATTCCCGCATCCTTTTGCATAAACTTAAAGTTTCATGAATATCGGAAGAAAGGTTGCACCAAAAGGGTGGTCAGTGTTATACTTTGAATGGTATTTTTGGGACAGGTGAATGGAATTGAAAAGAAGAATTGAACAATTATTAAACGGAATATTTGAATATGAACAGCCTCATCTTGTGGCAGAACCGCAGGAGATCTTCCTCACGGCAAGGCCCGGGGAGGCAGCCCACGGAAGTTTCCGTTTGGAAAGCGAAGACCAGAGGAAAATAAAAGGTTTCCTGTACACTTCCAGCCCACGGATGATCTGTGAGCCGATGGAATTTCAAGGACTTGTAAGCGAGATCCATTACCAGATGGACTGCAGCGGTCTGGAAGAAGGGGCAAAAGAGGATGGGACGATCACGGTCTGCAGCGATATCGGCGAATATGAGATCCCTTTTCATGTCAGTGTAAAGGGAGGAGAGCATAGCCGGGAACCCATCATGCTGGAGGAGTTTTCAGAGTTTGTGAAATTGGCGCGTGAGGATTACCAGAGAGCTTACCGCGTCTTTTTGTCAACGGGATTCCACAGCTTTCTTGCAGAGAAGGAGCCGGAGCTTCTGGGATTGTATGAGAGCTTGATGGCAGGGGAGAAGAGCTACCACTGTATGGAAGAGTTCCTGACAGGATCGGGTAGGAAGGAACCGATTGAGCTTGCTGTGGAGCGGGATTCTTATGTGCACAAGGATCTTGCGGAGCCTATTCAGGAGACGATCCGGATCGGAAAAAATACATGGGGCTTCCAGAAGATAGAGATCAGCTCTGATGCACGTTTCCTGCGCCCGGAAAAAAGGATTTTGGGGACAGATGAATTTGCCGGCAGCACTTATGATCTGAATTTTATTTTAGATACAAATTTGATGCATGCAGGAAATAATTATGCCCGCCTCACGATTTCTACGGGGATCCAGACCTTGGCTATTGAGATAAAGGCACAAAGGGCAGGCAAGGCAGCATCTGCCAAAGGATACCATATTTGTAAGATTATGCGTAAAGAGCTGGAAAGCTTGTATGTGAGCTTCCGGCTGAAAAAGATAGATCTGACCACGTGGGTAGAGCGTTCTGTCAGCGTGATCAACAGCTACCGCAGGGCCGGAGGGGATGACCCCTTTGCGGAGCTGTTCCTTGTACAGCTTTATTTTGCTGACGGGAAAAAACAAAAAGCTTATAAAATACTGGAGTCTATGGAATCGCAGAAGTATCGTCTGAATACACCGGAGCGATACGGTTTTTATCTGTATATGTCCACCTTTTTCTACCATGAGGTTTCTTATGTGGACCGGGTGGAGGAAGAGATCACGAAAATGTTCTACCGGGATAAGACAAATTGGAAGCTCCAGTGGATCCTGTTATATTTGAAAGAATCACTGTTAAATGATGAAAATGCAAAGTACGAGGCTATCGCGGAACAGTTCCGGTATGGCTGCCGCAGCCGCATCATGTACCTTGAGGCCTATCAGATTTTAAAGGACAACCCCTATTTGATGAGGCGTATCGGAGCTTTTGAGCTGCAGCTTCTCCGTTTTGCGGCACAGGAGGGTGTCCTGACTGCAGAGGTGGTACGTCAGGCTGCAGGGCTGGCACTCCATCAGGACAACTTTGACCAGCGTTTGTATGAGGTGCTCACTGCCGGATACCAGCTGTATCCGTCTTCCGAGCTTGTGAAAGCCATCTGTGTGCTGCTGATGCAGGGAGATAAGAAGGACAGCGGCTGCTTTAAGTGGTATGCCAAGGGCGTGGAAGAAGGGCTGCGCATCACGGGCCTTTACGAATACTATATGGAAACCATGGATAATCTGGACATGCAGGAAATGCCTCAGGTGATACGGATGTACTTTGCTTACGATAATACCTTAGACTACCGGAAGCGTGCCGCTATCTACCGAAATATTATAGAAAAGCGTGATAAAGATGCACAGACGTACCATCATTACCGGGCGGCGATTGAAAAGTTTGCGGTAGACCAGCTGGAAGCAGGCCATATTTCTGACGATCTGGCAGTTATTTACAGCACATTCCTGCGGAAGAATATGCTCACAAAGCCTACTGCAGAAAAATTGGTCCGGCTGCTGTTTACCTGCGAAGTGACATGCACCAGCCCGGATGCCCAAAAGCTGATCCTCTATACCAACAGGCTTTTGCAGGAGCAGACTGCAGTATTCGTAGAGGGGACTGCGTATATCCCTATCTACGATCAGGACAGCGTGCTGCTGGTGGAGGATTCCAAGGGGCATCGCTATCAGGCTTCTTTCTCCTGTAGGAGCAGAAGGATATTTGAGTCGGAAGAAATGCTGGCCTGGTGTGCACAGAAAGCGCCGGATTGCACAGGGCTTCTGCTATACCTGTGCTCCCAGTGCCTGGAAGCAAAATTGGTCAACAAAAATACACTGGCCTTTTTCAGAAGGGCAGCACAGCGGAAAGAGTTTTCGGATACCTTCCGCAACGAGATCCGCAAAATACTCCTTCAGTATTATGCGGAGCATACCCGTGACGAATCATTGCCGGAATTTCTGGAAGAGATCCCATATCTGGAATATGTGCAGGTAGACAAAACTGCCTTGATCACCATGCTGGCGGAAGAAGGAAAATGCTCCGACGCATTCTCACTGCTGGATGCTTACGGTGCAGAAGGCATTCCTCTGCTGCAGCTGGTGCGTATCTGCAGCCGCATGGTGCTGGAACTGGAGTTCGAAGAAAATACAATGCTTGTGTCTTTGTGCCATTACTGTTTCAGCAGCGGGAAATACGACGATAAACTGCTACGCTACCTGCTGTTATACTATGAAGGGCCTGTGCGGGAAATGAAGCTTTTATGGCAGGCAGCAGTAAAATTTGACCTTGATACCATGCTGTTAGAAGAAAAGATCATGATGATGATCCTTTTCACAAGAAGCGGTACGAAAGGGTCAGAGCCGGTCTTTGAATCCTATGTGAGCAAAATGGGCCGCAAAAGGATATGCAAGGCCTATGTGAATTTGAAGTCTTATGAATACTTTGTGAAAGGGATCCCAGTGGCTGCTTCTGTGTTCCAGTATATTGAACGGGAATACAAGTATCTGGAGCCAAAGGGAAGGCTGGATGAACAGGAACAGGTGTGCCGTCTTGCCCTGCTGCAGAACTATGCAAAAAAGGTGGAGCTGAACCGTGAGCAGAGACAGCTGGTTTCAGCGATGCTGGAGGAGTTCGGGGCAAAGGGAATGCGGTTTGCGTTCTGGCAGAGTTTTGATAAAGAGCTATTGATGCCTTACCAGATGGATGGAAAGGTTTTTGCAGAGTATGTGTGCAGCCCGGAAAGCAAAGTGAGCATTTACTACCGTATGCGCGGAAAAGAAGAATCCTACACAAAAGAAGATGTGAAGAATTATTTTGAGGGCATTTTTGTGCGGGAATTCACGCTTTTTTCCGGAGAAGAACTGGAATGCTATATTGAAGAAGAACTCGGAGGGGAAGTAAAGCGCTCCGGTATCCGCGTGCTGCGTGCATCGGATCCGTCGGAAGAAGGAAGTTCCAAGTATGCATACCTGAACAGGATATCAAAAGCGCAGCACTCAGGTGACGAAGCACTGCTGCAGTCTGAATTGGAATCCTACCTTACCATGGAATATCTGACGCAGGAAGTGTTTACACTGGTATAAAAACAGGGATGATCTCTTTTTGAAAAGAAAAAGGGTACGGTCTCATAGTGGAGTAAAACATATGATACAAGCAACAAATGAACTGATCCTCGGGATCGAATTAAACAAAAATTTTGCCCAGATCACATATTTCCATCAGTCAGTCAAGGAGCCTGTGACCCTTGGCATGGCAGGAAGCGGGGATCAGATGATGATCCCTCCGGCGCTGCGCCAGAATGCGAAGGGACAATGGATGATCTGGAACGGAGAGCCTGTGAAAGATGAGGAAGAGCCTGACCTGTTCAGGATCTCAGACCTGTTTGGCAAGCTGGAACGTCAGGAGGTTCTGGGAGACGGTGAAAGGTCTTTTGAACCGGCAGAGCTTTTGACTATTTATTTTAAAGTGTGCATGTCCGGATTAAAGCTGCTGACCCATAATACAAAAGTCCATGTTATGGTGACAGTGAAAGAGCTGACGGAGCGCTGGAGCAGTCTGATCGTCGAGGCGCTGGAGCGGAATAATATAGACCGGAAGCAGATTTATCTTCAGGATTACTTATCGTCCTTTTATTATTATACGGTCAACCAAAAAAAAGAGTTATGGTATCAGGATGTGGCTCTTTTGGATTATGAGGAAGAGAGCATTGTGGGATACGTGCTCCATATTGACAGGAGTACGCGGCCTGCCATTGCCAGAGCTCAGGAAGTAGCCAGACAGCCCATGGGAGACGCGGTGCGTGACGGACGGAGCGACCAGGAGTGGAAAAAAGAAAAAGACAGGCTGTTTTTTGAGCTTCTGAAGAAAGTCTTTGAGCGGCGGACCATTTCTGTCAGTTATCTGATCGGTGATTATTTTAATAAGAGCTGGGCAGAGCGCTCTATTCAGTATCTCTGCTATAAACGCCACGCGTTTCAGGGGAAAAACCTTTATTCAAAAGGAGCGTGCTACGCGGCGATGGAGCGGGCAGGACTGATCCCGGGCCGGGACATCCTATTCGGCGGCCGTGATATGATCCAGCGCAATATCGGCATGGAGATGCGTATCCGCGGAAAGGACACTTTTTATCCCATGATCAGTGCGGGGATCAACTGGTATGAAGCCCATCATGTCTGCGAATTTATTTTAAACCATGAGCGGGAGATCAGGATCATCTCTTCTCCCATGGAGCCGGGAGAGAGCATTATACATGGGATGCGCCTGCCCGGGCTGCCGCCAAGGCCGAACAGGAGCACAAGGATCCGCCTTACGCTTTATTTCTCTTCACCCACTACCTGTGTGGTTGAGGCGGAAGACTTAGGGTTCGGTGGATTTTACAGGTCATCCGGATTGAGCTGGAGCCGGACGATCAAGTTTTAGGTTCAAAAAACGGAAAGGATTCAAGTATGAGTTATGATCTGTGCCTGCTGGGGCAGGCGGAGAAACCGTATTATATTGAAAATATCCGCACAGGGATCTATTCTTTGGAGGAACTGTGCTTTTACCTTTACAACAACATCTGTTTGATCGACGATTCCATCATGAATGAAGGACTGTGCGACTGGATCCGGGATGAGCTGAAGCTGTCAAAATTATATAGGCAGTTGTATGAACAGCTGGAAAAGAGAGAAGGGGCAGCTTTTTTTGTCCTTCCCATCTTTCGGGAGGCCGGCTACCTGTCCCATCAGGAAATGAGGGAGTTTCAGGAACGGCTCACAAAGCTGGAGGTACAGTCGGAAGACATGAAACAGAAGCTGCGCGGCGACTATCTTGTGAAAGAAAAAATGTTTGGCCGGGCGATCTGGGAATACAGGCAGATTTTAAACAGAAAAAATCCGGGGAAGCTTGGCACGCAGTTTTATGCGGCTGTCTGGAATAATCTTGGGGCCGCATATGCAGGGCTTTTCCAATTTAAAGAAGCCTCCCAGTGTTTTTGGGAGTCTTACGGGCTGATGAAAACGAAAGAGACCTTCCGGAAATACATCAGTACGCTGCCTCTGTTTTTGACGGAGGAGGAATACCAGAAAAAGCTGAAGGAGCTTCAGGCGGATGCGTATCTCGTCCAAAAGATCCAGGAATACAATGCCAAGATCTGTACGCAGAAGTCCTTTTCCGATGAGCTTGAGCGGATGAAAAAACGGGATTCTGCTGAGATCGTGGAAGAATTAAAGGAAGAATACTGTAGAAGTACGAAAATCTGAACTTGCTTTATTGTTTTAGATAAGCTATACTATGGAATTGCATGATAAACTTAAAATGGATGTATTCGTTTGAAAAGCAGGCCGGGTACTTTTTTATTCACGACAGCATCTGGAAGTTTCGGGCGGATACGAATAGACTTGCTAAGAGACAGGAGAGGTGCAGATGGATTGCAGAATTCATGAGCAGATGGAACCTACGGATAAGCTCAAAGAGGAGTGCGGCGTTTTCGGGATTTACGATTTTTCCGGAGAAGATGTAGCGTCTACGATTTATTATGGGCTGTTCGCGTTGCAGCACCGCGGTCAGGAGAGCTGTGGTATTGCAGTCAGCGACACACATGGTCCGAAAGGAAAGGTTCTGTCGCATAAGGGCATGGGGCTAGTTAATGAGGTGTTTACCAGTGAGCATCTTGCGCAGATGAAAGGAGACATCGGGGTAGGCCATGTCAGGTATTCCACAGCCGGAGGCAGTACCCGGGAGAATGCACAGCCGCTGGTACTCAATTATGTAAAGGGTACGTTGGGACTGGCGCATAATGGCAACTTGATCAACGCACCGGAGCTTCGCAGGGAGTTGGAGCTGGGTGGCGCTATTTTCCAGACAACGATCGACACAGAAGTCATGGCTTATCATATTGCCAGAGAGCGAGTCAGAACAAAAAATGTAGAGGGTGCGGTAGCCAATGCCATGAAAAAGATGAAGGGTGCCTACTCTCTTATTGTCATGTCACCGCGTAAGCTGATCGGCGCACGGGATCCTTACGGATTCCGCCCGTTATGTATCGGAAAACGTGACAATGCTTATATTCTTGCTTCCGAGACGTGTGCCCTTGACACCATCGGGGCAGAGTTTATCCGGGATGTAGAGCCGGGTGAGATCGTTACCATCACGCCTACAGAGGGCATCGTATCAGACAAGAGCATGTGCCTAAAGCCGGATTCAAAAGAAACCACAGGAAGATGTATTTTTGAATATATTTATTTCGGAAGGCCGGACAGCCATTTAGACGGTATCAGCGTTTACAATTCCCGTCTCAAGGCCGGAAGGTTTCTGGCCATGGATTCGCCGGTAGAGGCTGATCTGGTAGTAGGCGTGCCGGAATCAGGAAATGTGGCGGCACTTGGCTATTCCATGGAATCAGGGATCCCATACGGTATGGCATTTTTTAAAAACAGTTATGTGGGACGTACTTTCATCAAACCGAAGCAGAGCAACCGGGAATCCAGCGTGCGCGTAAAGCTGAATGTGATGAGGGAAGCGGTAGAGGGAAAAAGGGTCATTATGATCGATGACTCCATCGTCCGTGGAACCACCAGCGACAGGATCGTGCGGATGCTCCGGGAGGCAGGTGCAAAGGAAGTACATATGCGCGTCAGTTCACCGCCATTTTTGTATCCCTGTTATTTCGGGACAGATGTACCGGCACGGGAACAGCTGATCGCATACAACCGGAGCGTTGAGGAGATTCGGCAGATCATCGGGGCAGATTCCCTTGGCTATCTGCGTCTGGAACGCCTTCCGGAACTGGTAGACGGACGGCTGCCCATCTGTCAGGGATGCTTTACAGGCAAATACCCGCTGGATCCTCCCAAAGAGGATATCCGCGGTGAGTATGATGCGTAGGTACCATATTCAGCGATGGGTATGATGCATAGGTGTCATATTCATTAAGAGGCATCAAGAAAAGGGTAACACTTAAATTTTATATAAATTGGGAGAGGGTACATACCGTTCCCTCATCCACAGATTATGGCGCAGCATATGCGTCACAGGAGGAAAACATATGAGCACAGACAGGTATCAAAGCCCGCTGTCAGAGCGTTATGCCAGCAAAGAGATGCAGTATATTTTTTCACCGGATATGAAGTTCCGGACCTGGAGAAAGCTTTGGATCGCGCTGGCTGAGACGGAAAAGGAACTTGGACTTGATATTACGGACGAACAGATTGCGGAGCTGAAAGCATTTCAGGATGACATCAATTATGATGTGGCAAAGGAGCGCGAAAAAATCGTACGCCATGATGTTATGTCACACGTATATGCATACGGCGTACAGTGTCCGAAAGCCAAGCCAATCATTCACTTGGGCGCGACTTCCTGCTACGTGGGAGACAATACAGATATTATCGTCATGACAGAGGCACTTCGCCTTGTTAAAAAGAAATTAGTCAATGTGATCGCACAGCTGGCAGACTTTGCACAGCAGTATAAATCACTTCCGACATTAGCATTTACCCATTTCCAGCCGGCACAGCCCACTACCGTGGGAAAAAGGGCAACTCTTTGGGCTCAGGAATTTTTGATGGATCTGGAAGACCTTGACTACGTTCTTTCATCCATGAAGCTTTTGGGATCCAAGGGGACTACGGGAACGCAGGCAAGCTTTTTAGAGCTTTTTGACGGAGATCAGGAAAAGATCGATAAGATCGACCCGATGATCGCGGAAAAAATGGGCTTTACTTCCTGTGTGGCAGTTTCCGGCCAGACGTATTCCAGAAAGACAGATACGAGAGTGTTGAATGTATTGGCAGGTATTGCGGCAAGTGCCCATAAGATGTCAAATGATATCCGCCTGCTGCAGCACTTAAAAGAAGTTGAAGAACCGTTCGAGAAGACACAGATAGGTTCCTCTGCTATGGCTTACAAGCGCAATCCTATGAGGAGCGAGAGAATCGCATCTCTTTCCCGTTATGTACTCTGCGACGCGTTGAACCCGGCGATCACTTCATCTTGTCAGTGGTTTGAGCGTACTTTGGATGATTCTGCCAACAAACGTCTTTCCATTCCGGAAGGCTTTTTGGCAGTGGACGGTATTCTGGATCTTTGCCTTAACGTTACTGACGGACTTAAAGTATATCCAAAGGTGATCGAAAAGAGGCTGATGGCTGAGCTTCCGTTTATGGCTACAGAAAACATTATGATGGATGCAGTAAAAGCAGGCGGTGACCGTCAGGAACTCCATGAGAAGATCCGTACACTTTCCATGGAAGCGGCGCGGAACGTAAAAGAAGAAGGAAAAGAAAACAACCTTCTGGAACTGATCGCAGAAGATCCGTCTTTCAATATGTCACTGGAAGATCTGAAGAAATCAATGGATCCGTCCCGTTATATCGGACGTTCTAAAGAACAGGTAGAGCGCTTTGTAGAGACCGTTGTAAATCCGGTACTTGAGGCGAACAAAGAACTTCTCGGCGTAAAAGCAGAGATCAATGTCTAACAGGCAGGAGGAAATAATATGGTACAAGCAGTAGTTGGAGCCAATTGGGGAGACGAAGGAAAGGGTAAGATCACGGATATGCTCGCTGAAAAAGCGGACATTATCGTAAGATTCCAAGGAGGAGCAAACGCAGGACATACCATCGTAAATGATTACGGTAAATTTGCGCTGCATACACTTCCTTCCGGTGTATTTTATGGACATACCACGAGTATTATCGGAAATGGTGTAGCACTGAACATTCCGGTTCTTTTTAATGAGGTAAAGAGCATTGTGGACCGCGGGGTTCCCGCGCCGAAGATTCTGGTGTCTGACCGTGCACAGATCGTAATGTCCTACCACATTCTTTTTGACCAGTATGAGGAAGAACGTCTTGGCGGAAAATCATTCGGTTCCACAAAATCAGGAATCGCACCGTTTTATTCTGATAAATTCTCAAAAGTCGGTTTTCAGGTCAGCGAATTGTTTGACGATGCATTGCTGGAAGAGAAAGTACAGCGCATCTGCGATTTAAAGAATCCGCTCCTTGAGTACCTTTACCACAAACCGCTGCTTACTCCGGAAGGCCTTTTAAAGGAGCTTCATGAGTATAAGACAATGGTAGAGCCTTTCGTATGTGATACATCTGCATATTTGTATCAGGCGCTGAAGGAAGGAAAGAATATCCTGCTGGAGGGCCAGCTGGGCTCCCTGAAGGATCCGGACCACGGAATTTATCCAATGGTTACTTCTTCTTCCACATTGGCAGGTTACGGTGCGGTAGGCGCAGGTATCCCGCCTTATGAGATCAAGAAGATCGTTACCGTCTGCAAGGCTTATTCCAGTGCAGTAGGGGCAGGCGCATTCGTAAGTGAGATCTTTGGTGAGGAAGCAGATGAACTGCGCAGACGCGGCGGCGACGGCGGTGAGTTTGGTGCCACTACAGGACGTCCCAGAAGAATGGGATGGTTCGACTGCGTTGCTTCAAAATACGGCTGCAGGCTGCAGGGCACCACAGATGTAGCATTTACAGTACTTGATGTACTGGGATATCTGGATGAGATCCCGGTATGTGTGGGCTATGACATTGACGGAGAGGTGACCACAGACTTCCCGACCACAGCCCTTCTTGAAAAGGCAAAACCAGTCCTGAAAAAACTTCCGGGATGGAAATGCGATATCCGCGGTATCCGAAAATACGAAGACCTTCCGGAAAACTGCAGGAACTACATCGAATTTGTTGAAGAGCAGATCGGATTCCCGATTACCATGGTATCAAACGGACCGGGAAGAAATGATATTATCTACAGATAAGTATAGCGGTACGGATCGGGAAGGAACGATATTATTTACAGAAAAGTATAGCGGTAAGGATGCCTGAGCTTTGTAAATCAAGATCAGAAAGCGAAGATCAAGCAGAATAGATAATAAAAGAGAAAATGCGGCGGTACAGGCCTTTGATAGGAGAAGGCTTGTACCGCCGTGTTCTGTCATGAATGTAATAATGTTTCCAGTTCTGCGCAGGCTTGTTCGTAGCTTTGAAATACGATGCCATGGAAGCCAAGACTTTTCGCCGTTTCCACATTCGCAGGGCTGTCATCCAGAAAAACAGACTCTTCCGGAGTGATCTGTGGGTAATGCTCCATCAAAGTGCGGTAGATATCTGCATCCGGTTTGATCTGGCGGACATCACAAGAAAAGATCCCGCCTTCCAGCACAGGCAGGAAATCCAGCGCCTGCTTTGTCTCTTCAATCATCCACTGAGAATAATTGGATAAAAAGTAAGTGTGGAATCCACGGCTTTGCAAAGATTTTATCCAGGGAATGGCGTATTCCTGACGATAAATACATGCCCCGGAATTTAAGAAGACCTTCAGCACGTCCTCCCGGTACTGGGGAGCAAGGGAGGCGAAACCTTCCAGAAGCTGATCCATAGTCCAGACGCCGCGGTCCAGCTCCTTCCACACAGGGCCATAGATCAAGGCCCGTGAGATAGCTTCAGCTTTTTCAGGCTCAAAACCATATTTTTTTATGTAACTCGGCCAGTCAAAGCCTACGAGAACTCCTCCGATATCAAAAACCACATTGCGAATCATAGGATCATTTCTCCTTCTCATTTTTGGAATCCTGCCGGTTGTCCAATACTCGTGCGATCAGCATGAAAGCGTAGAGCAGGCAGGGGATGATAATGGTACATGCAATGGATGCCATGAGCATGTTTTTGCTGTTGGGATTAGAGGACAGTGCGAAAACTAAGGTGATGACGTACATGCCCACCAACAGGATCGCGCCGATCAGCGCTAAAATGCGTTTTATTTTTTGCATAGTAATACCTCTTTTGTCTCTTTGGCCAGATCTGATGCGTCGGCCAGAATCTTACTTTCTATGGTTTATCTCATGCCATTCTATCAGAAATGGAAGTAAAAAGGAAGAGCACAATTTTCTTGACATGCTTTTTGCCAGGAATTATAGTGACAATGTGGTAAAAAGAAAAGCCTGTAAAAGGCAGTAAGGAATAAGAAAAGTAAGAATAGGAACAAAAGTATAGAGGCAGAAAAAACATAGATAGAAATAAATACAGAATGCGGAGGTAATGATGGGCGAGACAGTGGCAACCTTAAAAAAAGGGGAAGGCAGGATGCTGAAATCAGGCGGTCTGTGGGTTTTTGACAATGAAATAGAAAGCGTAGGCGGAACATTTGAAAACGGTGATATCGTATGTGTGCAGGACTTTGACGGCTACGGAATGGGAAAGGGCTTTATCAATGAAAATTCCAAGATCCGGATCCGCATGCTCACAAGAAATCCGGATCAGGAAATTGATGAGGAATTTTTGCGTATGCGGGTGAAGAACGCATGGGATTACCGGAAACGAGTGTCAGATACGGGAAGTTGCCGTGTGATCTTTGGGGAGGCGGATTTTTTGCCCGGCATTGTTGTGGATAAGTTTTCAGATGTGCTGGTAGTACAATCTCTAGCCCTCGGTATTGACCGATTAAAGGAAAGGATCATAAGCCTTCTGAAAGAAGTGATGGCAGAAGACGGTATCACGATCCGGGGCGTCTATGAGAGAAGCGATGCAAAGGTGCGCCGTCAGGAAGGAATGGAATTATACAAAGGATTTTTAGGAGCCCCCTTTGATACAAAAGTAGAGATAGAAGAAAACGGTGTCCGTTACATGGTGGACGTGTGCGATGGGCAGAAAACAGGATTCTTTCTTGACCAGAAGTATAATCGTCTCGCTGTGCAGAGACTCTGTCAGGGTGCAAAAGTATTGGACTGCTTTACCCATACGGGATCTTTTGCTCTAAATGCAGGACTGGGAGGAGCAAAAAACGTACTCGGCGTAGATGCCTCTGAGCTTGGAGTGGAACAGGCACGGGAAAATGCCCGTTTAAACCATATGGAGGACCGGGTGGAATTCCTCTGCGCCGATGTGTTTGATTTATTGCCGGAGCTTGAGCGAAAAGGGGAGCAATATGATGTGGTCATCCTCGATCCCCCTGCATTTACAAAATCCAGAAATTCAGTAAAGAATGCCATCAAGGGATACCGAGAGATCAATATGAGAGGACTGAAGCTTGTAAAAGACGGCGGCTTTCTGGCCACCTGTTCCTGTTCTCATTTTATGACATACGAATTATTCACTCAGACGATCCAGCAGGCTGCAAAGAGCGCCCATAAACGCCTCCGTCAGGTGGAATACAGGACACAGGCTCCGGATCATCCGATCTTGTGGGCGGCAGATGAATCCTATTACCTGAAATTTTATATTTTTCAAGTGGTAGACGAGAAGTAAGAAAGGAAGGGTACCCATGCGCCTATTGCAGGTTCAAGAAGCATTAAAAGAAAAAAACATTACATACCAGTATACAGAGGAGGACGGATGCGGCAGTCTGGACTTCTTATTCAGAGGCCTTTCGTTCCATGTTTGGGAGTATTTTGACCAGATATGGGGAGCAGAAACCAATGTGTTCAATGTGGGGCACAGTCAGGATCTGGAAGGAGATTACGAAGAAGTAATTGCAAAAGAAATATTGTCCTGGCCCGATATGCTTCCGGGGTCGTGAGAAAGAGTCATCTACTTCCGAACCATAGAAAACTATAGAAAAATTAAGAAGACGTGGAAAAACCGTAGAAGACGTAGAAAAATCATAGAAGACGTAGAAAAATCATAGAAAAATATAGGATGCAACCGTTCGTTGCGCACTTGCAAAGTGCACTTTCTTGTTTTGGCATACAAAAAATGGTATGGTTGGGATACTTGATGAGGCGAAATAGAGCCTTAAAATATTATGTGGCAATATGAAAGGAGCATACAATGGTTTTAGGTGACAAAATCATAAGACTGCGCAGGCAGAATGGCTGGTCGCAGGAGGAATTGGCCGAACAGCTTGGCATTTCACGCCAGTCCGTATCAAAATGGGAAAGCGGTACCTCGGTGCCGGATCTGGACAAGATCATTAAATTAAGCGGAATCTTCAGAGTAAGTACCGATTATTTATTGAAAGAGGAATCCGAGGAGGCAGAAAGATCAATACCTCCTTATACGGAACCGGATACAGCAATCCAAAAGGCAGAGCGGAAAGTATCATTGGAAGAAGTCAGGGAGTATCTTGATCTGACGTCCGGATTGGCCGGGAAAATAGCTATTGGAGTGGCTTTATGTATCCTTGGACCGGCAGTGTTGCTTGTATTGCTGAGTCTATCTCTTCCAAATGGTGCTGTTTCGGCTATTTTCAGTGAGGAGGCGGCCACTAGCTTAGGGGTGGTTCTTTTGCTCTTGCTTTGTGCTGCCGGTGTAGCTATTCTTATTACAAATGGTATGAAAACCGGTAAATATGAATTCTTTGAAAAAGAAGAATTAAGCCTTGAACCTGAAACAAAAGAGATGATAGAACAACAGAAAGCAGAGTTTGAACCTACATTTCGAAAATGTATCACCTGTGGCGTAACAATCTGCATATTATCGGTGGTTCCTCTTTTGCTTGCAGGTGGATTTGGCGCATCGGATCAGGTCTGCCTTTTATGTACAGTACTCTTGCTGCTTCTGATTGCAGCAGCCGTATATTTATTTGTCTGGTCCGGCATGATCCATGGAAGCTATGAAAAGGCATTGCAAGTAGGGGATTATACCCCTGAAAATAAGAGGTTAAGTAAAAAAACAGCGTGGTTTTCCGGTACTTATTGGTGTGTCATGGTAGCCATTTACTTATTTATCAGTTTTACTTATGTGGGCTGGCAGCGTTCATGGATCCTCTGGCCGGTGGCAGGAGTACTGTTTGCCGCACTGTACCAGATCGTGAAAAACCATGCCCAAAAAGAATTGGAGAAATCATGAGGTTCATTGAATGGAAGCATATACATTAGTCCGCTCGAAAAGAAAGACCCTTTCTGTCTCCCTTGACAAGAACGGAGCTGTCATTGTCCGTGCGCCTCTGAGGCTTCCTTTATACAGGATCGAGGAATTTGTGGAGAAGAGCCAGCCGTGGATTGAACGCAGACGAAAAGAAATGGAGATAAGAATACAAAAGAGGCGTGTCATAACGGAAAAGGAGCGGTCAGAGGGGATTGAGGCGGCGAAAGAGTATATTCCCCAGCGCGTGTCTTATTATGCTTCCCGCATGGGTGTGACCTATGGTAGAATTACCATCCGGGAGCAAAAAACGAGGTGGGGAAGCTGTAGCAGCAAAGGAAACCTAAATTTTAACTGGAAGCTGATGCTGATGCCGCAAGAAGTATTGGACTACGTAATTGTACATGAGCTTGCCCATCGTCTGGAAATGAACCATTCTGCGGGATTCTGGAAAATCGTGGAGAGAGAATTGCCGGATTATAAAGAACGGCGCAGCTTGCTCCGTAAATACGGGGAGACTTTGTAAAAAGTACCAAATAAAACTTAAAACAGCTCATAAGTTTGTTTATCTTTTATAATGAATGGGTGTTATAATACACATGTAACAAAGAGGAGATACTTAACTGACCTGATAAGATTAAATATGGAAAAGGCCGCTAAGCAATCAGTTTTTTTGGAGGAAAAGATAAATGAATACTTTAAAAGCTGAAAGAAGAAACATGCAGACAAAGGCAAAAAGGCTTAGACGGGAAGGATTTGTTACCGGAAATGTATTTGGCAGGGAGATAAAAGAATCCATTCCGGTCCAGATGCAAAAAGCAGATGTGGAACGTCTTTTGAAGACAAAGAACAAAGGAAGCCAGATCATGCTGGAGCTGGAAGGAGAACAGATCGATGTCCTCATTAAGGAAGTTGACTTTAATCCATTGAAGGGTGCCGTAGATGAGATTGATTTTCAGGCATTAGTAAAGGGAGAAAAAGTCCACTCCGTTGCAGAGGTTGTTTTACTGAACCATGAAAAAGTGATCACAGGCGTACTCCAGCAACTGCTGGAAGAGATTGCATACAAGGCTGTTCCGGATGCATTGGTTGAAAAGGTTGAGATTGATGTGGGAAGCTTGCGTGTGGGCGATAGGATCAAGGTAAAAGACCTGCCCATCGCAGAGGATAAGGATATTGATTTGATCACAGATCCGGAAGCCACAGTAGTTGTAGTTTCAGAAGTACACAATAAAGCTGCTGATGATGCTGAAGAGGCAGAGGGTACAACAGAGGCATAGTTTTTACAGGATAGGATTACGTGGGCCCTGCTCTTTTCGTTACTGTAGGCAAAAGCTACGTGCTAGATAGAGGAAAATGGGAGCTTCCACGTAGAAAATAGCATGAATTACATGTCAGATATAGGAGAACAGGATCTTACATGTAGAAAATGGCATGAATTACATGTCAGATATAAGAGAATAGGATTCTCCATGTAGAAAATCCATAAAACTACATGTCAGATAGCGGGGGATAGGGTACACCACGTAGTGAGATCCAAAAACTACACGTCAGATAGGAAAAAAGTGTTTCTCGTATAAGGAACCGTAACAAGTTTTGAATAACTGTAAATAAAGTAATTATCCTATGTAAAAAGGCATTGCAAAATAGATGAGTAATCATTTATGGAGCGGTGCTTTTTTT
>JALFIB010000187.1 GCA_022776305.1 Lachnospiraceae bacterium
TTGACAAGAGTTCGTTTGAAGTCTTCGTCATACCGTGTTCCTGTTTTACCAGTGGACATGAGTAAATACCTCCTTTTTGGTGTCTACTTAATTGTAATGTATAGTTACTTGGTGTGTCCACTTTTTTAATATAGATCCAAATGTTGTTGGAATTAAAGTTATAATATACAAAAAGTGTTGGATAAAGTATAATATTTTTAAAAGCTATATTTGAAATTTTTCTGTGTGTTTCAAGTAAAGGTTTTTTATATGATGACAAGAATGTAACCATATAAAAAATCTTTATTGCAAATTGAAAAAAGATTGTATTGATAAATTATCAAATTTTACAAAAGAGGAGATATATGTATTACAGTTCAGCAGAAGCGAAGGTAAAAAAGATTCTTGAAGAAGAAAATATAAGAATAAATGATAAGTTTCATAATACCCTTTTAATTGCTATGTCAGAAATGTATAATTATAGCGAAGAAGAGCAGAGAATACTTCCCCAAATAATTATTGGGACCCAGATAGAAGCTTTTTTTGAAATGGTACCAGCGAAAAGTTATTTTCGAATGTTTGAGGATACATTAGAGGGAACCCAATTTTTAAGGTATTTTAAGTCACTAGCACTTTTTTGTAACAATGGATGGTACATTTATGTAAATATAAAGAAAGAAAAAATGGAATATGGCATTTTTAGACGTTATGCAGAGATTAATGGAAATAATTTTGAAGAATATTTGCATGAACAGGCAGATTTATTGGAGATGAGTTCAGAATGCAAAATTTTGATTATTAAATCTATTAATAATTTTGAATTATGCATAACACGACCAAACAAAGAAGATGAAATAATTAGCATAAAATTTTATGAGGAGAAGAGTAATAATGATAGAATCTTTTTTAACGTAAGTAAAGATGTTATTTCTTCGCAACCGACTGGGGACAAGTTGGAGTATGCACAAAAATGTATGTTAAAAGTATTGAGAAATTTACCTGTAAAGGTACATGGAACGATAATGTTAATCGTGGACGACACATTTATATATCCAAATGATTTTTTGAGTGGAATAGTGTTGGAGCCGAGTATAAATTTCTATGAGCATTTTTTGGAGAATCGGACGATTGGAAGTTATGCAGAAGCTGAAAAATTTTATGCGATTACAGGAGCATTTTATGAAATGTTGAATACTGATGGTATTACTATTATAACAGAGCAAGGACAAGTAATAGGATATAATGCTTTTTATGAAGGTGAAATACCAAAAGATATAAAAGGCGGTGCAAGAAAGAGAACCGCTGAAGGGATATTCCAAAATGAGGAAATAAAAGGACTGGTAGCAGTGTATTTTCAGTCTCAAGATGGTGAAGTCGACTATAAAAAGAAGGAGAATAGGGAATGAACGAATTAATGACTATTAATAATACACAAGTTGTCTCCTGCGAGGTTGTTCCTGAAATTAATTCATGTTTTGATTGTTCAGTATCAAATATTCAACTCAATGAAAGAGAGCAGAAAGCCGTTCTTGTGAACTTTGAGAGTGGCTTATATGAAATGGCTGCAGAATTTGTATGGCGTAGAACGATATCTATAATGAAGGATAGGTTAGAATTTTTTGGAAAAGAATTTATAGCAGATATGCTAGGGTATGATAAAGATGTATCGATAGATAGAATATCAGAGCAAGAAATTATCGAACTAAATTGTGATATAGGATTTTTGAAACAGAATGCCAAGGTAGAATTGCTTCATCATGCTGAGCAAATAAGAATGTATTCTTCAAGAGAATGCCAGATGATTGAGAAAATTGGTATAAACAAAAATCAAGCTAGAACACTTATTGATGATTGCATTCGGTATGTTCTTTCTGATATGACGGAATGTAAAATGCTTAGTTTTACTAATATACGAGAGATGCTAAAAAGTAAGCTACTAACAGCAACATCAGAAGAGGTGATTCAACTATCTCAAGAACAATATTTTCAAAAAAGGACAGTTTTACGTTCATTATTAAATATGGCACGGACTGAAAAGCAAGAGGAGAAAGAATTTGTATTTCATAATATGAGCGTAATTGTTCCTGCCATATGGGATTCTCTTGCTGAAGTTGATAAGTATAACTTTGGAACGGTTTATGCAGAAATTTCTAGTTCCGATAAGAAAGATTATGTTAAAACAATGAAAACAATCTTATTTAATGTGCACGGCTTTGATTATGTTCCAGAAAACTTGAAATCTAATTCATTTATAAGTGCTGCGAAAAATTTGTTAAGTATGCATAATGGGATTAATAACTTCTACAACGAACCACTAGCCGCAAAAATGTTAGCATCAATGGGAACAATGATACCAGATCCGGCTTTGTATGAATGCTTAAATGCTACATTGATTTGCGTTATGGGAAATGAATATGAGCATTCGTGGGATGCACAAAAATATTTGCAAGAAATTTTGGATGGAGTCACTACTGCAAAGTGGGAATTATTCTTGCGGGATTTATCTCGAAATTCTGAGTTGCTATTTCAAATCGCATATGTAGGAATAGAAGAAAGAAATGTTAAGAGATGGTGTGATGAAATAGAGAAAAGAAATTTGCAAAGATTGGCATTTAATGATATTTGGATAAATGAATTTTTGACAAAATCAGCTGAGTTCAACCTTAAAATGGTAAGAAGGCTTGCAAGAGAACGTTATACCCAGATAAAAGGTTAATATGATGGATTTTAATAATAAGGAGGGTATAAAGCTGTCGATGGCATAATAAGTTTTTGATGTGACTAATTAAGATAAATGAATTTGAATTTACAGCTGATTTTAAAAGTGTACAAAAAGGAGAAAATTCATAAGGAAGATACGTATTATATCTAGAGAAGAGACTGTTTGATGTGGTTGCGTATTGATAGAGAGTAGGGAATAGGCTTATTTAGGAGATTAGCTTTAAACTAAGTGTTCCTAAAATTCTAGGAGTTCTTGGCCTTCATCGATTTTGGAGTATTACGGACTCTGACTACGTCATTTCAAGGTTCGAATCCTTGTAGCCCTGCTAAGATGAATGGATATCTTCAAAAGAAGGTATCCATTTTTGCATTATGGGGAATTGTGAAGGGTGTAAATTTCCGTGGCTTAATTTCATGAAATGCAGATATTATATAAATTATTCATTAATATTTAGACAATTTAAAAATAATAATAAAAAATTAAAAATATAGCTTGACATTTTGGGAAAGGTGTAATACAATAAAGACAACAAAAGAAACAAAGAAAGAAATCAAAAAGAAATGAAGAGAAAACTTCACAAACAGGAGGACAGTCCAATGGCATAATGAATCTTTACTTCAAAAAAATCTCTAAAAGAGTTTACATAGAGTAACTAAAGGAGGAGATTTATATGAAAGGAAGAGGTCCATAGTGGACGACTCAAAAGTTAATAGAAAGAGAGGTTATATAGTGAAACTTCTAGAATATCATTGAAAGAGCTATTCGATGGAAAGTTAAAATCGAATAGCTCTTATTTTGTAGTAACTATTCAGAACTCCTCCTCAAAATTCGCAAAACCGCACGACAAGTCGTGTTTTCCCGTTGCTACGCAACTAATTTTGCTCATATTTGGGGCGGTGACTCTATTCGAGCCACCTTACGAATAAGATAAGCATCTTCTTACATGCAAGCATGACAAATATGCTTACTTATTCTAAGGGGCTCTGAATAGTTACTTTTTGTGAAATAAATTGGTTGTTTTATTCTTTTTTAGACGTTATAATATGCCGAAGAGACCGAAAACAAAAGCAGACAGGAAGGCATGAAGGGCAGTATGGCATATCAATTTGAGAGCAGGGTCCGGTATAGTGAAATGGATTTGGAGCGGAAGCTGACGCTGGTAGCGCTGGTAGACTATTTTCAGGATTGCTCAACATTTCAATCGGAGCTGTGCGGCAGGGGAATCGAGTATCTGCAGAAAATGGACAAGGCATGGATGATCTTAGCGTGGCAGATTGAAATTCTGCGGCGTCCCGAGCTGGGAGAAAAGATCGTGACGAAGACCTGGCCTCACGGTTTTAAAGCCTTTTACGGATACCGTAATTTTACGATGGAAGATGAGAATGGGGAATTGCTGGCACGGGCAGACAGTACATGGGCGTTTATGGACCTTGTAACGGGCCATCCCAGCAAAGCGCCACAGGAAGTATTAGCCTCATACCAGATTGAACCCGCGCTTCCTATGGAGGAGTGCTCAAGGAAGATTCAGGTTCCAAAGGAGCAGGTAAAAAAAGATCCGATCTGTGTTTGCCAATACCATCTGGATACGAACCAGCATGTAAACAACGGACAGTATATCCGTATGTCAGAAGAATACCTGCCGATGGGATTTGAACCGTCACGTCTGCGTGTAGAATACCGGAAACAGGCAAAACTGCACGATATGATCGTGCCTTATGTTCATGAAGAACAGGATAAGATCCTTATTAATCTTTGTGACGAACAAGAGAAACCTTATGCAATCATAGAATACAGTCGTTAATAAGACCGCATTTCATATTGTCTGAAAAAGGAAAGGAAAACAAAACATGTTGTTAGTGGGAGAAAAACAGAAATTAGTTATTGTAAAAGAAGTTCATTTTGGAGTGTATCTGGCTGAGAAAGCCGGTGAGCAGGATAAGGTACTTCTGCCGAAAAAAGAAGTAGAGCCGGGGATGAAATGTGGGGATGAGCTAGAAGTATTCCTCTACCGCGATTCCAGCGACCGTCTGATCGCCACAAGAAGGGAGCCCATGCTCACCATCGGGAAAACTGCTCTTTTGAAAGTAAAAGAAGTGACGAAGATTGGTGCTTTCCTTGATTGGGGATTGGAGAAGGATCTGCTTCTTCCTTTCCATGAGCAGACAGGAAAAGTCTATCCTGGGGATGAATGTATTGCAGCTCTTTACTGCGACAAGAGTGGCAGGCTTTGCGCCACAATGAAGATTTATCCTTATCTTCGCAAGAATTCACCTTATCAGGTGAATGACCAAGTGCACGGCAGAGTGTATGAGATCAGCAATAACTTTGGCGCATTTGTGGCAGTGGATGACCAGTATTCCGGCCTGATCCCCAAACGCGAAGGATTGGCAGGGTTACAGGTGGGCAATAAAGTCAATGCCCGGGTGACCGGTGTAAAGGAAGACGGCAAGCTGGATTTGAGCATCCGGGAAAAAGCGTACCTGCAGATGGACGAGGACGCGGAGTATGTGATGGATGTGATTGAAGAGTATGACGGCGTCCTTCCCTTTGATGATAAAGTTTCACCGGAGATCATCCAGCGGGAATTTGGTTTGAGCAAAAGTGCCTTTAAACGGGCAGTGGGCCGCCTGATGAAACAGGGCAGGGTGGAGATCAGCGGAGGACATATCCGTAAGCTGGACAAAGCATAAGGGAAAAATCGTAAGGTAAAGATATAGGGCAAATATATGAGACAAGAATTATAAAGCAAGAATCGGGCAAAATCTTATGATGGAATTCCTATATGATAAAGATAAATAAAGCAGCGCAGGCAAAAACCTGCCACATATATTAAAGGAGGAGCATTATGAAAAAAGCAATTAGTACCGATAAGGCACCGGCAGCAATCGGACCTTATTCACAGGCAATCGAAGTCAACGGAATGGTTTATACATCCGGTGTGATCCCGGTAAATCCGGCAACAGGGGAGATCCCTTCAGGGGTTGAGGCTCAGGCGGAGCAAGCTTTTTCTAATATGGCGGCACTGTTGGAGGCAGCAGGCACAGATATGGCTTCTGTAGTGAAAACAACAGTATTTATTAAAGAAATGAACGACTTTGCAAAGATCAATGAGATCTATGCAAAATACTTTACCGGCACATTTCCAGCAAGATCTTGTGTGGAAGTTGCACGTCTCCCGAAAGATGTTTTGCTGGAAGTAGAGGCAATTGCGACAAAATAAACTTAGCCAGATACTAGAAAAAGCTAATTGTGCTGAAAATAAAAGAAGTGCTTGATTTTCCAGAAAGTTCGTCGTATATTGAAAGCGTAAAAAGTGAGTAGAAAGAAAGGAGAAACAAGCATGAAAGTACAGAATATTAAGAACATCGACAAATTTTTCCAGGTAGTAGACGCTTGTAAGGGAAAGGTAGAATTAGTAACAGGAGAGGGCGACAGACTGAATCTGAAGTCTAAGCTGAGCCAGTACGTATCTATGGCAAACATTTTCTCAAACGGCGAGATTCCGGAGCTTGAGATTATTGCATACGAGAGAGAAGATATTGATAAGCTGATCGAGTTCATGATGAACGAGTAATCGAAAGCTGGGAATATACATACCGAGCCTCATTTAGAGGCAAAAAGATGATCTAAAAAAGAAAAAGCTGGATATCATAGCAAGATGCTTGGTATCCAGTTTTTTTAACATTTCGTACATCACGTTTTTATCCACATCAATACAGGTTCTGATATGTTTCCTCCAATAGACATTGTTTGACAGTGTGTTTATAAAATTGTACTACTTTCAGCAGCGGGTGACAATCCCCTGCTGAAAGTCTGGCCTCCGGCGGATCGCAGAGGCGCGCAGATGAAAGCTCCTTCGGAGCACGCGCCTCGCGGCAAGTACGCCGATGGCGTACTTGAATAAAATAACAAAGATGGTATAATAAACGGAAACGAAAAGCAAGAAGGAGAATAGCGTGAATTTTACACATTTGCATGTCCATACAGAGTACAGCTTGTTGGACGGTTCCAACAAAATAAAAGAATATGTAGCCCGGGTGAAGGAGCTTGGCATGAACAGCGCAGCCATCACGGACCACGGAGTGATGTATGGCGTCATCGATTTTTACCGGGAGGCGAAAGCGGCTGGGATCAATCCGATTCTGGGGTGTGAGGTCTATGTGGCACCAAATTCCAGATTTGACCGTGAGACAGGCGGCGGGGAGGACAGGTACTACCATCTCGTCCTTTTGGCGGAAAACAATCAGGGCTATGCCAATTTAATGAAGATCGTTTCAAAAGGATTTGTGGAAGGGTTTTACTATCGCCCTCGTGTAGATATGGAAGTGCTGCGTCAGTACCATGAGGGGATTATTGCCCTCAGTGCATGTCTGGCAGGTGAGGTGCAGCGTTACCTTGTGCGTGGAATGTATGAGGAGGCAAAAGAAGCAGCCTTAAAATATCGGGATGTGTTTGGGGAAGGGAATTATTTCCTTGAGCTTCAGGACCACGGGATCCCGGAACAAAAGCTGGTGAACCAGCAGCTGGTCCGCATGAGCCGTGAATTGGAGATTGACCTTGTAGCCACAAACGATGTGCATTACACCTATGAGGAGGATGCTGCCTCCCATGATATCCTGCTCTGTATCCAGACGGGGAAAAAGCTGGCGGATGAGGATCGTATGCGTTATGAAGGCGGGCAGTATTTTGTAAAATCCCCGGAGCAGATGCAGGAGCTTTTTGCCTATGTGCCACAGGCTCTGGAAAATACCCAGAAGATTGCAGACCGCTGCCATGTGGAGATTGAGTTCGGGGTGACGAAGCTGCCGAAATTTGACGTGCCATCTCCCTATACTTCCTGGGAATACTTAAATAAACTTTGCTATGAAGGGCTTGAAAAACGGTACGGGGACCAGGCAGAAGAATTGAAGGGGCGTTTGGAATACGAACTTTCTGTAATCCAAAAGATGGGTTATGTGGATTATTTCCTGATCGTGTGGGATTTTATCCGGTTTGCCAGAGAGCACGATATCATGGTGGGCCCGGGGCGTGGGAGCGCTGCGGGTAGCATTGTTTCCTACACGCTGGGAATCACACAGTTAGATCCGATCCGCTATAATCTCCTGTTTGAGCGCTTCCTGAATCCGGAACGAGTTTCCATGCCGGATATTGATATTGATTTCTGCTTTGAGCGCAGGCAGGAGGTCATTGACTACGTCGTCCGGAAATACGGAAAAGACAGAGTTGTGCAGATCGTGACCTTTGGTACCATGGCGGCACGTGCGGTGATCCGTGATGTGGGCCGTGTGATGGATATGCCTTACGCCCTCTGTGATACCATTGCAAAGATGGTGCCTCAGGAGCTTAACATCACCATCGATAAGGCGCTTGATATGAGTCAGGAGCTGCGGACCATGTATGAAAATGATGCGCAGGTCCATGAACTGATCGACATGTCACGGCGTCTGGAAGGGTTGCCCCGCCATACTTCTATGCATGCAGCGGGTGTGGTGATCAGCCAGAAGGCGGTGGATGAATATGTGCCGTTGTCAAGGGCATCGGACGGGACCATTACCACGCAGTTTACCATGACTACGCTGGAAGAGCTTGGGCTTTTAAAGATGGACTTTTTGGGCCTGCGGACTTTGACCGTGATCCAGAATGCCGTAAAGCTGGCTGAAAAGAGCAGCAGTAAAAAGATTATAATGGAAGAAATCGATTACGACGATAAAGCAGTGCTGGATTCCATCGGGACAGGAAAAACAGAAGGGGTGTTCCAGCTGGAAAGTGCCGGGATGAAGAGCTTTATGAAAGAATTAAAGCCGCGGAGCCTTGAGGATATTATTGCGGGTATTTCTTTATACCGTCCGGGTCCCATGGATTTTATCCCCCAATATATCAGGGGAAAGGACCATCCCGAAGAGATCACCTATGACTGCCCGCAGCTTGAGCCTATCTTGGAACCTACTTATGGATGTATCGTGTATCAGGAGCAGGTTATGCAGATCGTGCGGGATCTGGGAGGGTATACGCTTGGCCGGAGTGATCTGGTGCGAAGGGCCATGTCAAAGAAAAAAGCGGCTGTCATGGCAAAGGAACGCCAGAATTTTGTATACGGAAATCCAGAAGAAGGCGTTCCGGGCTGCGCGGCAAATGGCATTGATGAAAAGACGGCAAATAAGATCTTTGACGACATGACAGATTTTGCAAAGTATGCTTTTAACAAGTCCCATGCAGCAGCTTACGCCGTGGTATCTTACCAGACAGCCTACCTGAAATATTATTATCCGGTGGAGTTTATGGCTGCGCTGATGACGTCTGTCATCGATAATCCAAACAAAGTAGCGGAGTATATTTTGACCTGCCGCCAGATGAAGATCGGAATCCTGCCCCCGGATATCAATTTGGGGGAGAGCAGTTTTTCTGTCGACGGAAATAATATCCGATACGGTCTGTCTGCCATTAAAAGTATCGGGCGCCCGGTGATCGATGCAGTGGTGGAAGAGCGGGAAGCCCATGGAGCTTATAAAAGTATTGTAGATTTTATTGAGCGTGTGTCAGGGAAGGAAGTAAATAAACGCACCATTGAAAGCTTGATCAAGTCGGGTGCTTTAGATGGCCTTGGCGGAACAAGAAAGCAGCTGATGCAGGTGTATGCCGGCATTGTAGAGCGGGTGGCTTCGGAGAAGAAGAGTTCTATCAGCGGGCAGATGTCCTTGTTTGACTTGATGGGGGAAGAAGAGAAAAAAGAATATGAGATCCAGATGCCTGATGTGGGGGAATTTGACAAAGAGCAGATTCTGGCTTTTGAGAAAGAGGTACTGGGCATCTATATCAGCGGCCATCCTCTTGAAAAATATGAAGCACTGTGGCGGCGGGGGATCTCCAATGTGACTGCTGACTTCGCGCTGGATGAGGAGACCGGCGTTTCAAAGGTCCAGGACAACAGTACCGCGATTGTGGGCGGTATGATCACAGGAAAAACGATTAAATACACGAAGACCAACAAGACCATGGCATTTTTAACCATTGAGGATCTGGTGGGGACGGTTGAGGTGATTGTTTTTCCGAAGGATTATGAGAAAAACAGCCAGATGCTGACGCTGGACCGAAAGGTATTTGTGCGGGGGAGGGTCAGCTGCGAGGAAGATAAGCCCAGCAAATTGATCTGTGAAAAGATATGGCCTTTTGAGGAGGTGCCGCAGGAGCTGTGGGTACAGTTTGCCGATATGAAGGAGTATCAGGAGAAGGAACAGGAGCTCTTTGGTGTTTTGCGCCACAGTGAAGGGAAAGACCACGTGGCAATTTTCGTCCGGAGTGAGCGTGCAGTACGCCGTTTGGGAGATAACTGGACGATCAAAGCGGATGAAGAAATGATCGAAAAGCTATCGGGTATTTTTGGTAAAGAAAATGTAAAAGTGATGCAAAAAAAGCAGTAGCAGCGGTTCCGGCAGGGCAGGTCGTCTTTACAAATAGAAGAAAATGCATTACAATAAGCGCAGTAATGACGGCGCAGCAGGAGGTGCGATATGGCAAAAAAAGTTGAGACAATTGGTGTATTGACGAGCGGCGGAGATGCCCCGGGTATGAATGCCGCCATCCGCGCAGTGGTTCGAAAAGCATTATCACGCGGGTTGAAGGTAAAAGGAATCAATCAAGGATATAAAGGACTTTTAAACGAGGAGATCAGGGATCTGGACGCACGGTCTGTCTCTGATACCATTTCAAAGGGTGGAACGATTTTATATACTGCAAGATGTTCTGAGTTCCGCACAGCAGAGGGTCAGGACCTTGGCGCTGAGATCTGTCGCAAACACGGTATTGATGGCTTGGTGGTCATCGGTGGGGACGGTTCTTTTGCAGGGGCACAGCAGCTGGCTGCGCGAGGGATCAATACTATCGGTGTTCCGGGAACCATTGACCTTGATATTGCATGTACCGATTATACCATCGGATTTGACACGGCAGTGAATACGGCGATGGAAGCCATCGATAAGGTGCGTGATACCTCCACCTCCCATGAACGATGCAGTATTATTGAAGTTATGGGGAGGAATGCCGGATATATTGCATTATGGTGCGGTATTGCCAACGGAGCGGAGGATATTCTCCTGCCGGAGCTTTATGATTACGATGAGCAGGTTCTCATTAATAATATTATCAACAATAGAAAACGTGGGAAAAAACACCATATTATCATCAATGCGGAAGGCATCGGCCATTCCACAAGTATGGCCCGCAGGATTGAAGCCGCTACCGGTGTTGAGACACGTGCTACGATTCTTGGACATATGCAAAGAGGCGGAAGCCCCACATGCCGTGACCGTGTATACGCTTCTGTTATGGGAGCATATGCAGCTGACTTGCTTGCAGAGGGCAAAACGAACCGCGTTGTGGCATTCAGGGATGGTAAATACGTAGATTTTGATATTGATGAGGCGCTGAGCATGCAGAAGGATCTGCCGGAATATGTAGTCCGTGTTGCAAAAGCAATGAGCATCTAAAATGATGCCAGGGTCAAAAGTCATGGACCACGACGCGCATGCGCAGGAGTGGTTCCATGACTTAGTGACCCGTATGGCATTTATTTAAAAAATCAAAAAGGAAGGCAGGAAAACACTTTGATAACCAGCACATCAAATGCACAGGTAAAACAGCTCATGCAGCTGCAGAAAAAAGCGCGTGAGCGGGAAAAGCAGGATGTCTTCGTGGTTGAGGGAATAAAGATGTTTCGGGAGGTTCCCAGAGAACGGCTTGTGCAGACGTACGTTTCAGAGAGTTTTTATAAAAAGCATGAGGTGCTTTTTAGTGGAGGGCTGCAGGTGACCGTGTTGTCAGACCGGGTATTTGAAACAGTGTCTGATACAAAAACGCCCCAAGGAGTCCTGTGCCTTGTACGTCAATATCATTATACGCTGCAGGATCTTTTCGGATCGTGCCCATTGATCATGGCACTGGAGAATATTCAGGATCCGGGAAATCTTGGAACCATACTCCGCACAGCGGAAGGAGCCGGGGTGACCGGTATTTTGATGAGCCGCGGCTGTGTTGACCTGTATAATCCAAAAGTGATACGCTCTACCATGGGCTCCATCTACCGGATGCCATTTTACTATACGGACAGCTGGGAAGAGGATCTTTTGGAATTGAAAAAACGAGATGTGACAGTTTATGCGGCGCATCTGCGGGGACAGGGTACTTATGATGCACAAGATTATTGCCGGCCTTCCGCTTTTTTGATCGGAAATGAGAGCAAGGGGCTGACAGATGAGACGGCGCAGCTGGCGGATATTTTTATTAAGATCCCCATGTGCGGACAAGTAGAATCCCTGAATGCAGCTGTGGCTTCTTCTATATTAATGTATGAGGCGAACCGCCAGAGGCGTATAAAAGGGTTGCAGGGGTTTGGTGCATAAAACGATCTGTAGGTCATTTTATAAAGAAGATTGCAGGATATCGGAAAGATGTCCTACAGTCTTTTTTTCTACCCTATTTTAAGCTGAATTTTGCAGGAAAAGGGGAAAGATCAGGAAATTAGGAATAGGGGTTGACAAAAATGATTAAACATATTACAATACACATGTAACATAAGTTAACAATTACGTAATAAATTTAACAAAAATGTATTTTAATCCGAGGAGGAGTTCATAATTATGAGGAGAAAACAACTCTGTGCTATGTGTACGGTGGCGATCATGGCAGCTTCCATGATGATGAGCACTACAGTTATGGCACAGGAAAGTACAATTGCAGTTCCCCATCAGGAAGAATCTGTGTGGGACGAGCTGGCACTGACCAATGATGATGTAGTGGAAACGGGAATCAACATCAGAAGTGCAGCAGATGCAGACAGCCAGGTGATCGGGTATCTGTACCACGGAGGAGCAGC
Organism: Lachnospiraceae bacterium; assembly: GCA_022776305.1. Classification (GTDB taxonomy): domain Bacteria; phylum Bacillota; class Clostridia; order Lachnospirales; family Lachnospiraceae; genus Choladousia. Next base: position 12,570 of record JALFIB010000187.1, read on the forward strand.
ATGGGTGCTCAATAGGGGAGAAGAGTGGACAGAGATTTATTCCGGCGGCCTGACAGGGTTTGTAAAAAATGATTATCTTGTATACGGTGAAGACGCAAAAAACATGGCACAGAGCCATGGCGTGGAAGGCGTAGCGACTACTTGGGATGACGTAAAGCTTTACTCCGGTGAGGATGGAGCGTCAGAGGTAGTTGATACATTGGAATACGGTGATTCTTTTATTTTGACGCAGGATAACGGCCATTGGCTGCAGGTGCAGAATGGTGCAGACAGCACGGCCTATGTTTCGGCAGAAGATGTTTCACGAGTGCTGCTTCTGGATACGGCAGTAGCCACTGACGCAGTATATCAGGAACCGGATACAGCTTCCGATACATATACAGAGGATAGCTATACGGAGCAGTCCTATACAGATGAGTCTTACTACGCAGGGGAGACTTACACAGACGATACGTATACAGATAATTCTTATACAGAAGAGACTTATACAGAGGATACATCGTCATACACAGAGGAGACTTATACGGATAGTTCCACCGGACAAGAGGAGTATTACGATACACAGACAGAGGCAGCTTCACAGGATACTACGGTATCCACCGATGAGAGCTATTATGATGCTGCCACAGGTATTTATTATGATGCAAGTACAGGGCTTTACTATGATTCAGGCACAGGTATCTTATACGATGCTTGGTGGAATCCGGTAAATTCTGAGATCGCATCTGCACCGTCTACTGAGACAAGCCAGCAGACAGAAGCGCCTGTGGAAGAGACAGAATCATACGTTGAGGAGACAGAGGCGTCTTCATCCGCTTCTTCCTCAGCCAGTACAGATGACACTTCTTTACTGGCAGCTTTGATCTACTGTGAAGCAGGAAACCAGAGCTATGAAGGAATGGTTGCAGTTGGGGCGGTAGTTATGAACCGTGTTTACAGCCCATCTTTCCCAAATACGATCAGTGAAGTGATCTACCAAGGCGGACAGTTTACACCTGCCTCCAGCGGAACTCTTGCAAGTGCATTAGCAAACGGCGTCCCCAGCGCCTGCTATGATGCAGCTGTAGCAGCCATCGGCGGAGAAAACCCGGTAGGAAGTGCCCTTTACTTCAACACCGGATCCGGAAAAGGAATGAAAATCGGAGATCACCAGTTCTATTAAGACTTCACCTACAGACAAAAACAGAGGAGCGATTGCTCCTCTGTTTTTTTAAAGAAGTTCTTTCATCACATATTCATAGATCTGCTGGCATTTTTGCTTCCAATTGCGGCAAACGATCCTTGCCTGGGCTTCATCAGGGACGGTGATGGTCAGGTCAATGGGATTGGAGTATTTTTCCTTTACAAGGCAGCGTACAGAGTATTCGTTTGCTGTATTTTTGTAATAATCGGCAACGACGGAAACCTCATCCCGAAGCTGCATTTTATTCTCTGTGATATATTGGTCTATATCGTCCCGGATCGATTTTGAGATCCTGTTTTGGAAATAATGCAGTGCTTCGGCACCTGCCTCTGTGAGGGAATAATAGGTGGTGTTGAGGATTGTTTCCTGACGTATCATTTCGCTGTCCATCAATTCTGACATCACAGACTGGAAAGTAAAGTAAGTGGTATAACCACGGTCCAGAATAAATTCAGAGATCTGGGAGTGGGTCAATGGAAAATCTACTTTTTGAAGCATATATAAGATGATTAATTTATAAAGTGTAAAAGGTTCCGGCATTTCAATTCTCCTTTGCATGATATGATTTTCCCTGCCAAGTTTGACGTTCACGAAATGAGGCATGGATTTTATTTAAAACGGTGCGTTTGCTCTGGCTCCACTTTGGTGCGATCAGAAGTTCTCCCGGTCCGTCTCCTGTGATCCGGTGCACCACAATATCCGGTGATAAATTTTCTATACAGGAAATTACGAGATCGACGTATTCCTCCATAGAAAGGACGGGAAAATGAGTGCGCTCATAGTATGCAGCCAGATCTGTGTTTTTCAGAATGTGCAGCAGCTGAAGCTTGATGCCCTGAATGTGGCAGGTATTTAAATAGCGGATCGTCTCCAACATCTGTTCTCTGGATTCATTTGGAAGGCCGAGGATGGTGTGGACGATCACTTCAATGCCACAAGCTCTTAGGTTTTGGACAGCCTGCTCAAAACAAGGCAGGTCGTAGCCGCGGCGTATGAAACGGGCCGTTTCTTCGTGCATGGTCTGAAGGCCTAATTCTACCCATACCGGTTTTTGGTTGTTCAGCCGTTGAAGAAGTGACAGGACATCCGGAGGCAGTACGTCCGGCCGTGTGGCGATGGACAGTGCAGCCACTTCGGGATCTGAGACTGCTTCTGTAAAAATCTTTTCCAGATAGTCTACGGGGGCATATGTATTTGTGTATGCCTGAAAATATGCGATAAATCTATTCACCGGGCGTTTTTGCCGGATCATATTTTTTTGCAGCTGGATCTGTTCGGGTATGGATAAAAGTGCGGAAGCGGCAAATTCACCGGAACCGCCCTCACTGCAGAAGATGCAGCCTCCTTTCCCTAAGGTACCGTCCCGGTTAGGGCACGTCATTTTTCCGTTTAAGGCAAGGCGGTATACTTTTTCACCAAAGCGCTGTTTCATTTCAAAATCCAGAGAATGGTAAGGTTTTTCTCCCCATTTCATGTAACTTGTTTCCTCCGGGCTTTTTCCCTATATCATACCATCCGAGCCGCCGCAAGTAAAGAATGAATCCAGAGAGTCTTCATTTAAAATTAAGAAAAAGGGCCCTGCTCGGAATTGACAAAGGGTAAGTAATCAACTATCTTATTAATAACAGTTGTCGAATTTTGGATGAAGACAATTGGAAGATTTGGGGGAAGACAAATGGATGAGAATAAAAAAAGGGCAGGGCGCCCTCAGGTATATGATGATGAGACAAGCGGATACGGAAGAGAGCTTGAGTATAGACGCCGCATGAAGGCCAGAGAGCAGGAAAGACAGCGAGAAGCCGAAAAAACACAAGTACAGGAAAGGCCGCGAGAAGCCAGAAATCCCCAGCGCCAGATGATGGAAGAAAAACTGACGCCCTTGCGTACGAAATTGGAACAGGGTCAGGAGGGGATACGGAAGACTGCACAGAGTGTTACGGGGGCAGAGCGGCACCGGGAACAGAAAAATGCCTTAAAAATGCAGGTGCTTATTGTGGCCCTTGGGGTTTTGGTGGTTCTGTTGGCAGCAGCCATTATTTATGAGATCGTCCTTGGCCATGGCATCAAAGAGACGGGACAGGAAAGGATGGCCAATAAAAAGGAAAGCAGCCAGATCATCGAGATTTACCAAAGTGAAGCAGGACTATCAGATGGTGAAGGAGAAGATGTTCCGGCTGGCAGTGCAGAAGTTGAAGGCAAAAAGGCTGAAGGACAGTCAGGCGAGGAAAAGTCAGGCGAAGGGAAGGAAGCTGAAGGTCAGACAGAAAATGGAGCAGGAAATGCTGGGGCGATAGACCCGTCATCTGCATCCCTTGATTCTGCGGAGGTTCTTTCTGAGGCCCAATTAAAAGCCGCCCAGTATGATTACGACGGTGCCATCACTCTTTTGAAAAGTGTATCAGGGTATGGCGAAGACGCAAACCTTCAGGCAGCTGTGGATGGATACGAAAAGCAGAAGGCGGAGTGTGTGGCTTATCCGGCTTCCGAGGTGACCCACATTTTCTTCCATACCCTGATCCATGATCCGAAAAAGGCCTTTGACGGTGATGAATATGAGTCCGGGTATAACCAGTTTATGGTAACAGAAAACGAATTCAACAGTATCATCCAGCAAATGTACGACCGCGGGTATGTGATGGTATTTTTGGATGATTTCGCTCCGGGGACGGATGATGGCAGCGGAAACAAAACCTTTGCTGCGCAGGATATCATGCTTCCTCCGGGAAAAACGCCTTTTGTGCTTTCTCAGGATGATGTGAGCTATTACCACTATATGGATGGGGATGGGTTTGCAAGCCGTTTGATCGTGGATGAAAACGGTGATGTGAAAAATGAGTATATAGAAGATGACGGAAGCGTGTCTGTAGGCGATTACGATATGGTTCCGCTGATTGACCGTTTTGTGGAAAAGCATCCGGACTTTTCTTATCGCGGAGCAAAGGGATACGTTGCCCTGACCGGATATGAGGGGATCTTGGGATATAGGACGGATGAGGTTTACAAGACAAAAGAAGCCGGCCGCGTGACACCGCAGCAGCAGATGTTCTTTGATTCTTATCCGGGAGGATTTGATGAGGCGGCATTTGAGAAAGAGTGTGAAGGGGCAAAAAAAGTGGCGGAAGCCATGAAAGCCAATGGATGGAAGTTTGCCAGCCATACTTGGGGGCATCAGAATTTAAATGAAGTAAATGGGATTGGCCAGGAGGGATTCAAGAAGGATACGGATCGGTGGGAAAACTGGGTTGAGCCGTTGATCGGCGATACCGATACGCTGATCTATGCTTTTGGCGGCGATATCCGGGGAATGGAAAAATACTCGGGAGAGCGTTTCAATTATCTGAAGCAGTGTGGATTTGATTATTACTGCGGTGTTGACTCTGCAAAATACTGGGTTCAGATCGAGCCCAATTATGTCCGCCAGTCGAGGCGCAATGTTGACGGGTATCGTATGTTCTACAATCCTGATATGCTCAGTGACTTATTTGATGTGCAGGAAGCATGGGATCCGCTCCGTCCATCTTACGTGCCGGAGATCTGACCGGTGTTTTCTGAGGCGGGGTGCAGTACTTTTTGAGGCGGGTTGAGCAGTGCCTTCTGAGGCGGGTTGCGTAGTACCTTGTGATCTGACATCATTTTGGAAGTATCTTCTGGTCAGTGACACATAATATCTATTAGAAAGAAAATACTGATTCATATAAATATGCCTGTTTTGGAGGGAAAAATGGAAGAAAGAGACAGAAAGCTTGCTAACAGGAGAATGAGACGCAGGCGGAATGAATTGATTATAAAATGTATTATTTCGCTGCTGGTACTGATCGTAATTATTCTATCTGTTATTTTGATCAAAGAGGTAGCAGTACCGGAGTTGACGAAGAAAAAAGAGACAAAAAGACGGATGGCGACAGAAGCGGTACAGACGGAAGAAGGAACGGTCATTCCGGATGGGCAGGAACAGGATGCTTCTCAGGGTATGGCAGCCTCTCAAGGGGCGACGGTTTCCCAGAGTACGGCAGCTTCCGGGACAGAGGAAGAGATGATCGCTGCGGCTGACTATATGGCAGCGCAGTATGATTACGATGGGGCTATCGCATATCTGCAGTCATCCGATGTATATACGGGCAGTCAGGCTATGCAGGACGCAGTGGCAGGATATGAAAACACGAAAGCAACGTGTACCGCTTACCCTCTTGACCAGATTACCCACGTTTTCTTCCACACCATGATCAAAGACACGTCAAAAGCTTTTGACGGTGACAGCAAGGAAGCCGGGTACAATCAGGTGATGACCACCATGAGTGAATTTGAAGGGATCATGCAGTCCATGTATGAAAAAGGGTATGTGATGGTCAGCCTTCACGACATGTGTAAAGTAAACAGTGACGGGACGGTTTCCCGGGGTGAGATTTTGCTGCCGCCGGGGAAAAAGGCATTTGTGCTTTCTCAGGATGACGTGAGCTATTATCATTACATGGATGGGGACGGTTTTGCCCAGAAGCTCATTGTGGATGAAAACGGAGAAGTGAAGAATACGTATGTGGAAGAGGACGGAAGCATTTCGGTGGGAGATTATGATATGGTTCCCTGGATCGATACTTTTGTGAAAGAGCATCCAGATTTCTCTTACCACGGACATAAAGGGATCCTTGCCCTCACCGGCTATGAAGGCGTGCTGGGATACCGCACAGATGAGGTGTACCGCACGAAGGAAGCGGGCAGGATCACAGAGTACCAGCAAAAATTCTTTGATGATAATCCGGATTTTGATGAGGCAGCATGGCAGAATGAAGTGGATCAGGCAAAACATGTGGCATCTGTAATGCGTGAAAACGGATGGGAATTTGCCAGCCATACCTGGGGCCATATCTCGCCTCAGGCAGCGGGAATCGATAAGCTGAAGACGGATACCCAGCGGTGGCTGGATAATGTGGAGACTGTTGTGGGCGATACGGATGTGATCATTTTTGCATTCGGGGCAGATATCGGGGACTGGCAGCCCTATACCAGTGACAATGAATACTTTACGTATCTGAAGAGCCAGGGATTTAATATTTTCTGTAATGTGGATTCTTCCCAGTACTGGGTACAATTTGGTGATACCTTTATGCGGCAGGGACGCCGCAATCTGGATGGATACAGGATGTACTATAATCCGGATATGCTCAGTGACCTGTTTGATGTGAACTCAGTATGGGACAGCTCACGCCCCACACCGGTACCGGAAATGTAAACAAAATGCCAATGGTTGAAGAAGAATTCTGAATAGTTGGCAAAAAGGATGATACGAAAGCGAATGCGTGGCTTTTTCCAAGTGATGTGTTCGCTTTCTTGTGTAGAGAAAGATCATGCAAAGGAAGATAACAAAAAGGCAGAGGAGGAGCGAAGCGTGAATAAAAGGGTTTGGGATGAGATCCCGTGGAAAGCAAAAATATTTTGGGCGGTGGTCCTTGGGCTGACCCTGTTCCGGGTGGCGCTTTTCCTCAGCATTCCTGTTGAGGCCCTTGCAAATGCAGACCATGATGACCTTTTGCAGGTAAATCAAGGATGCTTCTTGTTTGCGGGACAGTGGCTTGGCCCTTATAACAGCCGGACACTTTCCAAAGGAATCTCGTTCCCATTTTTTCTGGCAGTCTGTAAATGGCTCTGCATGCCCTACGGCCTTGGGCTTGCATTGTTTTACATAGCTTCTATCCTTGTTTTCCTCCGCGCCATAAAAACATTTATAAATAATCCCTATTTAAAAGGGATTCTCTATTTGTTTTTCCTGTATTCACCTGCCATGCTCTCCAGTTCTACCCAGCAGAGGGCGTACAACATTGCTGTGGTGCCTCCAACCATACTCTTGGTGGCAGGAGGTTTTATCGGCATGTTCCTGCGCCGGGACCAGGGCGTGCGCAAAATGCTTCCGTGGAGCGTTCTTGCGGGTTTTAGCTTTGCTTATTTCTGGAATATACGTCAGGATTCTATGTGGTTCGCTCCCTTTGCGGCAGGTGCGGCTGCAATTACAATCCTTTGTATCCTGCTGCAGAAAAAGAACTGGAAGAAAAAGATCACATCGGTGTTTGTGGCATGTTTGCCGTTTCTGTTATTTGAGGGAGTGATGCTGGGGATCTCCGCAGTGAATTACCATTATTACGGAATATTTACCACAAATGAGCGGGCAGGCACCAGCTGTGCCGATGTGATGGCGGACTTGATCCAGATGGATGTACCTCAGGTAAACGAATCGGTCTGGGTGTCAAGAGAAACGCTGGAGCGGGCTATGGAATACAGTGAAACGCTGGAATCTATCCGGCCTTCTATTAACAAGATTTATGAGAGCGGATGGGCTACCAGCAACGGGGAGATCCCGGGGGACATTATTGTCTGGGCTTTGCGGGATGCGGTGGAGTATGCAGGATACTTCACAGACGGAGCCACATCGGAAGGCTTTTTTGCCCAAGTGCACAAGGAGCTTACGGAAGCGTACGAAGAGGGGGCATACACGAAAAAGAAAGGGATCTTTCTCTCTTCCCTTTCTGACCAGTTCATTCCGGAGGAAGATTTTATCCCACTTTTGAAAACTTCCCTGACGGCGATCAGAAGGATTCTTTTTGCGGAGGAGACTACGGTGGAGGTATATACAGGCAGCGGAACCAATGACCAGCTGAGGCTTTTTGAATCTGTGCTGGGAAGCCCCGTTGTTTATCCAGATGGGGCGGCATTTGAGAGGGATCCTGTGGCAAGCGCTGCCAGCAGGCCTGTTTCTGCCGGACAAAAGCTGATCAAATTGTACCGCCTGCTGCTTTATGTGTTGGTACCTCTTGGATTTTTCTGCTATCTTTGGATGACAGTTTCCATGATAAAAGGGGCAAGAAAGAAACGGTACGATGACCTGCACTGTTGGCTGATCACTACAGGCCTGATAGGAAGCAGCCTTGTGCAGATCGTGGCAGTTTCCTGGTTTACTACATTTCTTCACAGCCAGCACCACATTTACCATTACTGTACAGGATCACTGACCATCATACAGCTGGTGCAGATTTTTACTATCCTGTGGGCTCTGAGACGGTTTTTGCCCACTTTACTTCCAGATAGAAAAATGTTATACTAAAAGACAGACTTTATAATTTGGCATCATTGCGGGCAGAAACGGAAGCCCTGAAAAAATAAAAAAGAGACAGACGGAGGGTTATTATGAGGACATACCTTGTCACAGGAGGAGCCGGTTTTATCGGTTCAAACTACATTCACTACATGTTTCGGAAATACGGTGACACCATCCGCATCATCAATGTGGACAAGCTTACTTACGCAGGAAATCTGGAAAATTTAAAGGATATCGAAGATAGAGAAAATTACCAGTTTATCCGCGCTGACATCTGTGATACAGAGGCTATCAATAAGATTTTTGAGGAAAATGACATTGACCGTGTGGTACATTTTGCAGCAGAGAGCCATGTGGACCGGAGTATCCGCAATCCAGAGGTATTTGTGAAGACAAATGTCCTTGGTACCCTTGTGATGCTCAATGCGGCAAAGGCAGCATGGGAGCTGCCGGACGGTACATTTAAGGAGGACAAGAAGTTTCTCCATGTCTCCACTGATGAAGTATACGGATCTTTGGAGAATGAGGGAGAGTATTTCTATGAGACCACGCCTTATGATCCCCACAGTCCTTATTCTGCCAGCAAGGCATCTTCTGATATGCTGGTGAAGTCTTATATGGATACGTACCATTTCCCGGCAAATATTACAAACTGCAGCAATAATTACGGACCTTATCAATTTCCGGAAAAATTGATCCCGCTGATCATCAACAATGCTTTGCATGGCAAGAAACTGCCGGTATACGGTGACGGTAAGAATGTCCGCGATTGGTTGTATGTAGAGGACCACGCAAAAGGCATTGACATGGTACAGGAGAAGGGCCGTCTCTTTGAGACTTATAATATCGGCGGACACAATGAAAAACAGAATATTGAGATCATCCACATTATTCTGGATACACTGCAGGAGATGCTTCCGGAGGGAGATCCGAGAAAAGAGCTTGTGAGTCCTGACCTGATTACATATGTGGAAGACAGGAAAGGACATGACCGCAGGTATGCCATTGCCCCGGACAAGATCCGTGCAGAAGTGGGTTGGGAGCCGGAAACCATGTTTGAGGAAGGAATCCGACGCACCATCAAATGGTTTTTCGAGAACGAAGAATGGATGAAGAATGTAACCAGTGGTGATTACCAGAAATATTACGAGGAGATGTACAAAGGTTAAGTTTGAGGCTTGGTACAATGATTTTGCATGAAAACTTAGTACAAAATCTGGTACAAAACCTGATACAAAAGCGAAGGAGGGTTTTATGAAAGGAATTATATTGGCCGGTGGAGCCGGGACAAGACTTTATCCCCTGACAAAGTCCATATCGAAGCAGATCATGCCGGTGTATGATAAGCCGATGATCTACTATCCGCTTTCCACGTTGATGCTGGCAGGCATCCGCGAGATCCTGATCATCTCTACACCCCGCGATCTTCCTGTTTTTGAAGATCTTTTTGGAACAGGTGAGCAGTTGGGCCTTAAGATGTCTTATGCTGTGCAGGAGCAGCCGCGAGGACTCGCAGATGCATTTTTGATCGGGGAAGAATTTATCGGCGATGACAATGTGGCCCTTGTGCTGGGCGATAATATTTTTTACGGACAGAGTTTTTCAAAGGTGCTGCAAAATGTGGCATCAAGAAAAACAGGAGCGACTATTTTCGGATATTATGTCCGTGACCCAAGGGAATACGGAGTAGTGGAATTTGACGAGGACGGAAAAGCACTTTCCATCGAAGAAAAGCCAGAACATCCAAAGAGCAATTATGCTGTTCCGGGACTTTACTTTTACGATAATGATGTGGTGGAGATCGCGAAAAATGTAAAGCCATCCGCCCGCGGTGAGATTGAGATCACCAGTATCAATAATGAATACCTCCGCAGAGGTACACTTCGTGTAGAGACTCTGGGAAGAGGTTTTGCATGGCTGGATACGGGAAACCATGACGCCCTTTTAGATGCAGCCGACTTTGTGGCAGCATTCCAGAAACGTCAGGGGCTTTACATTTCCTGTATTGAGGAGATTGCCTATAAGAGAGGCTTTATTACAAAGGACCAGCTGATCGATCTGGCCCAGCCCCTTTTAAAGACTGCTTACGGAAAATATCTCATGGAAGTCGCAGAGGGACTGTAAAGTGCGGCAAGCCATAAACTGAAAGCGGATCCGAATGGACCGCTTTCAAAAGTATGGAATAAAACAGATGCGTTGCAATACGGATAAGAAGAAGTTAAGGTTAAAAGCTGGGAAAGGTTCTCAGAAGAAATCATATAGGTGGTTAAAATGGGAAAGATTACAGTAGAAACTTGTGAAATAGAAGGATTAAAGATTATCACTCCCACGGTATTTGGCGACGAGCGCGGATATTTCATGGAGACATACAATTACAATGACTACAAAGCAGCGGGGATCGACATGGAGTTTGTACAGGACAACCAGTCTGCCTCAAAGAAGGGCGTACTCCGCGGTCTTCATTTCCAGATCAACTATCCACAGGATAAGCTGGTGCGTGTAGTGTCAGGGGAAGTGTTCGATGTTGCAGTGGATTTAAGGGAAGGTTCTCCTACTTACGGCCAGTGGCATGGGGTGCTCTTGTCTGCGGAAAATAAAAAGCAGTTTTTTATTCCGAAAAATTTTGCACACGGTTTTCTTGTGCTGTCGGATTATGCAGAATTTGCATATAAATGTACAGATTTTTATCATCCAAACGATGAAGGCGGATTGGCATGGAATGATCCGGATATCGGCGTTGCATGGCCGATCCCGGAAGGAATGGAGCTGACCATTTCTGAGAAAGACCAGAAGTGGGGCGGGATAAGATCCCTTGGGGAAAAGTAATACGCAGCATCAGATTCCTAAGGAAAAAGTAGCACGCAGGATTAGATCCCCCGGGGAAAAGTAGCATGCGGGATCTTGCAGAGTTTTATAAAGCAGAAAGTAAAATGTAAGAACAAAACAGGAGTCGTGGCAGATGGAAAAAAAGATGTCGCTCCCGAAAGAGCTATATCAAAACAGAAAACTGATCTGGAGTCTGGCTAAAAATGATTTTAAGACGAAATATGCCGGTTCTTATCTTGGGATTGTCTGGGCATTTATCCAGCCGGTGGTGACGGTGCTGGTATACTGGTTCGTCTTTGGGGTAGTCAGGCAGGGAAGCCCGAAAGCTGTTCCTTTTGTGTTGTGGCTGATCGCAGGACTGGTACCCTGGTTCTTTTTTCAGGAGGCGCTGACACAAAGCACCAATGCGCTGATCGAATACAGCTATCTCGTAAAAAAAGTGGTATTTAAGATTGATATCCTTCCTATGGTAAAGATCATCGCTTCACTTTTCGTGCACTTGTTTTTCGTGGCCTTTACCGTATTTTTGTTCTGCTGTTACGGGTATTTTCCGGATCTGTACGACCTGCAGCTGGTTTATTACAGCTTTTGTGTGTTTATGCTGGTGCTGGCTATGTCTTATACTACTTGCGCCGTTACCGTATTTTTTAGGGACCTGAAGCAGATCATCTCCATCGGACTGCAGATCGGCGTATGGATGACGCCCATCATGTGGGATTTTGTGGATATGAATATCAATCCATATTCAAAGCTGGCCAGGCTTTTGAAGGTCAATCCTTTGTATTATATTGTAGCAGGTTACCGAAATGCACTGATCGATAAGCAGTGGTTTTGGGAACACCCTTGGCAGACAGCGTATTTCTGGGTAGTTACCATCGGGCTATTCCTGTTCGGTACAAGATTATTTAAGAAACTGAAGGTACATTTTGCTGATGTACTGTGAGGCACTTTCACAGCCGGCGGCTGCCAAAAGCCGGCTTACGGTGTGCATGGCCAAATAGTAACGTGAGGTGGAAAACATGGGTGATGTTGCGATTCAGGTGGAACATCTGAGTAAAATGTACAAGCTGTACAACAAACCGTCTGACCGGTTAAAAGAGGCGTTGGGAATGAAGGTGAAAGTGCGGGAGCACTTTGCCTTAAATGACGTGAACTTTCAAGTCAGCCGGGGAGAGACGGTGGGAATCATTGGTACCAACGGTTCCGGGAAGTCCACAGTTTTAAAGATCATTACGGGAGTTGTCAGCCCTACAAAGGGCGAGGTGAAGGTAGACGGAAGGATTTCCGCACTGCTGGAGCTGGGTGCCGGGTTTAATGGGGAGTATTCCGGATTGGAAAATGTGTACTTAAACGGTACCATGATCGGATTTTCAAAAGAAGAGATCGACAGTAAGCTGGATGACATATTGACCTTTGCCGATATCGGTGATTTTATCTACCAGCCTGTCAAGACTTATTCCAGCGGTATGTTTGTACGGCTGGCTTTTGCCGTTGCCATAAATATTGATCCCGATATCTTGATCGTAGATGAGGCTCTGTCGGTGGGGGATGTATTCTTTCAGGCAAAGTGTTACCGTAAATTTGAAGAATTTAAGCAAAAAGGAAAGACTATCGTTTTTGTCAGCCATGACCTGAACAGCATCAGCAGGTATTGCGACCGCGTGATTTTGCTGAATAAGGGAAATATCTTAGATGAAGGGGATCCCAAAAAGATCGTGGACCTATATAAGAAGATCTTAGTGCAAAGAGACGAAGTGCCGGAGGAGTTGGAGCAGGATGAAGTGGAAGAAAGCATACAGACAGGTACAGAATTTCAAAGACCGTTTCCGCGTAATCCGGAGGTTTTGGAATACGGGGACAAAGAGGCTGAAATTGTTGACTTCACTCTTGAGGATGCCCATGGCATTGCGACAAATACCATACAGAAAATGGAAAAATTCACCATCAAAATGAAGGTGCATTTTAAAGAAGATATTGACGAGGTGATCTACGCCTTCACCATTAAAGACATGAGGGGAACGGAGATCACGGGGACAAATACTATGTTTGAGAAAATACCCGTTGAGCCTCAGAAGAAGGGGAACACACAGATTATAACTTTCCGACAGACTATGAACCTTCAGGGCGGGGAATATCTGCTCTCCTTGGGCTGTACGGGATATAAGGGCGGTGAATTTACCGCTTTCCACAGGCTGTATGATGTGTGCAGCATCACCGTTGTGGCATCAAAAAACACGGTGGGCTTTTATGATATGAATTCAAAGATAACCATCACAGACGATTTGAGTTGAGAGGATATGCGATGAGACAATTGATAGGAAAGGTAGCCATAGATGATACCTTCTACCCGGGGGTGGATTACTATTCCGACGGGGCCATTGAAGAAGAGCTTTTGGATATTGTGACTGCCCACCCCGAAGAGGAGTACAGCAAGGTGATCGGTGAGAGGAAGGATTGGGCCATCCTATACCATCTCTCCCATGTAAGATGGAATATTGTGGAATGGCTGCCCATCACAAAAGATCAGACTGTTCTTGAGGTGGGAGCCGGCTGCGGGGCTATCACAGGTGTTCTTTCTGACAAGTCAAAAAAAGTAACTTGTATTGACTTGTCTAAAATGCGGAGCACTATCAATGCCACCAGAAATAAAAACAGGGATAATATTGAGATCCTGCTGGGCAATTTTCAGGATGTGGAAGAGAGCCTGACAGAGACGTATGACTGGATCACGTTGATCGGCGTGTTTGAGTATGGACAGGGATATATCGATTCAGAAACGCCATACGTGGATTTTCTGAAACGGATGCGGCGCCACCTGTCACCGGAAGGCAAGATCGTCATCGCCATTGAGAACCGGCTTGGGCTGAAATACTTTGCAGGCTGTGCCGAAGACCATACAGGAAATTATTTTGAAGGGATCGAGGGATATCCCAATCCTGTCCATGTACGCACTTTTTCCAGACCGGAGCTGGAAAAGATCTGCGATGAGGCAGGTTTTTCAAAGCGGGAATTTTATTATCCTTATCCGGATTACAAGCTTCCCATGGCCATTTATTCTGACGATTACCTGCCAAAAGTGGGGGAGCTTCGGGATAACAGGAGAAATTTTGACCGGGAGAGATACTTGCTCTTTGATGAATCGAAGGCATATGACAGTATCATAAAAGACGGGCTGTTCCCCATTTTTTCAAATTCTTATCTTATTGTGATACAGTAAATGGAAACGTAAATGATTGATAAAGGGACTAAGAGATATGAGGAAGATCCTATATACGAAATATTCCAATGAGAGAGCTAGAAAGTTTTGTATCCGCACAGATATCTGCCAGAAGGAGGGTATCGGGCGGTTTGTTTTCAAACGCCCTTGTTATCCGGAAGGGGCCTGCCATGTAGAACAGATGCGCCGGTGGTATAAGGAACTGGAAAAAGTGTATCAGGGAACACCAATCTCCATGAATAAAGTGCTGGAAGAGCCATCCTTGGCTGATTCTGGGGAAAAGGGTGTGGGATTTGAGTACTTGTCGGGGGAGACGTTAGAGGAACAGCTGGATAAACATCTTTCTTCCGGAAATGTAGACAAAGCAGTGGAGCAGCTGTTGGAGTACGTCAGTATCGTCGGTCGGGCAGGGAAAGTACAGCCCTTTAAAATGACAGAAGAATTCCGTCAGGTGTTTGGGGAACCCGTTCTTCCTGAGGGGTTGTTTTGCGCACCTGTGACAGATATTGATATGGTGGTTGGAAATGCCTTTGTGACAGAGTCCGGTTGGACCATGATGGATTATGAGTGGAGCTTTGATTTCCCCATTCCCGTAAATTATGTGGTTTTCCGGATCCTGCATTATTATATTTATGGAAGCACGGCAAGGACAGCGCTTTACTCGAAAAATTTGTACGGCCGTGCCGGATTGAATGACGAGGAAGTGCACCAATATGAAAAGATGGAAGAACATTTCCAGCAGTATATACTGGGAGACCATGTGCCGCTTCGGTTTTTGTATCCGGAGATGAATCCCGGCTGTATGGATATCAGAAGTGTGAAAAACCGCGCCAAAATACGTGAGGTTTGTCGGGAAAACAGGCTGGACGGATCAGGAAGCCTGGGCGTGCAGCTCTGCATTGATTCCATTGAGAGGACAGAAGAACTTCTGCAGATTAAGGGCTGGAGCTATCATGAGAAGCTGGAAAAGCCCAAATTTACAGTGACAGACGTAAAAGGAAAACAGATGAAACTGGAGCGCCTTGAATTTTTTATGAGGCGTGATGTGAATGCGGCATTCGGAATAGAGGATTCCAGATATGAGGCAGGGTTTGACATGATCCTTCGCCTTCCGCAAAAAAAGACGAGAAAATTCGGGGAGAAATATACCATTACAGCAAAGGTGGGAGAGGACACCGCCTCCTATCTGGTTGATATGAGCAAGCTTTCCTTTAAAAACGGAAGGCTTGGGCGAAAGCTTGTGGAAATGAAATCGGGAAATGCTGTTTCAGGCCCCAAATATTATTCTCCCTATGAAATGGGGTTTTGGGGAGAGACAAGTAAATTTCGGAAAGAAGACCAGCGATTTGGCGGTTGGCGTCTGGCGACACAGCTGACAGAGAAGGATTTAAAGAAACAGCGGGCAGCCCGGTTTGAAAAAGAACCTTTGATCAGTATTGTGATACCTCTGTACAATACGCCGGAGGTTTATCTGAAAGCCATGATAGATTCTATTTTGGCTCAGACGTACCAAAATTTTGAGGTCTGTCTGGCAGATGGAAGCAAGGGGAATGATACCGGAGACAGTATCCGGAGGCTGTATGGAGGAGAGGAAAAGCTCCATTACAAAAAACTGTCCGAAAACAAGGGGATTTCCGGAAACACCAACGAGGCTCTTGCTATGGCATCCGGAGAATATATCCTGCTGGCAGACCATGATGACCTGCTTTCTCCCGATGCATTGTATGAGATCGTAGAGGAGATCAATGATCATCAGGATGCAGATATTATTTACACCGATGAAGACAAGGTTGATATGGAAGGAGAGCATTATTTTGATCCCCATTTCAAACCGGATTTCAACCTTTACATGCTGCGTACCTCAAATTATATCTGCCACATTTTTGTGGTGAAACGTGACATCGCGAGAGCTGTGGGTGGATTTTGCAGTGAGTATGACGGGGCGCAGGATTACGACTTTATTTTGAAATGTACGGAGCAGGCGAAGGGCATTTACCATGTTCCGAAGATCCTATACCATTGGAGATGCCACACAGATTCCACCGCTTCCAATCCGGAAAGCAAGATGTATGCCTGGGAGGCGGGCAAAAAAGCGCTGGAATCACATTACGGAAGGCTGGGAATCCATGCATCCGTAGAGCTGGCAGATTTATTCGGCAGATACAGGACCAGATGGCAGATACAGGGCAGTCCCTTGGTCTCCATTGTGATCCCCAATAAGGACCACTTGGAAGATCTGGAAAAATGTCTCAGGTCTATTTACCACAAATCCTCTTACCGCCATTTTGAGGTGCTGGTGGTGGAAAATAACAGTGAAGACCCGCGGACCTTTGCCTTTTATAAGGACCTTCCACGGAAATACCCGGGAACCCGGGTGCTGAAATGGGAAGGGGATTTCAATTATTCATCAATCAATAATTTTGCAGCAAAAGAAGCAAAAGGACAGTACCTCTTATTGCTCAATAATGACACAGAAGTTATGGAACCCCACTGGATAGAAGAAATGCTGGGAATTTGCCAGCAAAGTGATGTGGGGGCAGTAGGGGCGAAGCTGTTTTATCCAGACGGGACAATCCAGCATGCCGGAGTAGTTATCGGGCTCGGAGGAGCTGCGGGTCATATTTTTGCAGGGATGGCAGGAGATAAATGCGGCTACGTGGCACGGGCCAATTCCATGCAGAATTTAAGTGCTGTGACTGCCGCATGTATGATGACGAAAAAAAGTATTTTCGACCAGATTGGTGGATTTGATGAAAACCTTACCGTAGCGCTGAATGACGTGGATTACTGCATGCAGGTGACTGCTCTGGGGGAAAAAGTGGTGTATACTCCTTATGCCCAGCTGTGCCACGATGAATCGCGTACAAGGGGACCGGAGAATGATCCTAAAAAGCAGGAACGCTTTGCAGGCGAGGTGCGCTATTTTGAAGAAAAATGGCCGGATATCATGAAAAACGGTGACCCATACTATAACAGAAA
>JALFIB010000289.1 GCA_022776305.1 Lachnospiraceae bacterium
ACTGCATAATTCCAGATTGGATACGCCTCGGGTAATTCCACCGAGGGCCAAAGGCTGAACGATATCGGATGAAATATTTCCATCGGATTCGTATGACTCGCAAAGTGTGGTGATTCCGAATTTTTTTGCATATTCGAAACCCACACGCGGAGAGATGGCGGTTATACATTTTACAGCGATTACGTTGATGGAACGGGTAATGGCTTCCCGAACCGTCACGGTACCGGAATAGTCCGTGATATCCCAATTGCTCACAGGCATTCCGTTTTCGTAGCGGTAAGGCTCATTTTCATATGTGGTTGCAAGGGTTTGGCCGTAAGCATCAAGGGCCGGGGCGTAGGCAGTCAGGATCTTAAAGGTGGAGCCCGGCTGGCGCAGCGTTTCTGTAGCCCGGTTTAGGGTGAGGCTGGCCGTTTTTTCGCCGCGTCCGCCTACGATGGCATGGACGAATCCTGTCTTTTGATCCATCAAGACGAGAGAAGATTGAGGCTGGGGAGACAAGGTGAGGCGTTCGGCGAGAACGCTGAGTTCTTCTCCAAGTATATATGCCCGGAATGCGTCCGCATATTGCTGGGCTTCTTCTTGGGAGGTGCAGAGTAAATCAAAAGAAGGATTGATGTTCTCACGAACGAAACTCCGCAGGGATTCTGTGCTGTAATTGGTGACGAGCCCGTTTGCATCGGCAACGCTTAAGGCATAGTCCACTCCGTATTCGGTGCCTTCCGGGTAATTTGCCGGATTTAAAAATTCTTCGTCACAGATTTCCTGAATGGATTGGTCTTGGGCAGAATAGATCCGAAGGCCGCCGCTGAAGACAGCACGGTAGGCTTGATCCTGTGAGTAGCCTTTTTCCGAAATTAACACGTCGATTACTTGGTCGATCAGGGCGTCTTCATAATAGGAATATACGGATTCTTCTTCGTAAATGCTGTTTTGCTCTTGAATACGGGTGCATACATCATCTGCCATGGCTTCCTCTTTTTGCCGGGCTGTAATATAACCTTGTTCTTCCATATAAGACAAAACAATTTCACGCCGTTTTTTATTGTTTGTGGGGTTTGTAATGGGGTTGTACCCTGTGGGATTCTGGGGAATGGCGGCTAAAACGGCGGCTTCTGATAAGGTGAGCAGGGAGACGTCTTTTCCGAAATACCTTCTGGAAGCAGACTGCACGCCGTAACATCCGGCACCAAGGTTGATGGTGTTTAAATAGTTTTCTAAAATTTCTTCCTTGGACATGCGGTCCTCCAGTTGAAGAGCAAGATATTGTTCTTGTATTTTGCGGCTGAAACGATCCTTAAAAGAGTTTTCCTGCGTCCATTCCGTAAACACATTGTTTTTGATCAGCTGCTGGGTAATGGTGCTTGCTCCTTCTGAAAAAGAACCACTGGTGATTCCGCTTAAGAAGGCGCGGAGGATGCCGCGTATATCGATGCCGCCATGCTCATAAAACCGCTGGTCTTCTATGACGATGATGGCATTTTGGAGGGAAAGTGGGATTTCTTCAAGAGCTACAATGTCACGGTTGGAGGTGGCTAGTGTGAGTTTCCGCAGGTAGTTCCCCTCTTGGTCACAGATATACGTGGCGGATTCCGTGGGGGATACGGTGATAGAGTCAATGTCCGGGGCAGTTGCCACCAGATACCAGATGATACCGATAAAAATACAAAAAAGAATTGCTAATGTGATACCGAAGGAAATAAGAAGACGCTTCCATGGGATCGTCCGGCTAAAAAGGGGATGGTGTGTGCTGTTTTGATTATTTGAATGGTTCACGGAAACCGCCTCCTGCTTTCTTTGGAGTCCAGTATTCCATAAAATTGCAAAAATATACGTAAGTGTGGAAAAGCAGGAAAAGCTATGCGGCCTTTTGGGCAAAACCGCATAGCTTCTCATAAAAAAGGGCAGGAAATCTTCTGTAAAGGTTCAGGTATAAAAAATACCAGACGGATTATTTCACGCTTCGGGCTGCCACAATCCTACAGAAGGATGATTCCGTTTCCGGCACCGATCCTGTCAGCGCCTGCTTCAATCAGCTCCTGGGCAAACTCCGGAGTACGGATACCGCCGCTGGCTTTTACCTCAAGCCTGTCACCTACTGTTTTTTTCATCAGTTTGATATCTTCCAGTGTAGCTCCGCCGGTTGAGAAACCTGTTGAAGTCTTTACGAAAGCAGCACCTGCTTCCTCTGCCAGCTCACATGCTTTCACTTTTTCTTCATCAGTCAGGAGGCATGTCTCGATGATCACTTTAACGATGGCTGGTTTTGCCGCATCTACAACGGCTTTGATATCATCTTTCACAAATGTCCAATTCTGGTCTTTGATAGCCCCCACATTGATCACCATGTCCACTTCTTCAGCACCGGCTTTCACTGCTTCGGAAGCTTCAAATGCCTTTGCGGAGGTCAGCATAGCGCCCAGAGGGAAGCCTACAACGCAACATACTTTCACATCGCTTCCCTTTAATTCGGATGCGATGAGCGGTACGTGGCAGCTATTTACACATACAGATGCAAAACCGTATTCACGAGCCTCTTTGCAGTAACGCTTGATCGTTTCGGAAGTGGCATCAGCTTTTAACATGGTATGGTCGATTTTCTTTGCAATACTCATTAGAACATCTCCTTTACGTTATCCTCAGATAAAATAAGGATACCATATCGCATGTGGAAACTCAAGTTTGTAATTTCTTTACAAATAGTAGGATTTTTGCTACTATTAAAAAATAAGCCGGAAAAGATACCACAGGTCGATGGCCGGTGGCCTTTTTGGGCTTTGTACCTGTCTGGATAGTTGTGGATAAGGATGGAACCTATGAAACAGATGAAAATTGTCTATAAAGGCGGCGAGGGCGAGCTGGTAGAGAAAAAGTCGCGGTTTATTGCTACGGTCGTACCGGTAAACAGTGAGGAAGAGGCTCTTGATTTTATCGCGGCTATGAAGAAAAAATATTGGAATGCGACACATAATTGCTCCGCCTTTGTTGTGGGGGAGAACTATGAGATCCAGCGCTGCAGTGACGATGGAGAGCCGCAGGGGACAGCCGGCAGGCCTATGCTGGATGTGCTTTTGGGCGAGGAGATCCACAATGCGGCAGTGGTGGTGACACGGTATTTCGGAGGCACGCTGCTTGGCACGGGAGGCCTTGTGCGGGCGTATTCCAAGGCGGTGCAGGAAGGGCTGCGGGAAAGTACGGTCATTGAAAAAAAAGTGGGAGCGCTGCTGCGGATCCGCACGGATTATAATGGCATCGGTAAAATACAGTACCTGCTGGGACAGAGGGGGCTGACTATCACAAACTCAGAATATACGGACGTTGTGGTGGTGGAGACGCTGGTCCCGGAGGAACAGCGAAAGGAGCTGCGCTCAGCAGTCACAGAAGCGACAAACGGGAAAGCAGAATTTTTGTCAGAGGATGCTGTCTGCTTTGCTTTTCTGGACGGAGAACCGCTGATTTTCTGACAGCTTATGGGATTCTGGCTGTTTTGGAACCATGAAGGTTTTTGTATGAAAGAAAGGAAGTAAGGGGGCCGGGTAAAACCGATATTTCCGGTATGGTTATTTCGGGGAAATCCGGTATGGATTATGGAGAATAAGAATGAAACGATAAGAAAAGCGCCCATCGGGGTATTTGACTCCGGAGTCGGCGGGCTTACGGTGGCAAGGGAGATCATGAGGAACCTGCCCAATGAGCGCATTGTCTATTTTGGGGATACGGCACGTGTCCCTTACGGAAGCAAATCAAAAGATACGATCATCCGATACGCGAAACAGATCATCCGTTTTTTAAGGACGCAGGATGTGAAGGCCATTGTGATCGCCTGTAATACGGCCAGCGCCCTTGCGCTGGAAGAAGTAGAGAAGGAGCTGGACATTCCCATCATCGGTGTGGTGGAACCGGGGGCGAGAGTGGCTGCTGCCACCACAAAAAACGGAAAGATCGGAGTGATCGGCACGGAAAGCACCATCAACAGCCATATGTACCCGCAGTTGATCAAGGAATACCGGCCGGATGTGACGGTATTTGGGAAAGCTTGTCCGCTGTTCTGCCCTCTGGTAGAGGAAGGATGGCTGAAAGACCCAGTGACAGAGGAAGTGGCAAAGCGTTACTTGAAAGACCTGCTCAAAGAAGACATTGATACGCTGATTTTGGGATGTACCCATTATCCTTTGCTGCGCTCTCTTCTTAGCGGGCTTGTGGGAGATCAGATACAGCTGGTAAATCCTGCTTATGAGACGGCAAAAGAGCTGGAACGCTTATTAAAGAAAGAGAATCTTGCCAATGAGGGGGAAAAGGCGCCGGGGAAAGAGCCCTACCGGTTTTTTGTGAGCGATGCGGCTGACAAGTTTAAGAATTTTGCAAACTCCATTCTCCCCTATGATATCGAGACCACCCGGAAGATCAACATTGAGGAGTATTAAGCTTTATGACAGAAGATATTTTGATCAGTGTAAAAGGATTACACGCATTGAACGACGCAGAGGATGAACAGGAGCAGGAGATTGAGGTCTTTTCTGCCGGGAAGTATTACTTTAAAAACGGAAAGCATTATATTTTATATGAGGAGCAGTCAGAAGAGGATGGCTTTATCATAAAAAACAGGATCACGTTGAAAAATGATTGTCTGGAAGTCCAGAAAAAAGGGCTGATCGATTCGAAAATGATATTTGAGCAGGACAAAAAAAATACCAGCTGGTACAATACACCCTTTGGGAACCTTCTTGCAGGGACGACGGTCACGGATATGTCAGTGAAGGAAGCAGATGACCTGATCGACATCCATGTAAAATATGAACTGGAAGTCAATTACGAGCGGGTGGCGGATTGCTGCATCCAGATCAAGGTCATGGCAAAAGACAGCGGGTTATTCCATATTACAGAATCATAAAATAAATAGCAATTATTCGAGCTACCTTACGAATAAGATAAGCATTTTCTTACTGGAAGCATAACGAATCTGCTTACTTATCTTAGGGGAGTTCTGAATAGTTACAAGATAAAACAATAAAAGGCGTTTCTCAGGATCCTTTCGAAGGATTTCAAGAAAACGCCTTTTCGTTTCGTGTGCCTGACGGCGCACGTTTCTTTTTATTTATCGCTTTTTATTTTGCTTTTCTGGAAAACTTTTCTTTTGTTCTTGCCCAGAACCCTTTTTTCTTCTGGACTGTCTCAAGCGGTCCGCGGACTCCTCTGACTTCCATTATGTAGATACCGCTGATCACGGCTTTGACTTCTTTTTTTACCGGGATCGTATCAAAAATTGCTGCATCGCTGACTAAGGTCATGATTCTCGGTCCGACTTTTGCTTTTACGATGGGCAGCTTGGAGCGGCGCATCAGCTTCGGTGTCTGGTCGATGACTACCTGCGGCAATCCTGAGTTTTTCACGGGCAGCCGTTTTTTATCTATGATCAGCATAGAGACGGTCTGCTTTGCAGCTTCCATCTGCTCCTGCTGTGCCATCTGCTTTTTCTGCATCTTACGGCCTACAAAATACAGGACGATCAGCGCAATGACAAGTACAATCAGTATGATCAATAATACTTTAAGAAATGTTGACATAAGTACCTCCCCTTGTTCAGACTTTTACACCATATTCTATCATCCTTTGGAAAATAGTTCAAGAAAATGTTTTTTCTTAAAAATAATTTTTTCCATGTAAAAACGGGGTCAGATATGTTATACTCAAACGTACGATGAAGAGGGAGATACTATATTTTTACAGAGAGGATAGATGACATGAAAAGAAAAAATTTGATGACAGCATTTATGTGTGCATTTTGCCTGACGGTATCTTCCGTCGCACCGATGG
>JALFIB010000203.1 GCA_022776305.1 Lachnospiraceae bacterium
AGACCAATATGGTCCAATGGCCTGTTTTTAATCATTAGTTTTCCTCCTTAAAATTGTGTAGTTGTTTAATATAAATGTTTTAAAACTGCGTATGAAAACAATGTAAATAAAAGTGGGATCCGTAAGTAATAATATTTTAAATACTTTGGATAAATTTATCAACATAATGAAGTGCTCCGCCTACAGCGGATGCTTCTAATTTGAGAGTGCAACACTTCACAAAATCAGCATTTTCACGCCCAAAAGTGAGACGTTCTTTGACAAGGCGTCTAAGTTCATCCAGATAGTCTTCCATATATGATCCGACATATCCGCCAATTACAATTTCGCAATCTAAACACATACGTATATTGGTGACTAAGATGGCTAAATTTTGTAGATAGGTATTAAAGGTTTCCGTTATTTCCGGAACTCCTTTTTTTAAATTATCAAAAAAGAGGGCTAAATTATCTCCGCAGTGATGAGCAAGAAAACCTGAGCAAAGATAGGGATCGGCGCAGCCGAGGTGACCACAATGACATCGCATTCCGTTTGGGATAAGGGTCATATGCCCGAATTCGCCAGCTCTCATATTAGTTCCGTAATGCATAGAACTATTCAATAAAATGGCACCTCCAACGGTATTGCTTAAAAAAACGTATACTAAATCAGTAACGGGCTTAGAAAAATGAAATTCAGCAAAACCACTGGCATTCGCGTCATTAAGTAAAATGCATGGAATATCTATATAATCTTTAAACATAAAATAGAAATCACGATCAATGTCTACAGTATCTGCTAGTTCGATTTTTGTGCCATTTTCTACGACTATTCCAGGAATAGTAATTCCTACCCCGAGGACTTTTTGATGTTCTATGCCGCAATCGGCAATAAAAGTATTGACTTCATTGGCTAGCTGTTGGCAATACTCTACGGTGTTAGACGGCTGCATTCTTTTCCTGATAGACTTTATTATATTATTTTTTAAATCTAGCATTACTAGAGCAATGTGATTTCTGGTAATGTCCAAGCCGACACCGACATATGCGTCAGAAACCAGAGAAATTGCTCGAGCACGTCTTCCGACCGTTGAAACAAAAGAACCAGTATCTGCAATTAATCCCATTTCTTTTAATTCGTTTAAGTTTTGTGTAACAGTAGGCAAACTCATGGAAAGTTCAGAAGCTATATCCTGCTTTGAAATCTTATCACAGGCAGAAATTAAGCGAAAAACTCGAGAACGATTAAGCCGTTTGATGTTTGCTGTGTTTGTGTAATCCATAAATTCTCCTCTTTCTATTTTGCTAAAATATTTTGTAAAATAAAAAATATTTCTCTTATATAATAAAGATATTTTAAGAGGAAATCAACTGTTTTTGTAAAAAAATGGAAAAAATTATTGACAAACAATACAATATATACTAATATGAAAACATAAATTATAAAACTATTTTATAAAATATATTTTTAAAAATGAATTAGAAAATATTTAGATAATATAGAGAATGGGGGATAAAAATGAAAGTAGCGTATTTGCAAGAAGCGATGAAAATCGTAGTAAGAGATGATGCCAAGGTTCCAGAGATTACACCAGAGCAAGTTTTGGTTAAGATGGAGTATTGCGGCGTGTGCGGTTCAGATGTCCATTTTTATAAAGATGGAAGAGTAGGTGACGTAAAGGCTCCGAAAGATTTTGTACTTGGTCATGAGGTGGCTGGTACGATAGTAGAGGTTGGATCATCTGTAAAAGATTTAAAGGTTGGCGATAGGGTAGCGTTGGAACCAGGCTATCCATGTGGAAAATGCCAGTACTGCAAAACGGGAAGATATAATTTATGCCCAGATGTTGTCTTCTTTGCGGATCCTCCTGTAGACGGTGCTTTGAAAGAGTATGTGGCGCATCCGGCAGATATGTGTTTTAAACTTCCTGATAATATGACTACAGAAGAGGGAGCGCTAGTCGAGCCGCTTTCGGTTGGGCTTCATGCTACAAGCCTCGGGAACGTAGGGCTTGGTGATGAGGTTTTGATACTCGGTGGAGGATGTATTGGGCTTGTTACTTTGCTTTCGGCAAAGGCGAGAGGTGCTTCCAAAATAGTTGTGGTAGATCTTTATGATAAGAGGCTGAATATGGCATTGGAATTGGGCGCTACAGCAGTGATTAATGCAAAAAAAGAAGATGTTTTTAAGAGAGTGGATGAGTTATTTGAAGGAAAAGGAGTAGATAAGGTTTTTGAAACAGCAGGTGCGATACCGACTATTCAGCAAACACCGTATTTTGTAAAAAAAGGTGGAACAATCGTACTTGTTGGAATGGCAGCAGAGAGTATGGCTGAGTTCAATTTTTCTCAAGCTATGGTAAAGGAAATTACGATAAAAACGGTATTTCGTTATAGAAATCTTTATCCAACCGCAATTGCTGCAATTTCAAGTGGATCTATTGATGTGAAAAAGATTGTTACACATAGATTTAGTTTTGATGACTCTGATTTAGCATTTAGCACAGTCGTACATGATGCTCAAAACGTAATAAAAGGTATTATAAAGTTTTGATAATAAATGAAGGATTGGTGGAGCAATGAACACAGATATTAAGCTGGAAGTAAAAAATATTTCCAAAACTTTTCCGGGCGTGAAAGCCTTAGATGATGTTAGTTTCCGCCTGAAAAAAGGATCAGTACATGTACTTTGTGGAGAAAATGGTGCAGGAAAATCTACTTTGATGAAAGTGTTGGACGGGATTTATCATCCTGATAGCGGGGAAATCTATATAGATGGTGAAAAAGTTCAAATACATAGTCCGATGGACGCGCGTGCACATGGGATTGCTATGATTTTTCAAGAACTATCTTATGTACCGGATATGACGATTGCTGAAAACATTTTTATGGGAAGGTGGAAGAAAAAAGGGAATGCAAAGCTTGATTGGAAAGGAATGTATGAAGAGACTGAGAAACTGATGCAGCAAGAAGGCCTGAGTTATGAACCGCATACATTACTTCGCAGTTTGAGTGTAGCAGATATCCAATTGATTGAAATATTGAAGGCTGTTTCATTTGATGCGAAAATTTTGATTATGGATGAACCAACTTCTTCAATATCAAATAAAGAAGTAGAATTCCTATTTAGAAAAATTGAAGAATTGAAAAACAGGGGTGTTAGCATTATTTATATTTCTCAATTAAAATGGATGAGATTTTTAGAATTGCTGATGAGATAACAGTTCTTCGAGATGGCGCAGCAATTACGACGAAGGCAGTAAAGGAAACTTCTATTGAAGAAATTATTAGCCTGATGGTTGGAAGAAAATTGGAAAATATGTATCCAAAAGAGAGTGTTGCAATTGGCGAAGAAGTATTACGAGTAGAAAATCTGACTTCGCAAGGCATATTTGAAAATATTTCTTTTGATGTTAAGAGCGGTGAAATAGTCGGGTTTGCAGGATTGGTTGGGGCAGGTAGAACTGAGGTTATGAGTGCGGTTTTCGGACTGGACAAACACCAATCAGGAAAAATCTATCTTAAAGGACAAGAAGTAACTATCAAAAATTCTACGGATGCTATTGGAAAAGGTATTGCGATGGTATCGGAGGATAGAAGAAAGTATGGAATTGTACCTATGAGAAGCATTCTTGAGAATACATCCTTAGCTTCTCTGAAAAAGTTTTTCTTCTCAGGTTACAGACATGGGAAAAAAGAGATGGAAGAGGTAGACAGGGTTTGTGGGAAGATGCGTGTTAAGACTACTTCTTTAGGTGCAAAAATCATGAACCTGTCAGGCGGAAACCAGCAGAAAGTAATTTTGGCAAAATGGCTGCTGTGTGATCCTGATGTATTAATACTTGATGAACCAACGCGTGGTATTGATGTCGGTGCGAAAAGTGAAATATATCAATTAATGGAAGAATTTGCACAAGCGGGCAAAGGGATCGTTATTGTTTCATCTGAATTACCTGAACTGATAGGGATGTGCGACCGGATTTATGTAATGAAAGAAGGACAAATTGCCGGGTGCATAAAAAGAGATGAATTTAGTCAAGAAGCGATCATGAGCTTGGCGGTTCAAGACTAAGAATGCTTAATATGGAGGAGGAAATACAATGTCGACAAAATCTAAAGATTGGAGAACGATCTTAAGCGATTATAGTCTCGTGCTGATTTTAGTCGTGATGATGATTATCTGTAGTGTGGCAAATGAAAACTTTTTGAAATTAAATAACTTGATGAATGTTGTAAAACAACAGTCGGTTATTATCATGATTTCATTTGGTGCGATGCTATTGATTATTGGTGGGCTTCTTGATTTGGCAGCTGGCTCTGTGCTTGCTCTGTCAGGAGTAATTTGTGTCTCTTTTTATCAGAAAGTTCCAAATGTATTTTTGACTATTTTGGTGGCAATTGTGGTAGCGGTTCTTTGCAATTTAGTGAGTGCTGTCATGGTAACATATTTTCATGCCCCGCCATTTATTGCAACGCTGGCCGTTCAAGCTATGGCAAGAGGTGGAGCGTTATTCTACACCAGCGGTACAAACTTGTATGATATAGAAGGGCTTACTTTTATTGGACAAGGAAGTTTCTTGGGAATACCAATGCCCGTTTATTTTATGCTTGCTTGTTTAATAGCTATGTCGTATTTGACAAAGCAAACAAAACTGGGGCGTTCCGTTTATGCGGTTGGAGGAAATGAAGAGGCTGCCAGAGCGTCGGGGATAAATGTTGATAAAGTAAAAGTTTTGGCGTATGTCATCAATGGCATTTTGGTAGGACTTGCTGCAGCTGTTTGGGTTGCCCGTGTAAACGGGGCAATGCCGAATGGCGGTCAGGGTTACGAATTTGACGCAATGACTTCAACAATTATTGGAGGTACGAGTTTTTCTGGTGGCGTTGGAACCGCTTTTGGAACTTTGATAGGATCTTTTATTGTAGGATTTTTGAATAATATTATGAATCTTGCATCTATTGATTCTTACCTACAGCAGGTGGTAAGAGGTTTTATTATCGGAGTAGCTGTAATTTGGGATATTTATTCAAAAGATAAAAAGTCTTTTAAGAAAGGTAAAAAATAATTCTCTAAAAGTGAGGGTTATTATAAAACAAAACAATTTAAGGAGGGTTTTAAAATGAAAGCATGGAAAAAAGCAATGGCACTGTTAATGGCATCTACTATGGTGCTGCCTATGGGAGCGGGAATGACTGCTATGGCAGAAGAAGGAGAAAAATATGAAGTGGCATTTATTGTAAGAAATGCTGCAGATGCATTCGTTGCACGTATCATTAATTCTTTTGAGGCTGAAGCGGAAAAATATGAGGATTTATTCTCGCTTGAGATTTTAGATGCACAGGCAGATCCGGACAAACAAAACAGCATGATCGAGACTTGCATTACAAAAGGATATGATTGTATTATTGTACAGCCTAACGATGGTGACCTTCAGAAACCATATTGTGAACAGGTTCTTGATGCAGGAATCAAATTGATTACAACAAACGCAGGTATACGTGAAATAGAAGGTGGATCTTGGGTAGATGCAGATCCGTATGAGCAGGGAAAAGTCTTGGCGGATTTGGCAGTAGAGAATGCACCGGAAGGCGCAAGAACAGTTATTATGTCATGTAATCCTGGAAATCTTCATACAGAATCAAGAC
This sequence comes from Lachnospiraceae bacterium, assembly GCA_022776305.1. Classification (GTDB taxonomy): domain Bacteria; phylum Bacillota; class Clostridia; order Lachnospirales; family Lachnospiraceae; genus Choladousia. The sequence continues at coordinate 5,625 of JALFIB010000203.1, forward strand.
TTGCTGCATATAAAGACATCTACGTAACAGAGCGTGATGATGCAGAGATTTTGGCAGAAAAAATTACAGATCGTGCAGATGAAGCCACATTTATGGCAACAATGGAAGACTGGGTACAATCTTTTGGACAAATTGATGTGGTATTAACAATTGGCGATACACTTGCACTGTCTGCTCATGAAGTAGTAAAAGATGATGATACATATAAAGATACACAGTACTATGGCGTTGATGGACTTCCTGAAGCACTTCTTGCAATTAAGAGGGGAACAATGACTGCTACAGTAATGCAGGATACAGATGAAATGGCACAGAAGAATCTTGAAGCAGCAGCAAAACTTTTAAAGGGCGAAGAAGAAGTTATTGAATCTAAATTGGATGCTATTTTGATTACTGCAGATAATGTTGATGAGTACCTTGACTATTATGTGGAAAAAGGTGCACTTACTCAGGAAGAAGTAGATGCAGTAAGAGCTGAGGTAGGAGAGTAATTACGAAGTATTTAAATGAGTTTCACCTCTTGTATAGAAGCGCAGCGGGATGCAATCCTGCTGTGCTTTTTGTCATGGTGACGAGGAAAATGGACATCGTGCTTGTACGAATGGACATTTGACGACCGCTGATCAGAGCGAGATACGAAAAGCGTATCTCGTCTCTATAATTTAAAAGAACAACAGGATTTACACAAAATGGAACGATGTGTTATACTTACACTAATGAAATGTATATAAAGGGGCGGAATACTATGGATAAAAAATATGTAATCGGACTTGACTATGGGACCCTTTCCGGCAGGGCGGTTTTGGTGGACTGCAGTGACGGAAAGGTGCTTGTTTCTGCAGTTAAGAATTATGAGCATGCAGTGATGGATCACAGCCTTCCCGGAGGGGAGAAGCTTTCGGGTGCGGACTGGGCATTGCAGTATCCGCAGGATTATCTGGATGTGCTGCAGGAGATTGTTAAAAAAGTTGTAGACAGTGGTGTGGCAGCAAAGGAAGACATTATTGGCATTGGCATCGACTTTACTTCATGTACGATGCTCCCTGTGGATGAAAACAATGACCCGCTTTGCGGGCAGGAACGCTTTAAGAGCGAGCCGCACGCATACGTAAAATTATGGAAGCACCATGGGGGACAGCCGCAGGCGGACCGTATCAGTGCGCTTTTGGAAAAACGTGGTGAGATCAATAATATCCAGTATGGGGGGAAGATTTCTTCAGAGCTTTTGCTGCCGAAGATCCTGCAGATCGTTGAAGAGGCACCGGAGGTGTATGAGGTGGCAGACCAGATTCTGGAGGCTGGAGATTGGCTTGCCCAGAAAATGACGGGATCAAGAAAAAGGTCGGGAAATCTTGCCGGATACAAAGCGATGTGGACGCCGCAGACAGGATATCCTTCCAAAGACTTTTTGAAAGAATTGTCACCGATGCTGGAAAACCTTGCGGAAGACAAGCTGGGGTCAGATATTGCCCTTGCAGGGGAAGCGGCAGGATACCTGACACAGGAGTGGGCTGATAAGCTGGGACTTAAAGCCGGTATCCCGGTGGCAGCAGCTATTATTGATTCTCACGCAGGCATGCCGGGAAGCGGTGTGTGCCGTCCGGACCAGATGATGATGGTGGTAGGGACTTCCAGCGTCATGCTTGCTTTGTCCGAGGAAGGCTATGCAAAAAATGGCGTGGTCAGTGGCGTAAAACATGCGATCCTGCCGGATAATTTTGCACTGGAATCAGGCCTTGCTGCAGTGGGCGATATGTTTGGATGGTTTGTGGACAACGCTGTTCCGGCGGAGTATGCAAAGGCAGCCGAAGAGGAAGGCTTGAACCTTCATGCATATCTTTCTAAGAAAGCGGAGAAGCTTGTGCCGGGTGCAAATGGACTGGTTGCGCTGGATTGGTGGAATGGAAATAAGACTCCTTACGTAGATGGCCGTCTTTCCGGAGCGCTGGTTGGCTGTACTCTTTCCACAAAGCCGGAGGAGATCTATCGCGCCCTGATCGAGGCTACAGCTTTTGGCACGAGGAAGATTCTGGATCTGTTTACAGAAGCCCATGCGGATATCCGCGTGATCATTGCAAGCGGCGGCATTGCGGAGAAGAATCCTCTTCTGATGCAGATTTATGCAGATGTGCTGAACCGCGAGATTATGGTTTCGGATACGGACCAGACGGCAGCCCTTGGTTCTGCCATTTATGCGTCGGTAGCTGCCGGAAAAGAAGCTGGAGGCTATGGAACCATCGGCGAGGCTGTTTCTAATATGGCGCATTTGAAGGATCTGGTATATCGTCCGGATGAACAGCGCGTCCAAAGATACAATAAACTGTATGAGGTATACTGTGAATTGGTAGATCTGTTCGACCCACAGAAATCTGCTGTTATGTCAAAACTCCATCAATTAAGGCATAGCTGAGACATTACAATAGGAAGAAAGCGGGATGCAGAGGGGATATTAATTAAGAAAAAGTCTGGACTAAATACATAAAAAGGGTAAAAGCAAAAAGTAAAAAATAAAAAAGCTGGGACGGATGTTGTTTTGTAAAGACATTAGCGCTCTGGCTTTTTTTATGGTTGTAAGCGTAAAAGTTCTTTTTGGGTTTGTATGAACAATAGAAAAAATAGATAAAATTATGTTGAAAATATCAGAAAAAACATAGAAATTACACATGAAATATATTGACATGCCACAAAAACAGGATTAAAATAATGAAGAAATCATAAAGAAACCATTAAAATTTATAAATAATAAATAAAAACAATGGAGGAAAAGAAATGAACCGGATTTCAATTATCAGAGAAAAACTAAAAAGAAATGAACTGTGTTTTGGTACACACTGTTCTACGACAGATGCTGATTTTTATGAAATGTGTGGTCTTTTGGGGTATGACTATATTTGGATTGATAATGAGCATGCAGGCATGACACAGCCCATGATCAAAAATGCGATTATTGCAACTAACGCCGGCGGCTGCTGTGCTATTGTCCGTGTTCCGGACCATGATATGGCACATGTAAAGCCTATTATTGAATGCGGGCCGGATGGAGTGATCTTTCCGATGGTCAATACGGCTGAGGAAGCAAGGCACTGTGTATCTATTTGTACGTATCCGCCGAAGGGGACAAGGGGATTTGGGCCGCTCCGTGCTATTGACTATGGTATGAAGAGCTTTGATGAATACGTTGCAACTGTAGATGACAGCTTTTTGAAACTGATGCAGTGTGAACACGTTGAAGCTGTGAAAAATCTGGATGAGATTTTGGAGGTACCGGGGGTAGACGGGATCATCTGCGGACCGATGGATCTTTCAGCATCGGCGGGAAGGCTTGGCAAATTCCATGAGCCAGAAGTGAAAGCCCTGATGCAGACCATTATTGATAAATGCAAGGCACATAAGAAACCCTTTGGATTATCCTATGGCCTGCTGGATATGGAACTGATGAAATTCTGGGTGGAGCAGGGCGCAAGCTTTTTCTCCCTTGGCACTCCGCAGGATTATTTCCGTGAGATGAGCAAAGACGTGATCAAAGTAGCACGTGCAACGGAGGCAGGCAGGAAATAAAATAAAAAAAGAATTGGGGTGGTAGTATTGAAAGAAAACAGCTTCTTCTTGGGTACATTTCTTCCAAAAGTAAAGAGCGTTACGGAGAAGACTATTGATGTGCTTTCTGTTGTGCTTTTAAGCGGTATTTTTGTATTGGGAATTGCACAGGTGGTTTGGAGATGGATTTTGAAAAATCCGATTGTCTGGTCTGAGGAGCTGATCCAGCTCACTTACGTTTGGATCTGCTATCTTGGATGGGCTATCGCAGAGAGAAAAGATGCACATATCCGTATTACGGCGATACATAATATGCTTCCCAAAAGCGTACAGAAGTGGGTGCAGATCTTCTGCCATATCCTTTGTATTATATTCTCTGTCCTGATGATTTATTTTGGCATTAAGCTGGTGGGCGCCGGCATGAAACGTACGGCGGTATCCATTGCATTGAATTATGGGATCGTATACGTGATGGGACCTGTTATGAACTTTGTGATCATATGCTACGAAATTGCAGGGTTGATTGAATGCTTTGTGAAGGGGCCGAGAGATTACCGGGATAAAGGAGGGGATGAATAGTGGCTATTACGATTGTAGTTTTTGTTGTTTTGCTGTTTACAGGTTTGCCTTTGTACGTGAACCTTGGATTATCTTCTTTCTTATATATTTTCTTATCCGGGGATAATCCTATGGTAGTAGTCCAAAGGATCACGCAGGCATCCAATTCATTTACCATGATCGCCGCCCCTTTCTTTATTTTGATGGGAAATTTAATGAATACAGGTGGCGTGACCAGAAAAATGTTCAGGTTTGCTAATGTAATTGTTGGTACTGTCCCTGGCGGAATGGGACATGCGAATATACTTTGTTCTGCCTTGTTTGCAGGTATGAGCGGTACGGCTGTGGCAGATGCCGGAGGGCTTGGAAACATTGAGATTGCTGCCATGAGAGAAGTGGGTTATGATGACGATTTTTCCTGCGCAGTTACATCTGCATCTTCCGTGTTGGGCCCGATCATTCCGCCATCGCTTCCGATGGTTATTCTAGCCGTTACGGTAGGTGCTTCAGTAGGCCGGTGCTTTATCGGTGGTATTATTCCGGGCGTATTGATTGCCGGTGCACTTTGCGTCATGGTGGCATATTATGCGAAGAAACGGAATTACCCTAAGAACCCCAGACCTACGAAAAACGAAGTGTGGGTGGCATTTAAAGAAGCATTCTGGGCCCTTCTTGCCCCGGTCATTCTTTTTACGGCCATCTATACAGGAATTGTTACCACCACAGAAGCTGCCATCATAGCTGCTCTTTATTCTCTGATTATCGGACTGGTAACATATAAAGACCTAAAATTAAAAGATATTCCGAAAGTTATGCTTTCCACTTGTGAGACGACGGGGGTAGTCCTCTCAATTGTTATGACGGCAAATATTTTTGGGTATGCACTGACGATTGCGCAGGTTCCTCAAGCCATCACTGCATTCCTTACAGGAATCAGCAATAAGTTCCTGTTCCTTCTGCTCATCAATATTTTTCTTCTGTTTGTGGGATGTTTTATGGAAGGAACAGCTGCCATTTTGATCCTTGCCCCAATTTTAATTCCGGCTATGCAGGCTATGGGCGTTTCTGAAACACAGGCCTGCCTGATCATGATCGTGAATTTGATGATCGGAGTTGTTACGCCGCCGGTAGGGGTTGTATTGTACGTCACGTCCAATGTGGCGAAAGTCTCGGCCAATCGGGTGATTAAAGCAACAATGCCGTTTTTGATTCCACTTTTTATTGTATTGATGCTGATCACTTACGTGCCGGTCCTGACAAATTTCCTGCCAAATCTCCTCTATGGCTGATTTGCAGGGATAACACTTCCTGCCTAATCTCCTTCATGGTTGATTTGCAGACAAACTTTTTTGCAG
>JALFIB010000013.1 GCA_022776305.1 Lachnospiraceae bacterium
GACAGATACCCGGTCACAGATTTCGAAAATCTCTTCCATACGGTGTGAAATATAAATGATAGAAACACCTTTTGACTTCAGGTCGCGGATCGTAGAGAACAAGTGCTCAGTCTCTTCACTGTCAAGGGAAGAAGTAGGCTCGTCCATGATGATCAATTTTGCATCACAGGATACGGCCTTGATGATTTCGATCATCTGCACCTGGGCAAGTGTCAGCTCTTTCATCATCGTGGTTGGGCCGAATGGGAAATTAAATTTTTTCAGAACTTCTGCAGCACGGTCATTCTGTGCCTTTTTGTTCAGGAAAAATTTTCCTACCGTGTCTTCACGTTTCAAGAAAATAGTTTCTGCGATGGTCAGATGCGGCTCAGGGTTTAACTCCTGATGGATCATGGAGATACCTTGATTTATGGCATCAACAGGGCCATGTGCCTGATAAGGTTTGCCATTCCATGTGATGGTACCTTCGTCCTGCTTGTACAGTCCGATGATAATTTTCATTAATGTTGATTTTCCGGCTCCGTTTTCTCCCAGAAGCGCATGCACTTCACCGGGACGGATATGAAGCTGAACATCTTTCAGGGCCTGAGTACCACCGAAAGCTTTCGAAATACCGGAACATTCCAATATGTAGTTTTCTGCCAATTCGTTCACCTCTTTATACTATTTTTGATGCGGGCTATCGGACAAACCCAAGTTGGACACCGGCCACAAAAGTGTCACCAAGTCCGATGGTGTATTTGGGTTTTTCCATATATCTGGAGGGTACAAGGCAGGCACTGTGAGAGAGCTCCATGTTTGATAACTCTTCTGCAAAGCGCAGGCCTAATGGGCTAAGTGGAAGCGATAAGGATTCTTTACAATCCTGCTGGTTGCCGTAACGTCCGGTTCTTGCGCGCGTGCCGGACATAAGGCTTCCCATCGTCAGTCCCTTCTCGATATTGACTCCCGACAACTCGTCCCCGAAGTACATGGAGTAATCCTTTGTATGCAGAATAATACCTTTTACACCATGTTTCTTCTGCACCAGTTCAAGCCCCTGAATAATATCCGGAAAACTGGATTTGTCTATATCCTGTCCGCATTCTCTGGTGTGGACAACGAGTTCTTCTTCATTCATGCCAAGAATATCAACATATCGGGCCATGGCATGGTATACGATGTTTTTTACTTGTGGATTTAAGTAATGGGCACTTTCAAAATAGAAAATACAAGATGGATTCTTTTCTTTGATCGACTTGTAGTGTTGATCCATTTCTTTCATCCTTTTCTCCATAAGCACAGGATCAAGGATGGCATTCAGACCGGAGATATTATAGGAAATCATATTCTCCGCATGGTCTTCCAGATATACTTTAAAATCATCGTCCACGTTAAGGTCTTTATGGATCTTATCATAACCCATGATCAGCCTGTTAGAACATGGAACGGTATATGTCTTTCCGTTTATCTCCAGCGTATCCCCTTTTGTATACTGGAGAATCATATGGTATACAGGAGTATGGTCCGTAGCAATTTCCATGATGGGAACGGTTTTGCCGTCTTTCACTGTGTAGAGCCCCGGATAATCCATCATTTCACAGACTTCCCTGCAGCGGTCGGAAATACATGCAACCAACGGCATACCCATAGCTCCCAGTGCAGCAGCGCCCTGTGCACAAGTGCCGCCCAATCCCGGGACACCTTCAAAATGTGCTCTTAGGTACTCACAGACACGGTAATCATTGATGTCGCTCTCACCACCTGCACCTGCAATCATATAAGCGGCAACAATACGAGTAAAATCAGCAAGACTGTCGATTGAATCTTCTGCCTGAATCTGCGGTGCCTCAGTCAAATAGTCTTTGGTGAGAGCATTAAAAGCATCAGAATTATAACGAAAAACGATATCAAGGTCGCTGGTGTAACCGAAAACTACGCGTCGGCCGGATTCTTCACATTTTGTAATATCAGCAGATACCTCGCCGAGATATTTGCCATAATGATCTATATAAGACATCAGAACCTCCAAATTAAATCTTAAATTCAGAAAGAAGCATCTCCAAAGGATCTGCCATATCATTAGGAGTAGCACTGCAGACAATCCGATAAAGAAGCAGATCGACCATAACATTTTCACATAAATGACTGGCAACCCCGTAATGATGAAAAAGCGGTGTCACAGGATACGTTAAGATGCAGTGATCAGCCATCAACGCAGCAGAATTTTTTGCCGAATGTGTGAATATCACAGTGGACATTCCACGGCTTTTTGCTAATTCCATCGCTGAGAGCACCTGCTTGGAACTACCGGAGTGTGAAAAGACCACCACGGTATCCTGTTTGCTGCCCAGTGAAATCTCATTTAGTGTGTTTTCGATCACTGTATTGCAGGAGGTCCGAATCCCAATACGGCATAACCTGAAACAAAAATCCATCGCAGTGGGAATCGAATTACCGACAGCGACGGCATAAACGTGTTCACTGTTCTTTAATAAGGTAGAAACTGCCATCAATGTGTCAGAATCCAGATTGTCTTCCAAAGAAATGGTATCTCTGGCAAGAAGACGGAGGACCTCCGAGTTTTTCATCGTAGAAGAAGGCTGCTGTTTCTGCCCCATCAACTGTATATAACCCAGCTCGGATGAGAGGGCTATTTTCATCTGATAAAAACCTTTATACCCGAGCCTTTTACACATACGGATCACAGTAGCATCGCTGGTTCCGCTTAAATCAGCCAATTCCGTGATGCTGATCTGTGCAGCATTTTCGGGGTGATCTAGAATGTACTCTGCTACCTTGCGCTCTGCCGGAAACATCTCGTCCAGCTGGGCGTGGATCGTATCTAAAATATGTTGTTCAGGTAACATAAAAATCACCTCTAAATGCAAAAAAAAATAAGTAAAAATCGCCAAAAACTGCGAAGTAAATTTTTTTGATGAAAACACTAAGATGTCAACTTGACGATAAAAACATATTTACTGTGGTTATTATAGTACAAATACACAAGAGTGTCAATGGGGCGTACGAGAAAAATGAAGGAAAAGCATGAAGAAATATTTCACGGGAAATTACGAAAAGATAAAAAATTCACAATAAAAAATAATTATCGTTTCCCAAAATTGTATGATATAATGTACGCGTAGGCAATGAGCCATGCGGCATCGTCTTGAGACAATGCGACTGCTTGCAGGCGGGATTGCCTCAAAACGATGACATAGGGCGAAGCCCGCGAACGAGGATGGCGGTGAGCCATCCGAGTGGCATGGCTCAAGACATAGCGAAACAGACAGTAGAGCACGGAGTGCGAGCTTGCGAGTTTAAGGTACGCGCAGGCGGTGAGCCATCCGAGTGGCATGGCTCAAGACATAGCGAAGCAGACAGTAGAGCACGGCAGTGCGAATCATTTCCTTATTATAATGTGTTAGGAGTAGATATGGGGATTACAGTACGAGAAGTTTTGGCATTAAAAGAATTCCACGCATTCCAGTTAGTAGCGGGGGAGTCGGGCCTTGACAACAGAATTGAGACCATAGGCATATTGGACTATGAGTTTTCCATGCAAAATGATGAACAGCCAAAAAAATGGGGGGTTCCGTAAATATGATTTTGTCTTGACCAGCCTTCTTTTTGCAAAAGGAAGGGAAGAGCTGCTGCTACCGGCTATCAAAGAGCTTTGCCATGACCAGGTAAGCGCGCTGGCGGTGAAGAACGTCTGTTACACAGAGCTTCCGCAGGAAGTCTTACAGTATGCAGACGAACACGATCTTCCTATCTTTATGTTTGGCCGGGACGATGCTTATTTTGAAGATATCATTGTGACGTTGAAAAGTAAGATCGCAGAGCGGAATGATTTGGAGTGGCTAGAACATAAAATTGCACTTTTACTTAATGGGGAACTGGATCTGAAGGGGCAAAGGGAAGTTAATCGTGAATTGATCACAGAACGTACCAGACCTTACAGGATCCTTTATTGTTATGTGCAAGACAGAGAAGAGGCCATCCGGGATTACCACAAATGCTATCAGGTGAAAGAGAATGCTTTTTATTATAAAGGCGGATGCTTCATTGTGAAATATGATCCGGTACCATCTGATTGGGACAAGAATTTTTATAAATACCGTGGTTTATTCGATGAGGTTCTGCGTATGCC
>JALFIB010000051.1 GCA_022776305.1 Lachnospiraceae bacterium
CGAATCGTTCCTTTATCCGTCTTATACCCTTTCAATGCTTCAGCAAATTCTTCGACTGCTGCAGGGCCCGGATACAAGCCGATGTGTTTCTTCGAAGCAGCAAAATGAACAATGTTATGACCTTTCCAGTAGGTCGGCATACTCCATGTCTGCCTCATCAAGAATCAAATTTACTACAGCTGTTTCATCTTCCTTAGCGTCTTCTCCAAGGTCCACTGCAATCTGACCTTTGGATAAGCTGCCTGTCACACGGTATGTTCCCGGCGCAGCAATGGTAATAACTGTATTTTCCGCTGCCTCTTCCTGCGTATGCCCATCTTCTTCGCCGCCCTCTCCATAAGTTTCATCCTGTCCGGCCTTATAATAAACAATGTCTGCTCCTCCATACACTGCCGCAGAATCATCTTCCAGAAGCGCTTCTCCATTCACTGTAATCCCATCGTCTGATAACACAATTTCCGTCACGTCACTGTTTTCTTCTAATGTTGTTTGCTCAGCCCCATTTTCCGTAATCACATGCTCTTCACTCTGGCTTTCTTCTGCTGATACAGTACACACTCCTCCTACTGTAGCAGCTATCACAGTCATTGCACATAACATGGCTATTCTCTTCTTTTTCATACCGTCACCTTCCATTCATTTTGCTGTTTCATATCGTTTTCCCAAAATCTGCCCCGTTTTTCTTACACGGCTGCTTTTACTATAAGGGAAGGCCGTGGAACTGATGTGTATTTTTTGTGTAAATTCTGTGTCAGCTTTTTCTGCCTCCATACTGTTTTCCAGCATATCGCCAATACTTTTTACTGGATCCTTTTGTGATTTTTCCAGAAGTCAATGGTCTCTTGCAGATCTGCTTCGTCCTGAAACAGGTCCAGTGCTTTAGCCGTCTCAATGGCAAAATCCACGTAAGCATTTGCCCTTGCCGTGATCACATCCTGATCCCTTACAATATCACGATCTGTGGAATGGGTAGACGATATCCCATCAAGGATGCCGGCACGGTCCAGCAAGTCTGCACCATTGCAAATTCCGGCGATCAGAATATTATTTTTCTTCATTTCCCGTAAAAACGCTCTTACTTCTTCACAGTCAACAGATGCGATATCCCCTCCCGGTATGATAAAGCTTCTGACCTGTGTTTTATCAATCTGATTCAAAGCCGCGTCTATGTTGACAGAATATCCTTCCGTGGCTTTTATGGATCGGCCATCCAAAGAACAAAAAACAACGTCGCAGCTTGTCACACTCATAAAATAATTTAAAATAACAATCTCATAAAAACAGCATTGGTTATACAAAAAAAAGACATCTTTCATATGGTTCCCCCTTCTTCTCCATCACAAATGTTTCATCACCTTATTGCAAAATCCGTTGGTATAACTTGAACTTTTCGAGGCCATAATCTGAATATCCAAGATCTACCGTATCAATATAGCAGAATCCGAATTTTTCATATAATCGGATTGCGGGGGCATTTTTTTCATACACATCCAGCCGCACCGCCTTCATTCCCTTCCTTGATGCATAGTCGATGATAAATTCCATAATCTTCTTTCCCACGCCCTGATGGTGGAAATCAGGATGCACTGCAAGAGTATATACCACAAGAATAGACTCGTAGCTAAAACTACAGTGCCAGTCTGCCAATGCATATCCTTTTTCCGGTTTATGCCTGAGGATCACAGTACCTGCAATCCGGTCATTCTCCACCGCCACAAAAAGACAACCTTCTGAGATGCCCGCCTCGGCATCTTCCCTTGCCGGATAAATTCCTTTTCTCCATCCCGGAAAATTCTCATGTTTTTCCAGATAACCGTTTAATTCATCGTACAAGGCAGATACTTCATCCACATCCTGTATGCTTCCCTTCCTTATCTCCATGTGCTCCTGTCTCCATATCTCAAATACATTTTGTATAGTAATGGCGCGTGCCTGTCACCGGATATTCCTGAAGTTTCCTTTCATTTGGAGTTTCAAGATAGATGCCCGGATCCCTCTACTGCTTTCAGACGGGCGACCATGCCATCCAATGCAGGTTCCAAATAATGATGCAAGTCCCTATTTCCATCGCAATATTTTCCTACAAAAGTATCTGTCATACCTTTCAATACGCTTTTTATCCGGCTTGTTTCATATCTTGCAAAAACATCCCTCAGTTTTTCCCAATCCTCACAGCTGAATTCTTCCTCTGACAGAGGTTTTTCCACCAGCGTGTGTACAGCCAGCGACAGGTAAACAATTTCACTGATATTCTCGATCATCTTTTTATGATCCGGATCGTACTTCCTCAGTACTTTTATGACAAAATCTTCCGGAAATCTACGCAAAAACAGCTGTTCCAGCTCAATGCAGCGGATATATTCAAAGATCCTGTCGATTCCGCTGTACTTAGATAAATCCTTCAAAACAGGGTAATCAAGAGTCAATATGGTATCCTGTGGATTGAAAACCGGATCATATCTTTTGAAAAACTCCGGCATCCCTCTCAGAAAAGTATCTTGCAAACAACTGTTTCCATAAGATACAAAATCCTGCAGGCAATGATGGTATAACTGCAGAGCTGCCTGCACCTTTTCCTTCACAATCCTCTTGCCGGATTCATATGCTTCCTTCGCAGATATTTTACTATTTTTTGCCACACATGTAAATTCTGTCCCGTCAGATTTACCCTCCGAAAATTCCCTGTCATTTGTCTCACGGATGCAGTACATTACCGCTTCCATCAGCTGCCCTGCCTTTTCGTAAGAGATTGAAGAGCTCTCACCACCTGTATACTTTTCTGCCAACGTTGCCACGATGGGCAACAATTCTTCCATTTCGTAGTCCATATGGTCACCTCCAGCAAAGCTCTTTTAATACTTCCATATATAGATCATAGTCCCATCTTTTCACTTCTTCAAACTTGCCGTACTCTCCCCTTCCGTCCGAGCTGCGGTACCCGCCGTAGCCTGCACGGACTGCCTGAGCAAAATGGTCCAGACAGGTTCCTTCCAAATAATCCAAATCTCCATAGCAAATAAGTTCAAACTGCTCTTTCATCAAATGCAGGAGCTCATCATCTGTGATCTCATCCAGCATCTCATTTTTATACTGGTAGAAAATTTCCTGCAGCCTGATTATGGTATCCACATAACTATTCTGGTCGATATAAGCGGAATCACAAAACTCGTAAATGATTTTTGATGTGATCCCCGTTCCAAACTCTGCGCGCTGATACTTTTTTAATGCTCCTTTCTGTTCTTCCAGAATCAGTTGTGCTTCCTGTTCACTTAACGCCAGCCCATACCTCTTTGTTATCTCATTTGTTCCCATCACCTTTGACAGCTGTTCCTTTTGCTGTAAAACCAACCAATCCATTTTTGCAGCTCCTCCCCATCCCGGTTATATTGGACGACGATTATAACACTGTGCTGTTTTATATACCAGTCTTGAAATTTTGGCCATTTTGTGGTAATGTAAAAAAAGAGAAAATCAAATTTTCTCTTTTTTTATGTCCATTTTTCAATTTTCATGTCATAGGAAAGGCTGCGAAAATCATTACCTATGTTTTGGCTTTTCCGGTGCAATGGCGATCCAATGATCAGAAAGCTTTTCCAAAAGTTTTGCCAGCTCTGCTGTCTCTGCTTCTGTCAGTACTTCAAACATCTTCCCCGTCAGTTCCTGTGTAAATCCGCCGCGATCGGCAACACCTACCGCGTGATGCAGGTATTTCATCACCAACTGCTGGTCACGGTTTTCAAATTTCAGGTGTCCGCCATGACCTCCTGCCGGTTTTTCCGGAAGTACTCCTGTTCTTGCGTACTCAGCACCCCGTTCACAGTGAGGTGCAGATAGTTCACAATTTCTTGAACATCCGGGACAGTTCTTCTTTGTTTCATTCATAGTTATTTTTCCTCCTCTTCTTTTACAAGGATTCCCTTTCTTCGCAATGTCCTTCCGGAAGCCCAGAAGGCATAGGCACAGGCTGCCACCTCAGAGATCAAACATTTTTTATTCTAATTCAAAGGCACCCGTATAGAGCTGGTAGTACTGTCCTTTTTGTGCCAGCAGTTCTTCATGGTCACCGCGCTCAATGATCCGTCCATGATCCAGTACGATGATCACATTAGAATTCTTTACTGTGGAAAGTCGATGGGCGATGACAAATACAGTCCTGCCTTTCATCAGCGCATCCATTCCCTTTTGGACAATGGCTTCCGTACGTGTGTCAATGGAAGAAGTTGCTTCATCCAAGATCATGACCGGCGGATCAGCCACGGCAGCACGGGCAATGGAGAGCAGCTGCCTCTGCCCTTGGGACAGGTTTGCGCCGTTGCCGGTGAGCATCGTCTCATACCCCTTCGGCAGTCTGGTGATGAAGTCATCCGCTCCTGCCAGTTTTGCTGCGGCGATACATTCTTCATCGGTGGCGTCCAGTTTACCATACCTGATATTTTCCATAACTGTCCCGGTAAACAAGTTTGTCTCCTGTAGGACCACGCCGATGGCGCGCCTTAAATCGCTCTTTTTGATCTTATTGATGTTGATCCCGTCATAACGGATCTTACCGTCTGCAATATCGTAAAAACGGTTCAGGAGGTTTGTGATAGTAGTTTTTCCTGCTCCGGTTGCTCCCACAAAGGCAACCTTCTGTCCCGGTTTCGCATAGAGGGACACATTGTGCAGGATAGGCTTGCCCTCCTCATATTCAAAATCCACGTCAAAGAGCCGCACATCACCGGTCAGTTTCACATATGTTGTGGTGCCGTCTGCCTGATGGGGATGTTTCCATGCCCACATACCGGTCCGCTCTCGGCATTCCACGATCTCTCCGTTTTCTTCCCGGGCATTGACAAGAGTCACATATCCTTCATCTTGCTCCGGTACTTCATCCATAAGATTGAAGATTCGCTCCGTACCTGCCAGTCCCATTACCACCGCATTGATCTGATGGGAGACCTGATTGATGTTGCCCACAAACTGTTTCGTCATATTCAGGAAAGGAACGGCAATGCTGATACCGAAAGCCATTCCCGAAATACTGAGGTTCGGCACATCCAGAATCAGTAAAACACCTCCAAGAATTGCAACAAACGCATATAAAATATTGCCCAGATTGTTCAGTACTGGTCCTAAAATATTTGCATATTTGTTTGCCTGTTTTGATTCTTGAAAAAGCGCCTCATTGAGACGGTCGAAATCTGCCTGACTCTCATCTTCATGGCAGAACACCTTCACAACCTTCTGTCCATTCATTATTTCTTCTACAAAGCCCTCTACTTTTCCCAAGGCAGTCTGCTGGCGGAAGAAAAACTTTGCAGAACCTCCTCCCAGCTTTTTCGTCACCATAAGCATGACGCATACCCCGGCCACTATGAACAAAGCAAGCCATACGCTGAAATAGATCATAATACAGAAAATGGTAGTGGCTGAAATTGCAGAGATCAAAAGCTGCGGAAAGCTCTGGGAAACCATTTGTCTTAGCGTATCAATATCATTTGTATAATGGCTCATGATGTCGCCATGGTTGGTTGTGTCGAAATATTTGACAGGAAGGCGCTGCATGCCATTAAACATTTTTTCCCGCAGCTTTTTCAGCGTCCCCTGGGTGATGACGGCCATCAGTTGGTTGTATGTAAAACCTGCGATCAGTGAAATTACATAAAAGAATGCTAACAGTCCTACAAAGAAGAAGATCCTTCCTTTTACTCCGTTCCAGTCCCCGGTTTTCCAGCTCTCCTCGATCAATGCTATCACATTTTGCATAAAGATAGACGGGATGGAGCTGACGATAGCGTTTAAAATGATACAGAACAAAGCCGTAGGAAGCAAAACGGGATAAAATCCGTATATGGTTTTCAGCAGCCGCACAACAATTCCTTTTGAACTTATTCTTTTATTCATTCTGTCCACCTGCCTTATTCTGAGAAATATAGATTTCCCGGTAAATCTCGTTGTTTTTCATCAGTTCTTTATGGGTTCCGACGGCATGGATGGTGCCTCCGTCCATTACGATGATCCTGTCCGCATCTTCCACCGAAGCAGTTCTCTGGGCAATGATGATCTTCGTAGTCTTTGGAATATATTGTTTCAATGCCTTGCGTATCTTCATATCGGTTTTCGTATCTACAGCACTGGTAGAATCATCCAGAATTAAGATCTTCGGCTTTTTCAGCAGCGCCCTAGCAATACAGAGCCTCTGTTTCTGTCCACCTGATACGTTGGCACCTCCCTGCTCAATATAGGTGTCGTAGCCCTCCGGAAACTGGGAAATAAACTCATCCGCACAGGCCATCTGGCAGGCGCGTACCATTTCCTCCTCGGTAGCATCTTTATCTCCCCAGCGGAGGTTATCCTTGATGGTGCCGGAAAACAACACATTTTTTTGCAGAACAACGGCCACTTGGTTTCGCAAGGT
This sequence comes from Lachnospiraceae bacterium, assembly GCA_022776305.1. GTDB lineage: Bacteria > Bacillota > Clostridia > Lachnospirales > Lachnospiraceae > Choladousia. Next base: position 6,398 of record JALFIB010000051.1, read on the forward strand.
GTCAAGGTCATATCGCCGCACGTCGATTCCACCCACTTTCACAGTTCCCTCCGTCACATCATATAAACGTGAGATCAACTGGATCAGGGAAGACTTTGAAGAACCGGTACCGCCGATGATCCCGATAGTCTCACCGGAATGTATTTCCAGATTGATGTTTGAGAGAGCCATGTTTTTTGCCTCAGTAGAATATTTAAAGCTGACATTCTCAAAAAAGATGGAACCATCAGGCACCTCTTTTATCGGATCCTCAGGATTCTGAAGTGTACTTGTCTCCGTCAATACCTCTACGATCCTTTTTGCCGATTCCATCGCCATGACTACCATAGCAAAGATCATGGAACACATCATCAAACTATTCAGCATCATAAAGCTGTACGTAAGGAGCGCAGAAAACTGCCCTACATCAAGAGCCATCCCCTTCGTCGTTATGATCGTATAGGAACCGAAGGAAAGTACAAACACCATGACCGTATAAATGCAAAACTGCATCATGGGGTTATTCAGGGCAAGAATCCGCTCTGCTTTCGTAAAGTCTGCACAGACATCTCCCGCTGCCCGGTCAAACTTCTCCTGTTCAAAATCTTCCCGGACAAAGGATTTCACAACACGCATTGCTTTTATGTTTTCTTGAATCGATGCGTTTAGATTATCATACTTCTTAAAAACCTTCTGGAACAAAGGCATTGTTTTGTAAATGACAATTCCCAGTCCTACTCCAAGGATGGGGATCACAATCAAAAAGATGAAGGCCATCCGTCCTCCCATGACAAAAGCCATGATCAGTGCAAAAACCAGCATAAGGGGCGCACGGATCGCTGTCCTGATGATCATCATAAATGCATTCTGCACATTCGTCACGTCTGTAGTCATTCTCGTCACCAGAGAAGACGTCAGGAACTTGTCGATGTTTTCAAAAGAATATCTCTGGATGCTGGAAAACATATCTTTTCTCAGGTTTTTCCCAAGGCCACTGGAGGCGGTTGCACAAATCAGACCGGCCAGAGAGCCGAAAGTCAGGGATAAGACTGCCATAAGGATCAATAGCAACCCATATTTCAGCACTAAAGACATTTCACATCCATTCTTCACTTGATTGACCAGCTTTGCAATCACAAAAGGGATGATGCATTCCATCACTACTTCCATTGATACCAGAATGGGAGTGGCAATAGCGCTTCTTTTATATTCCCTGATGCTCTTTGCTATTTCTTTTACCATTCATTTTCCTCCTTTCCTGTCCACGCAGGTTCTATGTACATAATTGTTTTTCCACGCACATAGGAAAAGACGCATACACTTCCGTATGCGCCTTTGAACTATAAAACGCACTTCTTTGTATCGTATCAGATCGCAGTCATGCGCTTTTCGTATCGTGTCCAAGGTATGATTTACGTAAAAATACTAGCAGACATCCATTTTTTTGTCAATTTTATTTTCGCCCGGTACTGTATATTCCATTTTCGTCCGGTACCGTACATACTATTTTCACCCGGTATCGGGCATTCCATTTTCCCAGTTACACCCTTTACCTAAAGGCTGTATTTAATTTTCATCCAGATAATGCATGATACCGGCGCTGGAGCGTTCCAGATCACTTTTTGCCTGACGTATCTTTTCTACCTCTTCTTCCGTCACCCGGTCTGCCCGGAATTTTCCAAGAAGTTTGGAAAGTACATTGATATCATTTTTCACCTGCTTCTTTACCGCTTTTTCTATCTGCTTTCCTCCGGCATTTAATGCCCGCTGGGCACGATTCGCCACATTTTGCGCTTCCCCGGTCAGTTCCAGAGCCTCTCTTCGCAGGGTATCCTGTCCGGCATACTGCTGGGCATCGTAAATCGCCTGTTCAATCTCCGCATCTGACATCCGATCGTCCGCAGTGATGGTTATAGACTGGGATTTGCCCGTATCCAGATCTCTAGCAGAAACTTTCAGGATACCGTTTGCATCAATGTCAAACGTAACTTCAATCTGCGGTACCCCTGCCGGAGCCCGACGGATTCCTTTCAACTTAAACTTTCCGATAGTCTTATTGTCCCTTGCCATGGGACGCTCACCCTGCAGTACGTGGATCTCCACCTCTCTCTGATAAGGTGCGGCAGTGGAAAATACGCGGGAATAACGTGTGGGAACCGTAGAATTGCGGTCAACAAGCTTGGTTGCTACGCCGCCTACCGTCTCGATGGAAAGGCTCAGTGGGGTAACATCCAGCAAGAGCAGGTCTTTACCTGTCCCTGCAGCCACCAATGACTGCCCCTGCAGTGTACTTCCCAAAATAGCAGCACCCATGGCCACACATTCATCCGGATTAATATTCTTAGAAGGTTCTTTTCCCGTAAGGGCCTTTACCTTATCCTGAACGGCAGGAATTCTGGTAGAACCTCCCACCAGAAGGATCCGACCCAGCTCTGATGTCTTGACCCCGGCATCGCTTAAAGCGCTCTGGACCGGGCCTGCTGTGCGCTCCACCAGATCCCAGATCAGTTCTTGAAACTTTGCACGGGTAAGGCTGGTCTCCAGATGCAGGGGTTCTCCTTTTGCCTGTGTCAGGTACGGAAGCACAATATTTGTGATCTCAGAAGTAGACAATTCTTTTTTTGCCTGCTCAGCTGCCTCCCGGATCCTCTGCATAGCAGAAAAATCTCTGGTAATATCGATACGGTGTTCTTTTTTAAATTCCTCAGCGATCCATCGTACGATCCGCTCATCAAAGTCATCACCGCCTAAATGGTTATCCCCTGCTGTGGCTAAAACTTCTATCACGCCATCCCCGATCTCAATGATGGAGACATCAAAGGTGCCTCCTCCAAGATCATAAACCATAACCTTTTGTGCCTCTCCGTGATCCAGCCCATAAGACAGCGCCGCACTGGTAGGTTCATTGATGATACGCTTTACCTCAAGCCCTGCAATGCGGCCTGCATCCTTTGTGGCCTGACGCTGGATATCATTAAAATAAGCAGGTACAGTGATAACGGCTTCCGTAACAGGTTCTCCAAGGAAATCTTCCGCATCCTTTTTCAACTGCCGAAGTACCATAGAGCTGATGGTCTGGGGCTTATACTCTGTCCCATCAATGCGGATACTCCAGTCCGTTCCCATATGCCTTTTTACAGAACTGATGGTCCGGTCCGGATTTGTGGCGGCCTGCCGCTTTGCCGTCTCGCCTACAAACCTCTCCCCGTTTTTCGCAAAAGCCACCACACTGGGTGTAGTCCTTGCCCCTGAACTGCTTGGTACGATGACCGGCTGTCCGTTCTCCACCACAGACACACAGCTGTTTGTCGTTCCCAGATCGATACCTATTACTTTACTCATTATCATTCCTCCATCACAAAATTCTCTTTTAAAACCAGCACTTCTTTTTCACAATAGTTTTTTAGTGAACAATATCAGGGTTCATTCTATCGCAACTTTTTCCTCTTTCTACCAATTTTATGAAAATTTCATACTTATACGTTTTATTTAAGAAACTAGATGTAAAAAACCGGCCCCACAGTCCCCCCTTCCAAGGCAGGTGACCTGTGATAACCGGTTTTTCAGTCTGTCTTATTTTGCTTTTTCTTTGTTAAAGTACATTAGTCCAAAGCTGACCATCAGGCAGAGGACGCAGAACCAGATGGTGCGCATTCCGTATCGGAGTGATACATTCCCGCCGATTCCTGCCCCAATGGCAAAAAACAGGATAATCCCAAAATAATATGCCGCCTGTCTTAAATGCTCCGGCTTCCGTTCTCTTAAATAAACCGACAAAGCCTCTGTACCGCTGCGCAAATTCCCGATACACATGGTGCTCGCATAAGAATACCCGTTTACGGTGCGAAATGTCTGTACCTGCATGGCGCAGGCAAATGATACCAGACCCGTTGCAACCATATTTAGCTCAGCAGGGATAAACCCTACCAGAGTCAGGATGATCATTTCGATAATGAGTACGCCCTGACGCCAATGAAGCTTCTGTGCATACCGGAAGCGAGCCTGTATCCGCTCTGCTGCAACCACGCCGCAGACAAATGCCAAAATCGGCATCAGGTAGCGCAATACACTTCCCCAGTCTCCCACCATACAGTATTGGCTCAAAAGCACTACGTTTCCCGTCTGTGCATTGGAAAACACGCCGTCCCTGACGTTGTATGTATATGCATCCTGAAAACCGCCTGACAATGCTAAAAAAGCGGAATTTATGAACGCTTCTGACATTTGAATAGTTTCTTTATTTTCCATATCGCTTTCAATCCTAATTGCACTTCGCGTAATGGTTTCCAGTTACAGCCCTACTATTTGCTTTCCTTTGCTTTTAAGTAGGCTGCCCTGCCTTCTTCATAGAGGTTTCTGCCCTCGCTGTCGATGATCACCACCAGAGGCATCTCTTCCACGTACAGTTTTCTGAGGGCTTCCGCTCCTAAATCTTCATATGCGATCAGCTCGGCACTTTTAATACATTTTGCAAGAAGGGCTCCTGCTCCCCCAATTGCGCCAAAATATACGCCGCTGTATTTCTTCATGGCTTCCACCACTTCCGGAAGACGGGCTCCTTTTCCAATCATGCCGCGTGCACCTACGGACATCATAGTCGGTGCATATGCATCCATACGTCCGCTGGTGGTCGGTCCTGCGGACCCGATGACCTGTCCCGGCTTTGCAGGAGTCGGTCCTACATAGTAGATCGTGGCATCCTTCGGATCAAAAGGCAGCTCTTCTCCTCTTGCAAGGGCTTCGCACATGCGCTTATGCCCTGCGTCTCTGGAGGTGTAAATGGTTCCTGTAAGGTAAACGGTGTCACCTGCATGGAGCGTCTTAGCTAATTCTTCGGTAAGCGGCAGTGTAATATGCTTTTCCATTAGATCACCTCCGTTTTGTGTCTGGTCACATGGCAGCTGATGTTGATGGCACAAGGCATACCTGCAATGTGCGTCGGTAATGTCTCAATATTTAAACCAATGGCAGTGGTCCTGCCGCCAAATCCCTGCGGTCCGATTCCCAGCTCATTGATCTTTTCCAGCATTTCTTTTTCCAGATCTGCATAAAACGGATCGGGATTGGAAGAATCAACAGAACGCATCAATGCCTTTTTTGCCAAAAGCGCTGCTTTATCAAAGGTACCTCCGATCCCTACACCGACTACCATAGGCGGACAGGGATTGGGGCCTGCCGTCTCAACCGTCTCAAGGATAAAATCCTTAATGCCCTGCAATCCGGCTGAGGGCTTAAACATACGGATCGCACTCATGTTTTCACTTCCAAAGCCTTTCGGCCCCACGGTTATCTTGACCTGCTCTCCCGGAACGATCTCCGTGTACAGCATAGCCGGTGTGTTATCTCCCGTGTTTCCGCGGCGTACCGGATCCTTGACTACAGATTTCCTCAAGTATCCTTTATCATAACCACGACGCACGCCTTCATCCACTGCAGCACTTAAATCGCCGCCTACGAGATGGACATCCTGTCCGATCTCAAGAAATACGCATGCCATGCCGGTGTCCTGGCAGATGGGCACACATTCATTGTCTGCGATCTCAAAGTTTTCAATAATATTATCCAGCACACCCTGTGCGATCTCGCCGTCTTCACAGGCACGGCAGCTTCTGATGGCACACTTTACATCCTCCGGAAGATGGTTATTCGCCTCGATACACAGACGTTCTACCACATCTGTGATCTGCCCTACATTTATTTCACGCATCCGAAATTACTCCTTTCCTATGGCCTGAGGGCAGGTTACGCCCCAGGCTTCTTATTCTCTTATCTTTCGTGTCTGGCGTATTTAGGAAGTAATAATGGGGAAACGTCCTCTGTCTTAGCACCTGATGTCTTAAGTTCTTCATCATATGCACGGATATGGTCAAGGTTCATATTCCCCAGCTCAACTGACTTGCATTTTGCCGCAGCTTGCTTGCCCGCATTTCTTCCAAATACGATCACATCAAGAAGGGAGTTGCCCATCAGCCTGTTTCTTCCGTGGATTCCGCCGGCAGCCTCTCCTGCAACCAGAAGGTTCGGAATCGTTTTGGTAAATCCATCTCCATCGATCTCAAGGCCGCCGTTCTGATAGTGAAGGGTCGGATAAATCAGGATCGGAACCTTTCGCATGTCAATTCCATAGTTCATGTACATACGGAACATAGCAGGGATTCTCTTTTCAATCGTGCCTTCTCCCCCGAGGATCTCAATCATCGGAGTGTCAAGCCATACGCCCTGAAGGCCTCCCGGAACGTCTACGCCGCGACCTTCCCTGCACTCACGGATTACACCGGAAGCATTTACGTCACGAGTTTCAAGGGGATGAATGTAGGCTTCTCCGTTTGCATTTACAAGCTGTGCGCCGACAGAACGAACCTTTTCTGTCACCAGTGCACCAAGGATCTGTGAAGGATATACCGCTCCCGTAGGATGATACTGGATTGAATCCTGATAAAGCAGAGGTGCTCCCGCCCTGTATCCTAATACAAGCCCATCTGCGGTTGCGCCGTAATGGTTGGATGTAGGGAATCCCTGATAGTGCATTCTTCCTGCTCCGCCTGTTGCGATGACTACTGTCTTTGCTCTGGCAACGGAATAATCCCCAGTCTCCATGTTCAGAAGAACAGCACCTGCAACCTGTCCTTTTTCGTCTTTCAAAAGTTCAACAGCTGAAGTAAACTCCACGACCGGAATACCAAGATTCAGGACCTCATCTCTAAGTGTCCTCATGATTTCCGCTCCGGAGTAATCCTTCGCAGCATGCATTCTCTTTCTTGAAGTACCGCCGCCGTGGGTCGTTACCATTCTTCCGTCTTCTTCTTTGTCAAACTCAACTCCGAGTTCGTTAAGCCATTTAATCGCATCCGGAGCTTCCATAACAAGCCTCTTTACAAGCTCAGGCTTCGCGGCAAAGTGTCCTCCGCCAAAGCAGTCCAGATAGTGCTGTACCGGTGAATCGTTTTCTTTGTCAGCTGCCTGAATCCCGCCTTCTGCCATCATGGTATTGGCATCACCGATACGGAGTTTTGTAACGATCATGACATCTGCACCTGCATTGTGTGCCTCGATGGCGCAGGAAGAACCTGCCCCGCCGCCGCCGATTACAAGGACATCCACGTCATAATCTACTTTCGTAATATCAATGTTCTCACTTACCAGACGGCTTGTTGAATGAAGCATTTTAGTCAGCTCAAGAGGAGCTTTCTGGCCTTTGTTCGGACCGACTTTAATCTCTGCAAACGCATCTGGGTTATAGTCCGGATGGAACTCTTTCAGGAGAGCGTCTTTTTCATCTGCTGTCAAACGCCTTGGCTCTGTTGCCATACGTTCTGCTCTTGTAGCTTCTACCTTTTTGATGGATTCCATCATATTTTCTGGATATGGTGCATACATGTTTTACGCCTCCCTACTTTTCAATCTCTCTGTTATTGTAAAGCTCCTGCATCTCTTCGATGGGTTTCTGCATGATCTGTTCAATCAGCTCATCGTACTCGCCTCTGTTGATCTCTTCCACCCTGTTTGTAAGATGCTTCGCTTCAGGTGCAATATATTTTCCTGTAAGACGTCTTGCCAGCAGGCCAACCATAGGATGAGAAATTTCTGCCGGACAGCGTACGGAACAGCATCCGCAGCCTACGCAGTCAAAAGACTCCTCAGCACATTTTTCGAGTTCACCTCTCTGGGCATATGCAATATACTGCATAACGTTGAGGTCCTGCGTACATGCCTTCGTACATGCATTGCAGCCGATGCAGCTGTAGATTTCAGGATACAGTTCCATCATGACCTGCTGGTTTGGCCTCAGCTCATTGATATCGTAGGTTCTCTTATCCGTAGGGAAGAAGGGAATGCTTGCCACATACATGCCTTCCTCAACCTGTGTCTGACAGGCCAGACAAGTTTTCAATTCATTTTTCCCTTTGATCCTGTAAATCGTAGCACAAGCTCCGCAGAATCCATGACGGCAGCCGCAGCCGCGCTTTAATGTATAACCGGCATACTCCATCGCTGTCATGATGGTCAGATCGGCTGGGACGCTGTATTTTTTACCGAAAAAATATCCCTTTACCATCTTTTCCATCTCAAAGTTTCTTCCTGTCTATCATAAAGTCGTTGGTACCATCCATACACACCGGGCTGTTTCACTTTACATTACCACAGCCCATGTATTTCTAGTACTCATTCGGCAGCTCATCAATCTCGTCGTATCGGAATACAGGGCCGTCCTTGCAGACGTATTTTGACCCGATATTGCATCGGCCGCACTTGCCTACGCCGCATTTCATCCTCAATTCCAAGGTTGTATAAACCTGTTCACTTGTAAAGCCAAGTTCCTGTAATCCCGCCAGAACGAATTTGATCATGATAGGCGGTCCGCATACAAGCGCCGTCTTATTTGTATCAAATCCCAGCTCTTTCACGTAATTTGGAACGAAACCTACATGTCCGTCCCAGCCTTCCTGCTCGCGGTCGATGGTAAGATACACATTGACGTCCTTCGCTTTCATCCACACTTCCTGAATCTCTTTGAGCTGAACCAGATCGTCAGCAGAGCGGGAGCCGTATACAATGTCTACTGTCCCGTAATTATCCCTGTTGTCCAACACATAATTGATCACAGAACGAAGGGGCGCCAGACCGATACCGCCGGCTATAAACAGCAGGTTCTTGCCCTTTAACTCTGTCTCCACCGGAAAATAATTTCCGTAAGGCCCGCGGACTGTGATCTCATCTCCCACCTGAAGGCTGTGGAGATATTCCGTCAGCATACCGCATTTCTTGATACTGAACTCCTGATATTCTTTGTTGGTAGGTGAGGAGGTGATGGAAAACATTCCCTCGCTGATGCCCGGTGCACAGACCATGGCACACTGTCCCGGCATATGTTCAAAGAGCTTTCCGCCCTCCGGAGCGTTCACACGAAAGGTCTTCACATCCGGTGTCTCCTGGCGGATATCCGTAATAACTCCTACCTTGGGGATCAAAGTATCTAATGTATAGTTTTTATGACAGGTGCACTCATGGGTATCTGCCGTCTGGTTTACGGAATTTGATTCACTCATGCCTGATCACCTCCATCTTCTTTCACTTTATCTGCTTCGCCAAACTTTTTGATCACTTTTACAATATTTAAAGAAGCCGGACATTTTTCTACGCAGCGTCCGCATCCCACACAGGAATACATACCGTCATTGTTTGCCGGAAAGTACACCAGTTTATGCATAAACCGCTGTCTGAATCTTTGCATCTGGCTGTTCCTGTTGTTTCCGTGAGCCATCATGGTAAAATCAGAATACATGCAAGAATCCCAGCAGCGGTAGCGCTGTACACCATGCCCTGTATCGTAGTCTTTAATATCGTAGCACTGGCAGGTAGGGCAGACAAAGGTACACGTACCGCATGCCAGACACGGTTTGTAAAGCTCTTCCCACAGCTGCGAATTAAATCTTTCGTTTAAGTTATCTCCATTCCAGCCCTCCAAGGACAAATGGGAGTAGGGAAGCCTTTCTACAATGGCCCGGATCGCCGTTTTTTCTTCTTCCACTTTCTGCTCCCCGGCCTCACCGGCTTCCACAAGCAGCTCGGAAACTGCAGCAGTAAGTGTTTCACCTTTCTTTGTCAAAGGTTTCCAGTACAAATCATCTTCTACCATCCATGTAGCTACGTCGGCTGCAGGCTCTGCACAGTCAATGCCGAATACCTTACAGAAGCATGATTCTTCCGGCTCATGACAAGCCAGCGCTACGATGGTTCCATGCTGCCTTCTCGCCGCATAATACGTATCTACTGGATCCGCTAAGAATACACGGTCCAGCACTTTTACGCCCTGAACGTCACATGCCTTCATTCCAAATACAACAAAATCCTTATCCTGAAGCCCTTCCGGACATACCGTCAGCTTTTTCCCTTCTCTCTGTACCGAGTACAGATTTTCACTCTGCGGAAAAAATGCATCTTTCGGAGACTTCACGCTTTTCAGCGTATCAAGGTCTACCTCTGCCTCTTCACTCCAGACATGGTAATTCACCTGCCCTGCGGACCGCACCGGCAAGTACAGTTCCTGCTGTGCCGCAATCATTCGGAATAATGCGGACAAGTCTTTTTTCGCTATCTTATACATACATTATCCCCTTTCTCCCACGATACCAGGTTCTGCGTCATCAAAGGTAAAGCTGGTCAGCGGCATCTTTGCTTCGATATCTTCACCTGCCTGATACTCTCCGTACAGTTCGTCAATATCTTTGATGAATTTCCGGTTGAACAGATGAAGTGGAATTCCCTGAGGACAGACGCGGCTGCACTCTCCGCAGTCGGTACATCTGCCTGCCACATGGAATGCGCGGATAATATGGAACATCTTTTCTTCAAAAGAATCTGCATTTGCTTTCTGGGCACTGTCAAATTTTGTGCTGTCAAACACACATTTGCGGCAGCTGCATGCGGGACATACGTTGCGGCATGCGTTACAGCGGATACATTTGCTGAGCTCCTTCTGGAAAAATGCAAATCTCTCCTGTGGTCCCATCGCCTCGATACGCTTCACCTCTTCAAAACGGTCTGCGTCTTTCGTGTCTTTCGATTCCCCGATCAGTTCATCGTATATTTTGTGTTCTTTTCCTTTACAAACGTGGCATCGCTCCAGCATTCCGTCACGGTAGCTGCAAGTCTTATCACCGTACAATGTATGGATCGTCAAAGTCTCGGCTTCATCTGTAAGCTCAGCGCCCTCGATCTTCTCAATGCCTTTGATTCCCTGTTTTCGAATCTTTTCGATATCCAGCTTTCCTTTACAGCCCACACCGATAATGTAAGCTTTTTCCCGGTCTATACGGTGCTCTTTCAAGAGCTGGTTGAAGCTGTATGTATCGCAGGGCTTTAAGCAGACAAGCGTTTTTCCCTCCAGCTTGGAGGCCTCGATCATATATTTACTTAAATTGGCTCCGCAAAATCCATTGTAAACGAAATCTTTTAAAGATTCCTCTGTGTCAAAGTAAGCCGGTTCCGGATTGTAGGGCAGGTCTCCGGCTCTCCAGCCGAGCACTCTGGCTACCGTTCCGTCTGCCAGCAGCTCTTTCGCCCGTTCTATTAATTCCTGCATCTTAAATCCTCCAATCTTACATTTTTGCCGAGTGAGTAGATCTTCTCTACAAACTCATTCATGGTCTGGGAGAATTTTACGCCTTCTGCAGCAGATACCCATTCCACACGGGTACGCCCGTTCTCAACGCCGATAAAATCAAGCATGGAAAACAGCAGTGTCATACGTCTTCTTGCGTAATAATTTCCTGTGCTGTAATGGCAGTCGCCGGGATGGCATCCACACATGATCACGCCATCCGCACCTTTTTCAAAGGCACGCAGGATGAACATGGGGTTGACACGGCAGGAGCATGGAACACGGATGATCTTCACATCTGCCGGATAAGTCAGACGGCTGCTCCCTGCCAGATCGGCACCGGCGTAGCTGCACCAGTTGCAGCAAAATGCCACAATTTTCGGTCTGAATTCTTCTTTTGCTTCTATCGACATATTGCATCTACCTCCGCGATAATCTGTCTGTTGGAAAATCCCTGCAGGTCCATGGCACCTGACGGGCAGGCAACTGTACATGCACCGCAGCCCTGGCAAAGTGCACTGTTGACCACTGCAAGGCGCCGTACTTCACGGATTCCATGGTCATTGACCTGACGGTCTTCATAAGTAATAGCGCCATAAGGACATACGTTTGCACAGGTGGAACATCCGTTACAGAGCAGCTCGTCCGACTGTGCCGTGCATGGATTTGTCATCAGTTTATCCTTTGCCAGAAGTCCAATAGCTTTCACAGCAGCTGCACCTGCCTGGGCTACTGTCTCCGGAATATCTTTCGGTCCTTGACATACACCGGAAAGGAAAATTCCTGCAGTGGGGGATTCCACCGGACGGAGCTTTGCGTGCGCCTCTGTAAGGAAGTTATTCGTATCGATACTTGCCGTCAGCATGGTGGCGATCTTTCTCACATCCGGGTTCGGTTCAATCGCTGTAGCAAGCACTACCATATCTGCTTCTTTTAAGATCTGGCGATTGTCCAGCAGGTCTACACCCTGAACCAGCAGTTTTCCGTCCGGCTGGGGGATAACCTTGCCCACCTGACCTTTAATATAGTTCACGCCGTACTGCTCTACGGCTCTTCTGTAAAATTCGTCGAAGTTCTTGCCCGGGGTACGCACGTCGATGTAGAAGACGGTGACGTTTACATCCGGGTATTTGTCACGGATCAGCATGGCATGCTTTGCCGTGTACATACAGCAGATCTTGGAACAGTAGCTCTTACCCCTGTCATCCGCGCAGCGGCTTCCCACACACTGGATAAACACCATTTCCTTTGGGGCTTTTCCATCGGAAAGGCGCTCCAGATGGCCTTTGGTCGGTCCGGCTGCATTCATGATACGCTCCAGCTCCAGAGATGTGATCACGTCTTTGCTCTGGTTATATGCATATTCATCGTAACGGTCCAATTTGATGGTATCAAATCCGGTGGCTACCACGATAGCGCCGTATTTTTCCGTAACAATCTCATCCTTCTGGTCGTAATCAATGGCCCCTGCCTGACATACTTTTGAGCAGACGCCGCATTTTCCTGTCTTAAATTTAATACAGTTCTCACGGTCAATCACCGGAACGTTTGGAATGGCCTGTGCGAAAGGTGTGTAAATAGCACTCCTCGTATTTAATCCCCGGTTAAATTCGCTGGGAGCTTTCTTTGAGGGGCATTTTTCCTGGCAGACACCGCATCCGGTACATTTGTCCATATCAACACTGCGGGCTTTCTTGCGGATATCCACCGTGAAATCCCCCACAAATCCTGATACTTTTTCTACCTCACTGTATGTATAGATCTTAATTTTTTCATGGGCTGCAGCCTCCACCATTTTCGGTGTGAGGATACATGCGGAACAGTCCAGAGTGGGGAAGGTCTTATCCAGCTGTGACATCCTTCCGCCGATGCTTGGTGTTTTTTCCACGATATCCACTTCGTAGCCCGCATCCGCAATGTCAAGGGCTGTCTGGATACCTGCAATTCCTCCGCCGATCACCAGAGCACGTTTCGTAACACGGCTCTCTCCCGGCTGAAGCGGTGTATTCAGGTTTACTTTTGCAATGGCTGCCCTTGCAAGGATCACAGCTTTTTTCGTCGCTTCCTCCACATCCTTATGGATCCAGGAGCAGTGTTCCCTGATATTTGCGATTTCCACCATATACGGGTTTAATCCCGCGCGCTCCGCAGCTTTGCGGAAAGTGGCCTCATGCATTCGCGGGGAACAAGAACATACGACAAGCCCTGTCAGGTGCTTTTCCTCGATCGCCTTTGCAATCAGGGATTGTCCCGCTTCCGAACACATATACTGGTAATCCTCCGCATGGACCACGCCCGGCTCCATAGCGGCCATCTCAACTACTTTTTTAACATCTACTGTCGCTGCAATATTACTACCGCAGTGGCAAACAAATACGCCTATCCTCTGCACGCGGCTCACCTCCTGTATCTACGAAATGCACTGACCAGCAGCTGCTGTGGAATCTCCGAATCCAAAAGCTCCGGGATCTCATTGGGAGAAAGGTACGCCTGTCCTCTCTGGCGGATCACCAGCTGTCTTGCTGCATCGATCAGCTTGCCCGGCTTTACATCTCTGGGGCAGCGCTCCACGCAAGCAAAACAGGAAAGGCATTTCCATAAGGATTTGGAATTGACCAGTGACTCAATGTCTTCATTCACTACGTAAGATACAAATTGGTGAGGTTTAATGTCCATCTCATTGAAGGACGGGCAGGATGCGGAACACTTCCCGCATTTCATACATTTCAGGGGATTTACCCCGCTGATCTCTTTGATCTGTTCTGCTCGCGTTTTTTCGGTACTCACTGGTTTTCCACCTCCTCTTTCACCCCAAGTGCTTCTGCCAGAAGTTCTGTAAAATAATAAACCGGAAGCTTGCCGTTTCCATTGGAGTTCAAATTATACATACAGAGCGGACAGGCTGTGATCATCATCTCTGCGCCAAAGCCCGCAGCACTGTCCATGATCTTTTCACACATGGTTCCTGCCATCTCTTTTTCTTTCAGTGAAATATATCCACCGCAGCATTCATTGCGGTATGGATAAACCACCGGTTCCCCACCGATGGCACGGATAAAGTCTTCCATGATCTTCGGGTTTTCCGGATCATCAAAAGCCATGATCTTGCCGGGGCGCAGCAGCAGGCAGCCGTAATATGCGCCTATCTTTTTCCCGGTAAGCGGGCTGACCACCTTCTTTTTCAGCTCATCAAACCCTACTCTGTCCCGGAGCACCTCAAGGAAGTGGAGCACGGTGGTCTCGCCGGCATAGGCTTCCGGAAGCTGCATATAATTATTCGCTCTTGTCCGGATATCCTCCACATTTTTCATATCATCGTTTACACGTTTGATCACATGGTGGCATGCAGAACAGAGTGTAACCAGATCCTGCCCTTTTTCCTTTGCTTCATTCAATGCCCTGACAGAAGACAGTTTTGTCGCAATCTCATCGGAACCGAGAGGATAGACACCGCCGCAGCATTGCCAGTTCTCGATCTCCTCCAGTTCAAATCCAAGTACCTGAGCAGAAGCCCTGGCATACGCATCCAGTGTTTTCGCTTTTGTCCTCAGCGTACATCCCGGATAATAGCTGTACTTCATAATCCTTTCTTCCTTTCTATAATTCGATCTGTGCGATCACTGCTTTCAATGCATCTGCACTGGCCTGCAGTTTTGCGATCTCTGCTTTATTCATACGCATAGGGATCTTTCCCTGAATTCCGTTCGGTCCGAGAAGTGTCAAAGTACTAAGACAGACATCCTCGATACCGTACTCACCGTGCATCATGGAAGAAACGGTTGCGATAGAATCTGATGCCGCATTTACCCTGGAACAGATCTGGCAGACGGCTCTTGAAACTGCATAGAAGGTTGCACCCTTGTTTGCGATAATGGTTCCGCCTGACTTCTGTACGTAAGTCAGCATAGCATCTTTATCTAATTCTTTAATGTCTCTGCCTTTTGATTTCATCACTTCATAAAACTCATCTACGCTGACACCGGAAATATATGCGCCGGACCATGGAATAAAAGAAGTGTCCCCGTGCTCTCCGAATACATATGCGTGGATATTTTTCTGTGCAACGCCGAAATGGTCGGAAAGACCGAATTTCAGGCGGGCAGTGTCAAGTACCGTACCGGAACCGATGATCTGTCTCTCCGGCAGGCCTGAAATTTTCGTAAATACGTAAGTCATAATGTCCACCGGATTGCTTACAATAATGTAGATCGCATTGGGAGCTGCCTTTACGATCTCCGGCGTAATGCTCTTTAAAATATTAACGTTTGTCTGGGTCAGCTCAATCCTTGTCTGTCCCGGTTTACGTGCAATACCGGATGTGATGATCACGATATCAGAGTCCTTTGCATCCTCATACTCTCCGGCTACAATAGAAATAGGATCACGGAAACATGTTCCCTGCTCAATATCCATGACCTCTCCTTTAACCTTCTCTTTGTTAATGTCGATCATGACAATCTCAGATGCAATGTTCTGTCCAGACAATGTGTACGCAATTGTGGCACCTACGCTACCGGCACCGATGATAGTAACCTTACTACTCATAGTTTCATTCTCCTTTTTGTCTTCGATTTTTTATTTTTTGATACATTGCTTATGCGTGGCAGGGTACAAAAGATGCCATACGGATCGTGGTAAAAAAAGAGTGGCTGCTACTCCCGCAGACACACATTCATAACCGTAAGGCACCTCCCTATCACATTGTAATATCTATTTGCTATGTTTAGGATAGCAGATTGTTATTATTTTGTCAATCTATATCTAGACGATTAATAGATAAAAATATAGAGAAAAATCTTAATATTATTATGCAAAAATCCTCATTGCATTCTTAAAACATATTTTTTCCAGCTGGTCATACGTAAATTCCCTGTGCAAATAGTCAATAACCATCTGGATTCCCGCATAATCCTTCCATTCCAGGCTTCCTTCGATCCCGTCAAAATCAGAGCCGAGGGCGAGGGATTCGATTCCCGCACAGCGCACGATCTGTTTTGCATGTTCCATGACCATTTCACAGGTGGAATTTCGCTCTATTTTGTTTAAAAATTCACAAAAATAATTCAGCCCTATCACGCCGCCCTGTTCCCCTATGGCACGCATCATCTCATCGGTCAGATTCCTCGAGTTGTCACAGATGCTTCTGGCGCAGGAATGAGAAGCTACAATAGGCTTATTCGTCGTGCGGATCACATCCCAGAATCCTTCGTCTGACAAATGGGATACATCAACCACCATTCCAAGCTCGTTCATCCGCAATACCGTTTCAAAGCCAAAATTTTTCAATCCCCCTCCTACTTCATGGGGATATCCAATCTCATTCTCATAATTCCAAGTCAGGGTCATCAATCGGACTCCATCCTGATACAGGTCATCTAGCCTTCCCAGATTCCCTTCCAGAACTTCGCCACCTTCCACTGTGACAATTGCAGAAATTTTCCCTTCCACTTCGTTTTCTAAAATCTCTTTCCCGTTTCTTGCCTGTGAGATCAGGGAACTGTTTTTTGCAAGCTCCTTCAGCAGATATCCGTAAAGCTGGCGGTATCTTTCATACGGTGAAACATGCATCTCCTCGCAGGATTTCTGGTCCAAAAAAATAGCAAAGCATTGTGCAAAAGCTTCTCCTTTCTTCATTTTTTGAAGATCCACCTGAAGATCATTTTTATACAATTCTTTTTTTCCTGTTTCACACTCAAAAATTGTATCACAATGTAAGTCAAATATTTTCATGTCTTCCTTTCCCCTATGCGCCCTTCTCCTGCTTTCTTATTTTTTATCCATTCATAATCAGGCAGAATTTCACAAAACTGGCATAGGCTTCCACTGAATCGTTACGAATTTCTCTTTATCATACCATAATTTTGCGAAACATAGGCAACAAAATACCGAAGTGCATCAAACTTTGCACTTCGGCATTTCTGAAAAATCTATATGAACGGACTTTCCATACGTCCTATTGTTCCTTCTCCTCCAATACGCTGTTCATCACATCATCGAACTTCTTCATCTGCTGAAGAAGTTCGATAAAATTCTCTTTTCCAAAGGTTTTAATGATCGTCCCATAGTATTCCTTCAGGATCTCCTCCTGCTCCTGCAGCCACCGTTCTCCGGTTTCCGTGAGTATCACATAGGTACCCTCATTGCCATTTCCATCATGGGACCACAGAACCAGTCCCCTGTCTTTTAAATCCCCTGCTACCTTAGACGCCTGATATATTTCCAGCTCCATTTTTTCAGCCAGTTTCCTCAAATAGACTTTGGGAGAACCATGATCAGAAGCAGTGCTCTGCGATGCAACAATATGCAAAGCTATGTATTCCGGAATCGTCAATTTTTTAAAGATCTGATTGAATTTTCCTTTATTCATAAGATAATGGCGATACGTCATCTCAGCTGACAGCTTACCAATCTCATTCTTATCTATTTCTATATTCTTCTGTGTACCCGTCATTATGAACCGCTCCTTTCTGTTATTTTACCTCTGGTATCTTTTGGATATCTTATATATGGATTGGGAGCAACCCTTCCAAAGCTGCTCCCGTTTGTATTAGTAATCCATATCCGGATTTGCCGGTGCTGCCGGGGCAGGCTCTTTGATATCAGCCACCGCTGCTTCGGTAGTAAGAAGTGTAGCTGCTACGCTTACTGCATTGACAAGCGCATTTTTCGTCACTTTCACAGGATCGATGATCCCTGCCTTCATCATATCTACGTATGTCTCGCTGACAGCATCAAAACCGATCCCAATCTCACTTTCTTTCACATGGTTGATGATCACGGCACCTTCCAGACCTGCATTATCCGCGATGGCATAAAGCGGAGCTTCCAATGCCTTTCCTACGATCTCTGCGCCTGTCTTTTCATCACCCTCCAGAGAAGCTGCAAGCTCACCTACACGCTTCTGGGCGTGGATATATGCTGAACCGCCGCCGGCAATAATGCCTTCTGCCACAGCAGCTTTTGTGGCGTTCATAGCATCCTCCATACGGTATTTTGCCTCTTTCATCTCAGTCTCTGTGGCAGCGCCTACACGGATCACAGCCACTCCGCCGCCAAGTTTGGCAATACGGTCCATGAGTTTATCTTTGTCGTAATCTGATGTGGTCTCTTCCATCTGCCTTTTCAGTCCGGCAATGCGGGCTTCAATATCCTCTTTCTTGCCTGCACCACCAACGATAGTGGTATTTTCCTTCGTAACCTTTACAGATTTTGCACGGCCCAGCATATCCATAGTGGTGTCTTTTAACTGCAGTCCAAGGTCATCCATGATCACCTGTCCACCGGTCAGGGCTGCGATATCCTGCAGCATGGCTTTCCTGTTGTCACCGTATCCCGGAGCTTTTACAGCAACTACCTTTAAGGTTCCTCTCAGCCTGTTTACAATCAAAGTGGTAAGAGCTTCACCTTCCACATCCTCTGCGAGGATCAAAAGCTCCCTTCCCTCTCGCATGACATTTTCAAGGATCGGAAGGAGATCCTGAATGTTGGAGATCTTCTTATCTGTCAGAAGGATATATGGGTTTTCCATATTGGCAGTCATCTTTTCCTGATCATTGCACATATATCCGGAGAGATAACCGTTGTCAAATTGCATGCCTTCTACCAGATCGATCTCTGTCTGCATAGTCTTAGACTCTTCGATGGTAATGACTCCGTTTTCCCCTACTTTTTCCATGGCATCAGCGATCATCTCGCCTACTTCTTCATTTCCGGAAGAGATCGCTGCTACTTTTGCAATATGATCCTTTCCTGTTACCGGATGGCTCATAGCTTCCAGAGCTTCCACTGCTGCATCGGAAGCTTTCCTCATACCTTTTCTCAAAACGATAGGATTCGCTCCGGCTGCAATGTTCTTCATACCTTCATTTACAAGAGCCTGTGCCAGTACGGTAGCTGTGGTAGTACCGTCTCCCGCAATATCATTTGTCTTGGTGGCAACTTCTTTTACCAGCTGGGCACCCATGTTTTCATACCGGTCTTCCAGTTCGATCTCCTTTGCAATGGTCACACCGTCATTGGTGATCAGCGGAGTCCCGAAAGATTTATCCAAGACTACATTCCTGCCTTTCGGTCCGAGTGTCACTTTTACAGTGTCTGCCAGTTTGTTGACTCCATCTTCCATTTTCTTTCTTGCTTCAATATCAAAACTAAGATCCTTTGCCATATCTGATTCCTTCTCTCTCTTTATTTCTGTCTATATTGACTTCTATGATCCAGCCTATTCTACAATGGCAATAATGTCATCATGGCTTACGATCACATATTCTTCCTCATCCAGTTTCACTTCTGTGCCGGCATACTGGGAATAAATCACTTTATCTCCAACCTTTACCTGCATCTTTGTGGTCTTGCCGTCTGCTTCTGTCCCCGGGCCTACTGCAATGACAACTGCTGTCTGTGGTTTTTCTTTGGCACTGTCTGGCAGGATAATTCCAGATTGTGTCTTTTCTTCTGCTGCTTCCTGCTGCAAAACAACCTTGTTTCCCAATGGTTTCAATTTCATAAAATAACCTGCCTTTCTTTTTTGTTAGCACTCGAATTTAGTGAGTGCTAATTCATGTTCAAAAATATATACCTCCTGCGAGGTACATATTTTAATTTTGAACTGTTTATTTTTAAATGATTATAGCACTTGACTGTATTTTGTCAATAGAGTTTATATTTTTTTTATAATTATCAGATTCCTCCTGTTATTTGAACAAGTCTTTCAATTTTCTTCTAACGCAGGAACCGCCGCAGATGTGATGGATTTTTCATCATCTCTACGGCGGTATATATGCCATGTTATTCTAGAAAGCTTCCCTTATTGCTTTACGCACCGGCAGAACACAGCCTGGGGATACAGATAGTTCATCCACTCCCATTTTCAAGAATGTCTCTGTCAGTGTCGTATCCGCACCCAGTTCTCCACAGATGCCCGCCCAGATCCCTGCTTTGTGGGCATTCTTTACTACAGTCTCGATCAAGCGCAGCACAGCTGGGTGATGAGGATCATAGAACTCATCCAATTTGGCATTCTGACGGTCAATGGCCAGTGTATACTGGGTCAGGTCATTTGTGCCGATACTGAAAAAGTCTACCAGATGTGCCAGCTCATCGCTCATCACAGCGGCTGCCGGAGTCTCGATCATGAGATATTATCACAACTTCCAAAAATCGTCAAGATTAATACGCTTTTTTGTGTAAAACTGCCAATTTTAATTTTAAATCCAGCTGCACAAATAGGAGTATAAGAATTTCACTGCATCCATCATCACCCTTTCATCAATATCAAACTTAGAGTGATGGACCGGATACGGTTCTTCTCCTTCCCTGCCTGCTAAAAATACCACACGCATACCTGGAACTTCCTCCATATAGTAAGCAGCATTATCACCTACCAGAAAAGGCTTCTCGCCCAGATAAAACTTGTCTTCAAACATTCCCCTTCCTATTTCTGTACCGCATCTGACCAAATTTTCGTCATTGATGATGGGCGGAATTTTTTTTGTCAATTCTACTGTAATATGCGTTCCGCTTTCCTTCTCAATTTTTCTGGCTTGCTTTAGCAGTTCTCTATACACAGACTCGAAATCTTCCTCTGAAAAAGTCCGAAGTGACCCTTCTAAAACAGCCTGCTCTGCAACGGTATTTCGTCCTACCCCTGCCTGTAGATTTCCCAAGCCGAGAATGAAAGGGTATTTTGTCTTGAAAGAATCGTTGATCTCCCTTACCGCCACCACAAGACGTGATGCCCCGTACATGGCATCGATTCCTTCTTTATACTGGCTGAAATGGCTGGCCTTCCCCTGCACATGGATGGCAAGGCCTCCTATTGCTGCCGTAGAAATACTTTTTTGTATCTCCATCGCACGGGTTTCCTGATTTCCAAAATGGAAAACCAAAATACAGGACGGCTTTGGATTTTCCAGCGCCCCACGGGCGATCATGTACCGTGCCCCTTCCCCGGTCTCCTCTGCCGGTTCAAAAATGAAACGGACATTGCATTTCAAGTCTTCTTGATGTTTTGCCAGAACGGCAGCCAGGCAGAGTAATACCGCCGTATTGGCATCATGGCCGCAGGCATGCATATAACCGGGCTTTTCCGATGAAAATGGAAGTCCCGTTTTCTCCGGCACCGCAAGCCCATCAATCTCTGCGCGCACTGCAACATAGGGAAGCTCTTCCTTTACAGCCAAGTCAGCTATCACACCCGTCTTCCCCGTCATGCGGTATGGAATTCCAATGGATGATAACTGCTGTGCAATATACCTGCTCGTCTCAATCTCATTCATAGCGGTCTCCGGATGGCGGTGCAGCTCATGCCGCATATCTCTAAGCAAAGCTTCATACTCATCAAGCCAGTTTATCTGATCCATTCCGGAAATAAAACCGTTCTCTTTCTTTCCATCTTTTTTCTCCATCTCCGCCACATCCTTTCACGCATCAAACAACCACGGTCTTTTTTAACTTACCATAAAACAAATTATCCTTCAATCCATTTTGCTGTTGACATTCCAACACATATGTGTTTAAATCATCATATGAACACTTATTCATATACTGATGTGTTATGACAAGGAGAACAATTACTATGAAAACGATCCAAAACCATATACTCCATCCATATTTCCATGCCGATGAAGGGAGCTGTGGCTGTGGCCACGACCACCACGACCATGAACATGAACACCATCACGATGAAGATTGCGGCTGTGGCCATGACCATCACGACCATGAACACGAACACCATCATGATGACGATTGCGGCTGTGGCTGCGGCCACGACCATCACGACCATGAACATGAACATCCTCACGATGAAGGATCCCCCGCAAAGGCCGTTTTTCTTCTGGAGAATCTGGGCTGTGCCAACTGTGCTGCCAAGATGGAAGAAAAAATCAATACACTCCCCGGGGTGGAATCCGCTGTGATCACATTTGCCACAAAGCAGCTGCGGTTAAATGCAGAAGATCCGGAAACCCTTCTGCCCCAGATCCAGAAAATCTGTTCCTCCATTGAGTCACAAGTCATTGTAAAGCCAAAGGAAACAACGCAAAAAAGTGATACAAATGCTGCTGTTCATCATACTTCCACATCCTCTGCAAAAAAAGAAGAGCACGCTGAGATGCTGGAATTAACAGGGCTCATCTTAGGTACACTGTTTTTCATCACAGGTCTCGTTTCAGAGCGTATGGGTCTGCAGAGCAATTTCGTTTTCGCTGTATATATTGCTTCTTACGTAGTCTTGGGTGGCTCTGTGCTGCTGGAAGCAGGAAAAAATATTGCCCACGGACAGATCTTTGATGAAAATTTCCTGATGGGTATCGCAACATTAGCTGCTTTTGCCATCGGTGATTATCCGGAAGCCGTAGGAGTCATGCTGTTTTACCGTGTGGGAGAATTTTTTGAACATAAAGCGGTGGAACGCAGCCGCGGCCAGATCATGGACGCCATTGACATGCGCCCCGAGACAGTCAATCTTGTCACAGATACGGGGATACGTGTGATCCCTGCCGAAGAGGCTGCCGTGGGAGATATCCTTCTGATCCGCCCCGGAGACCGTATTCCTCTGGATGGAACCGTAACGGAAGGTTCAAGCCGAATCGACACTTCGCCTATCACAGGTGAGCCCGTTCCCGTTTCAGCCGGTGTGGGAAGCGATGTTACTTCAGGCTGTGTAAACACATCGGGGCAGTTAAAGATCCGTGTGGTAAAACCTTTGTCAGAATCCATGGTTACCCGTATTTTAGATTCTGTGGAAAATGCAGCCGCAAGCAAACCGAAGATCGACCGCTTTATAACGAAATTTGCAAGAATCTATACTCCCTGTGTGGTTTTCGCAGCTATTGCTATTGCTGTCATTCCTTCTCTTGTGACATCTAACTGGCATTATTGGGTTTACACTGCCATCACCTTCCTTGTGATGAGCTGTCCCTGTGCCCTTGTGCTCAGCGTACCTCTGGCGTTTTTCTCCGGGATCGGCGCCGGATCGAAAAAAGGGATCCTTTTTAAGGGCGGCGTTTCCATGGAAGCCCTTCATAATGTAAAAGCCATTGTTATGGATAAGACAGGCACGATCACCGAAGGAAACTTCCGTCTCCAGAAAGCAGTACCTATGGAAGAAATAAGCGAAGCAGACCTGCTCCGGATCTGTGCCAGCTGTGAACAAAACTCTACCCATCCCATTGCCCACAGTATCGTCACTGCAGCCAAAGAGCAAGGCATCCAGTTAAGTGATCCCTCTTCTCTCGAGGAGATCGCCGGTTACGGAATCTCTGCCAAGATGGCAGAGGGCGATGTGCTCTGCGGTAACCAGAAATTAATGGACCGGTATGGAGTAAAAGTTCCGAATATACCAAATGACAATTACGGCGCAGAAGTTTTTCTGGCTGTGAATGGTACCTTTGCTGGATATCTGATCATCTCGGACACCTTGAAACCAGATGCAAAATCTGCCATCAGCCGTTTAAAATCACTGGGGCTTTACACGGTAATGCTTACGGGGGATTCCAAAGCAAATGCTGAGGCTGTTGCCGGGGAAGTGGGCATGGATGAAGTACATGCAAAACTCCTTCCTCAAGATAAATTGAACATTCTGACAGAAGTGCGCAGCAAACAGGGAGCCGTCATGTTTGTAGGCGACGGAATCAACGATGCCCCTGTCCTTGCCGGAGCAGACGTAGGAGCAGCTATGGGAAGCGGAGCCGATGCTGCCATAGAAGCAGCCGATACCGTCTTTATGAATTCTAATGTATCCTCCATCCCGGCGGCCATTTCCATTGCCCGCTCTACAAACCGCATCGCCGTACAAAATGTAGTCTTTGCACTTGCCATCAAGCTATGTGTTATGGTATTGGGGATTCTCGGCTTTGCCAATATGTGGATGGCTGTTTTCGCAGATTCCGGTGTGGCTATGCTCTGTGTACTGAATTCGATCCGGGTTCTGTACAAAAAGAGCTGACTTGACCATTTCCCAATTTTCAGCTAAAATAAACACATATCAGCGGAAGCTGATATGTGTTATTTTGAACTGTATTTCTCGTCAAGCGGATATTCGCAATCCGCTGTGACTTACTTGATTCGGTTAAACTGCTAATTCAAATATACGGAATGGGAGAATGAACACAATGGCAAATCCAAATACATCAGGTCTTGCAAATGAAGAAACATTATACCGCGTTGCCGAGCTTTTTAAAGTGTTCGGAGACCCCACAAGGATTCGGATCCTTCACGCCCTCTCTGACCGTGAACTGTGTGTTCAGGAGATTGCAGACCAGCTTGAGATGACCCAGAGTGCCATTTCCCACCAGCTTCGTATTCTGAAGCAGTCTTTTCTTGTAAAATTCCGCCGTGACGGTAAGACCATCTATTACTCTCTGGCAGATGACCACGTTTTCACGATCCTGATGCAGGGACTGGAGCACGTCTGCGAATAACCGCTCATATGTGCCCCGCCCGAATGCCAGAATGGTTACTTCACACCTGCCTGTTACTGTCTATCAGATATCTGCATCGTAATAGATGCCCCAACCTTTTCTCGTCTCTTCTATCAGCGCAGTGATCCTGCGGGACTCCTCATGGGTAAAGTACCTACACTCTTTTTCTCCTGCCGCAAGGCATTTCTGGACTTCCTGAATCTCATACTGGAAGCCTGTTGCCGGATAAATACACTCTTCTTTTTCCGTTGTCCCATCATTTAAGATCAACGTTGCCGTAGTGGGATGCCAGAATTCCGGCCCGATTTCGATCCTGCCAAACTCTCCCACGATCTCTGTCACATGGCTGCTGATCTGGTTGAATGCTCCTCCGAGGAATGCTGCCTCTCCCTTTTCGTATGTAAGCATCATATGGAAGCTCTCATCCACTTCCCCATTAAACTCCATAGCAGAATAAACCTGTTTCGGTCCCTGCGGGAAAACAAGATATGCCATGGCAAGAGAATAGATTCCCACATCACGGAGGGATCCGCCTGCGTGCTTAATGCCTCCCTTCCAAGGCTGCCACTCTTCCATGACAGGTTTGATATCAAAGGCAGAATGAACCGTCAGGGGTTTCCCGATGCGTCCTTCCGCGATCCATTTTTTTGCCGTTTTGACTGCCGGGAAACAACGTGTCCACATGCCTTCCATCAAAAACAAGTCTTTCTTTCTGGCTTTTGTCAGCACTTCCTCTAATTGCCTCATGTTATCTACCATAGGCTTTTCGCTGAGCACCGGAACTCCATGGTCCAGCACTTTCATAATATAACTGTAATGGCAGTCATTTGGTATGCCGAGGTAAACGATGTCAATCTCCTCCTTCTCCAGCATTTCCTCCAGATCTGTATAAACAGCTGCACCGCCATATCTCTCGGCAAATGTTTTTCCGCTCTCTTTTTTTCTTGACACGACAGCTTTCAGCTGTGCATCCTCCACCACCTGCATGCCGGAAGCAAATTGGTTTGCGATGTATCCGGTTCCCACGATAGCCCATTTTGTCATACTCATTTTTCTAACTCCTTTCCGAATCTTTTATGATTCTATGCTGATCCCTTGCTGATTCTTTGCAAAGTCTATGCTGAGTCCTTACCGGCTCAATTCTGCCTGCTCGAAATCTTTGCAGGTTTTACTTCCTAAAAAACCACCTCTTGCTTTTTTTCCTTTTTTCTTCTATCATACCTTCGAGGTGATATGACTATGCTATTATCTGATTATATCAGACATTATCTTTCCATGCCGGAAATTTTTTATTTTTTTCTTGTTTCTTTCTTTGTTGTTTTTCTGATCCACGGGATCTTACTGGCCACATCCAAAAAACGCGCCATGCGCTACCGGAAATGTGACCGCGCCCTTGCCATGGCAGACTTATTCCACCGCTCCTGCGAGCGTTATTACGAACTGATGCTTTCCGCAACCTCCACCTTATTTTTTACAGGAATCTTCTTCTTGATCGATTTTGATTATTTCAGTATGTCTGCAAGGACATGGGGTTTCTGGATACAATACCGTGATTTTATCTTGCTTTTATTTATTATTGTCAGTATTCTCCTGATCAGTATTGTGGACCACATTTTCATTCCCCTCCGCCATATCGGGAGAGAAGAAAAAAGCACACTCCGAATGTCGGGTATGCTGTATATGCTGGTAATCTTTGCCTACATCAAATTCATTTATCTGGATAATAACTATGATGCCATCCTGTTTTACTTTCTTACCATGGTCATCAGCAGATTTGTGTATTTCGATGCATCTTTCAAGGATTTCTGTGCTTCCATGAAACAGCTTGCAAATGCTTTGCCTATCCTGCTGCTGGTACTGCTTTCCACCGCACTTTTAGCGGCCTACGGATTCAAAAGCGGTTATCTCCTGCAGTCAAATGGCGTGGTGGTCAGCATGTTCCTGGCCCACTTTTTTGTAATCTTTGAAATCTTTTTGCTGACAAGGTTTCATCTGCCCCAGAAAGCTGCGGGAAAAATTGCAGCACGGCTATAGACGCTATAAGCAGCCTATATCCATGTACGGTTTCGTTTTCCGTACTTGACGCTCGTCCCTTCAAAACTTATAATCATCCTATACTTGGATGTTGGCAGATCGGCCGATGGGTAGCAGCGAACCATATGGCATCTTCTGGCACCGACATCATAATACTGCGAGGAGGAACTACATTATGAAATTCATATATCCGGCAATCATCAAACAGACACCTTCCGGTAAGTTTAAAGCCGTATTTCCTGATCTTGCCTGCTGCGAAGCGGAGGCAGACACTCT
This sequence comes from Lachnospiraceae bacterium, assembly GCA_022776305.1. Lineage (GTDB taxonomy): Bacteria > Bacillota > Clostridia > Lachnospirales > Lachnospiraceae > Choladousia. The sequence continues at coordinate 33,206 of JALFIB010000051.1, forward strand.
GGAAGATGCGGTAGATAAGGCAAATGAAGCTGCCTATGACTGGATCTATCTGGAGCTTTCCGAGGACGGACACCTTCCGCCCATCACAGACATCCACGACCTTCATTTAAATGAAGGTGAAATTGTCCGAAATATATGCGTCAACGTACGATTGACAGACGGCTGGGATGAGTAATCCCAGCCTTATTAATTTCTATGCATGATTCTCCAGCCATTTCAAAGCACAAGAGACAAGCAGCGCACTTCCCAAGGGCAAAATGTCTTCGTTAAATACCACATGGTCATTATGCATCGGTTTTCCGTACAGCTCATTCTCCGCAGCCGTCCCTGCGCCAAGGAGAAGATAGCTGCAGGGGATCTCATAGGTGTAAGAAGCAAAATCCTCAGAGCCCATACCACCTTGTTCAAAAACTACGACCTTTTCCTGACCGCAGATTTCTCTGGCATATCCTGCCATCTCGGTTGTCATCTCTTTGTCATTTTTCAGCGGCGGGGCAGATGCGATTTCTGTCACCTCAGCGCTTCCCCGGAATAATTCTGCTGTCTGGGAAGAAATCTCCTGTATCCTCTTGAAGATCTGTTTTGCCAGATCCACATCCAGTGTACGGATGGTTCCTTCCATAACCACTTCCTCTGGAATGATATTGGGTGCTTTTCCCCCGCTGAACTTGCCGATGGTGAGTGTGGCAGGTTTTGTGGGCGGAACCTCCCTTGCAATGATCTCTTGCAAAGACAGGAAAATATGGGCTGCGATATTGATGGGATCCACACCGGTTTCAGGCATAGCGCCATGGCATCCAATGCCCTTTACCCGAATCCGGAACAACGTGCATCCTGCCATGCAGGTGCCAAGCCCGCAAAGAACCATCCCTGAGGGCGTCCCTGAATTGACATGCAGTGCCATGCCTGCATCCACGTGGGGAGATTCCAGTACACCAGCCTTCAGCATTGCTTTTGCCCCGGTAAATCCTTCTTCGTCCGGCTGGAAAACCAACTTCACTGTCCCGTGTATTTCATTCTGGTATTTTTTCAAAAGCTTTGCAGCTCCAAGGAGCATGGTGGCATGCATATCATGTCCACAGGCATGCATACAGTTATTCTCTGAAGCAAAGGGTACCGGAGCTTCTTCCTTGATCTTCAGCGCATCCATATCGGCACGCAGCAATATGGTCTTTCCCGGTTTTTCTCCTTCAATCACAGCCACGATACCACTTTCACATATCTCCTTTGGCTCATAGCCGTATTCCTTTAGTTTTCCCATGACAAATGCTTTTGTCTGGGGCAAGGCAGGTCCTACTTCCGGATTTTTGTGAATGGTCCTGCGTATCTCAACGAGATCCTGTTTTAATTCCTTTGCAGCTTCTTCTATCTGTACCATCTATCATCCTATCCTTTCTTTTTCTATCAACATCTTTCTTTCATTCTAATACAAAACCCTTAAAACTTAAAGTCGTTTATTGACATTGAAAGCACAGCATAGTAATCTATTTATGTATTAATGCCAATTTCTGATTGTTTTATTCTCTTTTTCTCGACAATCCAGACAAAAATTTGCCAGCCACATTCTGGCGTGGTAAGTTTTGCTCCATGGCAGGAACCTGAATCTGCGACTATTTCTATCTGGGCAGATTATGATAAAGAATATATATAGGAGGAATGCATCCATGGCAAACAGAATGATCTTAAACGAAACATCTTATCACGGAAAGGGCGCTGTCGCTGAAATCGCCGGTGAAGTCACAAAGAGAGGATTTAAAAAGGCGTTTGTATGCTCCGGTCCTACTTTGTTTAAACACGGAGTGACGAAAAAAGTGACAGATGTGCTTGATTCCATCCATTGTCCTTATGAAGTGTACACCAATATCAAAGAAAACCCCACCATTGAAAACGTGCAGTCCGGTGTCGCTGCTTACAAAGAATCCGGTGCAGACTTTATCGTTGCAGTGGGCGGCGGCTCCCCAATGGATACAGCAAAAGCCATCGGCATCATTATCAACAATCCAGAATTTGCAAATGTGAGAAGCTTAGAGGGTGTGGCTCCCACGAAGAATCCCTGTGTTCCGATCATCGCCGTACCTACCACAGCCGGTACAGCTGCCGAGGTTACTATCAATTACGTCATCACAGATGTGGAAAAGAAACGTAAATTTGTCTGTGTTGACACCCATGACATCCCGATTGTTGCCATTGTGGATCCCGATATGATGGCTTCCATGCCAAAGGGACTCACAGCTGCCACAGGAATGGATGCCCTGACACACGCCATCGAGGGCTACATCACAAAAGGTGCATGGGAAATGACAGATATGCTCCACATCAAAGCCATTGAGCTGATTGCTTCCTCCCTTCGCGGCGCAGTAGAAAACACACCAGAGGGTCGGGAAGGCATGGCACTTGGACAGTATATCGCAGGAATGGGCTTTTCTAACGTAGGGCTTGGCATCGTACATTCCATGGCACACGCCCTTGGAGCACTGTATGATACACCTCACGGTGTGGCAAATGCCGTACTTCTCCCCACCATTATGGAATTCAATGCAGACGCTACGGGAGAAAAGTACAGAGAAATCGCAAGAGCAATGGGCGTAGAAGGTGTGGACTCCATGACGCAGGAGGAATACCGCAAAGCCGCTGTTGACGCAGTAAAGAAGCTGGCATCTGACGTAGGCATCCCGGCAGATTTAAAGGAAATCGCAAAGAAGGAAGACGTCCGCTTCCTCTCTGAAAATGCACTAGTGGATGCATGCACACCGGGCAATCCCAAATCCGTTACACTGGAAGATATTGAAAGGCTGTATATGAGCCTTCTTTAAAATTTGACCAAACTCTTTTTTAGGTTTACTGGCTGTCGAAGCCGTAAACAGCAGCAAACGGCACTCCTGCAATTATGGAGGTGCCGTTTTTTGAATTCTATTATTCTAAACTGCTGATACTGCCTCGCTGATCCCCTCTGAGAATGTGGGATGGGGGCGTACCACCGCTGCCATCTGTTCCAGAGTCAATCCATTCACAATGGCTGTACCAAACTCACTGATCATGTCCGTGGCGCGTGCGCACATCATCTGTGCACCAAGGACTTTATGGTTTTCCCCATCTGCCACCACTTTGATAAATCCCCGCTCCTGATTGGACAGAAGGGATTTCCCGTTTGCAGACATCGGGTATTTTTTGACGATGACCGAGAGTCCTTGTGCCTTCGCCTCCTCCTGCGTCAGCCCTACACTTCCGATCTCCGGATCCGTATAAACGCATCCCGGGATCAGGTCGATACGGATGGAATCTGCAGTACCTTTCCACATATGTTCAATGGCGCGCAGGCCTTGTGCAGAAGCTGCATGGGCCAGCTGGATCCCCGGAACCACATCCCCGGCAGCATAAATATTCGGTACACTGGTCTGGCCGACTTCATTCACAAGGATCCTTCCACGGTCCATGTCCAGTGAAAAGCCTGATCCAAACAGCCCTTCTGTATTGGCCCTTCTTCCGGTGGCAATGAGGATGCCATCGGAAACCACTGATTTTTCACAGTCTTTTTCTGTAAAATGGCAGGACAATGTGCCGTCTTCTTCCTTGGTGATCCGCTCCACCTTGGCGCCTGTATGGATGTCTACTCCCCGTTTTTTCATGATCATTTTTAAATTCTGGGAGATCTCTTTGTCCATATTTGCAAGGATACGGTCAAGGAATTCCACCACGGTCACCTGACATCCTAATGCGCTGTAAACGGATGCGAATTCCATACCGATCACACCGCCGCCTACGATAGTCAGCCGTGGATACAGCGCCTTTTTGTCCAGCAATGCATCACTGCTTACCACGTTTTCCAGCTCATGGCCCGGAATAGGCGGAATCGCAGGGACAGAGCCGGTGGAAATCAAAATATTCTTTCCTTCCAGAAGGATTCTTTCTTCTCCCTCTGACGGATGCACAGAAACTTCATGTTCGCTTTCTATGGTTCCCTGCCCATGGTATACCGTCACCTTATTTTTTTTCATTAAGAGCTCGATCCCGCCCCTCAGCTGTGAGATCACCTCTTCTTTGCGTCTTTGGATCTTTTCCATGTCAAAGGACACCTCCGATGCCTGAACTCCAAACATCTCACAGGAACGCATGGAATCATACAGCTCTGCGGAATGCAGCAGCGTCTTTGTGGGGATACAGCCGCGGTTTAAACATGTCCCGCCAAGTTTATCCCTCTCAATGAGAGCTGTCTTCATCCCTTTTTTTGAAGCTTCTATTGCAGAAACGTATCCTCCCGGACCGCCTCCGATGATAATCAGGTCAAACTGTTCCGCCATATCCGAAACCATCCTTTCTATGCATTTTCCTACGGAAAGAGTCAATCAGTTAGAGATTTTCCTGAAGCAGTGCAGAAATATCTTGTTTCATCTGATGCTCTGTTTCAGATACTTCCGGTAGGAGGTCCAGAGCCTTTGATAGTTCCTCCACTTCATACCGTTTTCCCTGCCATGCTCCGGGCAGCAGCTCCACCAGACTGTATTCCATTCCGTCTGAATAAGCGTTCACGCTCTGGACAACGCCTTTGTCCACATGGAACTGCAGATCGATGCCGCCCCAGCCGAAACGCTTTGATATCTCATGTTCAAAGGGGATTTTTCTCCCGTATTTCCATTCCCAGGAGGCGAAACGCTCTTCCCCTTTTTCAATTGCCTCGCGGTCAAAACGCGCTTCCGGTATCTCTTCTGTTTTCAGGCCGTATACTTTTCCAAAAGCGGCGATCAAGTTCTCTTCCATCCGTTCTACATTTACATCCGGGTTAAACTCCTGAAGATTCGCTACTCTGGAGCGCACGGAGGAAACTCCCTTTGTCTGGAGTTTTTCCTTCGAAACGTTTAAGTATTTTGACATGTTTTCCTTATCTACAGAAAGGAGCAGCGTCCCATGGTGGTAGCAGAAACCGTTGGAATCATAAAAAGCATTGCCGGAAAACTTTTTTCCGTCTACGGTAACGTCATTCCGCCCTGTTTTCTCAGCATGGATCCCAAACATGCGGGCTGCCTCTATAATGACAGCCAGCTGTTTGTCCACATCGTAATCTTCTTTCCGGACGCAGAATGTAAAATTCAGATTGCCCAGATCATGGTAGACCGCTCCTCCTCCGGAAAGCCGGCGCACTAGATTTCCGTTGTCCGCTTCCAATTCTTTTACCTTACACTCTTTCCAGCAGTTCTGGTTTTTCCCGATGACGACTGTGTGGCGGTTCTGCCACAGAAAGAGAATACATTCTCCCGGCTGTACATGCATCGTCAGGTATTCCTCGATGGCCAGGTTTTTGTAGGGAATTGTATTTTATGTAATATACGTACTAAGCTTTGTAATCATATTGTGCCTCCAGCTATCCAGTATTTTTCAGAATCAGAACTCGTAGTGCAGTACCGGTTTACGTGCAGCGCGGACCTCGTCCAGACGGCGAACGTAAGTGCTGACCGGTGCCTCATGCATGGATGACGGGTCTGCCTTCGCTTTTTCATAAATCTCCCTGAAAACAGCGATCACTTCATCTAGAGTCTCCCTACTCTCTGTCTCCGTGGGTTCAATCATCAATGCCTCATGGACGATAAGCGGGAAGTACATGGTAGGCGGATGGATCCCGTAATCCAGCAGAGCTTTTGCTATATCCATCGCAGAAACATCGATCTCATGTTTCATCTTTTCAAGGGACATGACAAACTCATGCATGCAGGTTTCGTTGTATGCCATAGGATAGATATCTTTTAATTTTTCCATCATATAGTTTGCGTTGAGCACGGCATTCTTCGATGCTTCCGGAATGCCCTCTTTACCAAGCATCAGAAGGTATGTCATAGCCTTTACCACCACAAGGAAGTTGCCGTAAAAAGCTTTTACGTCACCGACCGATTGGCAGGAACGTTCAAAAGCATAGCTTTCTTGTTCTTCCGATACACGGACGGCACGTTTGCCCGGCAAGAATTTCTTAAGGAAGGATTTGCAGCCTACCGGTCCGCTTCCCGGTCCGCCGCCTCCGTGAGGTGTGGAAAAGGTTTTGTGCAGGTTCAGGTGAACCACATCAAAGCCGATGTCTCCCGGCCTTACGATACCCATCACCGCATTTAAATTTGCACCGTCATAATACATGAGCCCACCGGCTTCATGGACGATGGATGCGATCTCTAAAATATTTTTATCAAAAAGACCCACTGTATTTGGGTTTGTGAGCATCAGTCCGGCGGTATCCTCTCCCACTGCTTCACGCAGTTTTTCCAGATCCACACAGCCATCCGGGCCGGAGGGGATGCTGATTACTTCAAATCCTGCCATAGCTGCGCTGGCCGGATTTGTCCCGTGGGCAGAGTCCGGGACGATGATCTTCGTCCGCTTCGTATCCTGCCTGTCATCGTGGTATGCTTTAATCAACAAAAGCCCTGTAAATTCTCCGTGGGCACCTGCGGCCGGCTGCAGTGTAATGGCATCCATCCCTGTGATCTCACAGAGCATGGTTTCTGTGCGTTCCATCACTTCCAGTGCTCCTTGTACGGAATACTCCGGCTGGAGTGGATGGATCTTTGTAAAGCCTGAAAGAGCGGCTGCTTCTTCATTGACCTTTGGATTATACTTCATGGTGCAGGAACCCAGTGGATAAAATCCATTGTTCACCCCATGTACGTGC
>JALFIB010000060.1 GCA_022776305.1 Lachnospiraceae bacterium
GGTTTTTTATGAAACGTATGGTAGCCAGAGTGGTTCCGAAAGTGGAAGACATTTTATTGGTGGCAATTGCTTGATGGACAGGGAGGCCTGCGATGAGGTAGGCGGGAAGAGAAATCAATCCTCCACCACCGCCTATGGAATCTACAAATCCCGCCAGAAATAGGAAAGGACATACAATGATAAAAGTTTTTGGTGTAAGGTTCATAATAAGTTAACCTTTCATTTTTGTAAAAGAAATTAATTTTCTTCCGTGAAGATATCCATGCTTCCGGAACGGAATCCGGCAAGATCTAATGTGATATAATCAAATCCAAGTGATCGCAGGCAGCGGATGATCTCGCTGCGGTTTTCATAAATGAGCGGCATATCTTTTTCATCAACTTCGATCCGCGCTACTGTATCATGTACCCTCAGCCTGACGTTATACAGATCATATTGTTTTAGGAATTTTTCCCCATCTTCTACTTGGCGGAGACGGTGTAAATCCAATCTCGTATGATAGGGAAAACGTGTAGCCAGACAAGGAGCAGCCGGTTTATTTGCGGCAGAGATCCCGTATTCCGCCGCAAGGCGCCGAACCTCCTGTTTTGTAAAACCGGCATCTTTCAAAGGGCTGATGATACCAAGCTCTTTTAAAGCCTTGATGCCGGGACGGTAAACACTCAAGTCGTCGTAGTTGGTACCCTCCAGAACCACAGATGCACCTAGTCTTTCGGCCCGGTTTTTCATCTGTGTAAACAGATATCTTTTGCATCGGTAACAGCGATCCGGTGGATTATCCTGAATACCGGCATCCTGCAGTTCATCGATATGGATCACCGTGTGGTCAGCCTTCAGTTGGGCGGCAATTTTTTTTGCGGCTTCGATATCACCGGCAGGGTGGAGCTCTGTTGCAGCCGTGATGGCATATACCTTTGTACCGTTTTTTCTGGCCCCGAGAACAGCGAGCTGCAGTAAAAGGCTGCTGTCGGCACCGCCTGAGAAAGCAACGGCAGTATTGGATGATGTCAGTGCGGTAATGTTTTCTATAAGCGCTTCTTTTTTTCCTTTGTATGCAGCTGGATCAAAGTGGCTGCGGATAGCTTCTGTCATAATATAACCCCTCTTTTGACCTTAACATTATTCTAGTATTATAACATGAGCCAAGGAACAAATGGATATAAAATACATGATTGCATGCATTTTTATATCTTTGATGGTATAGTAAAAGAAAAAAAGATATGGTACAATAAAGAAAATCTATGTTTGAAACAACTTTTACTTGCAGAATAATACAGAGCGATTTAGGAAATAAAGGAGTTTTCAATAGATGCAGGAGATAAAACAACAAGAACTGCAAAAATCTGAAGAGAATCATAAAACGACTGGTCACAAGAACGTGAAAGAACTCGGGAAAAATACGAGGAAGCTTGAAAAACTGGAACTGATGCTTCGGAGCCGTGGGATGAAGGCTTTCGAGTACTACCCGGATACAGATTACCTGATCCTGTACGACGAAAAGCTTAACATCGAGAGGAAAGTTCCGGGATATGCGGAGTATCTGAAAACTGCAAAGACTGTTTATCCGGAAGACCGTTGGAAGATTTTGTCATTTTTTCAAGGGAAAATGGAAGGACCTGTTGAGATACGTACCTTTTCAAAAGGCGGACGGATCAAACGCAGGATGCTGGATTCCATTTTGGTAGAGGAAGAACAGGGCCCTGTCTACGTAGGCTGTACAAGGGATATTACAGAAGAGAAAGAGCGCGAAGAGATGTTGGAGGCACAGGCCCGAAAGGATCCTCTGACCCATTTGTACAACCATTTTTGGGGAAAAGAGCTGATCAATGAATATCTGGAACGGAAGAATCCTTATTCATCCTGCGGGCTTTTGCTCATTGACATTGATTATTTTAAGAGTGTAAATGATACGTATGGCCATTTATTTGGCGACAAGGCCCTGATCCAGCTGGCGGATGTGCTGCGGGCTGTATTTTATTCGGACGATGTTGCCATGCGCTGCGGCGGCGATGAGTTTGTGGTTTTGCTGAAGGACATAGATTATGCTTCCCTTGTGAAAAAGGTGATGCAGCTGATCCGAAGAGTGAGGGCTCAGAAGTTTGAAGAAGAGAGTTACTCAATGACTTGCAGCGTGGGGGTGTGTTTCCTGCCGGAAAATGTGTCAGGATATTCTTATGACCAGCTGTTTGAAAATGCAGACTGGGCATTGTACCAGGCGAAGTTGAACGGAAGGGACCGTTATGAATTCTGCGACAACCTGAAACGGTTCCGCTTTTCCGCAGAGGATGAAAATATGAAAGATGCGCATATTGATTCAAGGTATATGCGCAATGACATTGTTTCCACAGCTTTTGAAATTTTTGAAAAAATGAACAGCTTTGATGCTGCGCTGGAGCTTCTTCTGAAAGTTGTTGGGATCCGCCTGCGCCTTGACCGCATTACGGTGATCCGGACGGATCTGCAGGAAAAACAAGTGGGACGACAGTACCAGTGGGTTTCTGACCGGGCACCGGAGGTTTTGGAAACGGGAGATAGTTTTACAAAAGAAGATTTTTTGACGCTGTTCCACAGCTATGATGAATATGGAACTACCGTTTTGCAGTATGACAATATGGGGATGTATTCCGAAAGCGGTGCCGCCCTGCTGATGCAAGGAGAGGCGAAAACGGTGCTCTATGCCGCAATGTACTGTGAAGGAAAGTATACGGGGGCCATTTCCTACGTTGTGTGCACCGATAAACGTTATTGGTCAAAACAGAGCAGGAGCCAGCTGGGGGAACTGACGAAGCTCATCTCGGCGCATCTCGCCAAAAACTTGGCGATGAATGTTTCAGGGCAGGGAGTAATGGCTTCGCCGGATTACGATTCCCTGACGGGGCTTTTATCCTTTTCCCGGTTCCGCGAGGAAGTAGAACGCATTATTGTAGGAGGGTATGGAACTTCCTATATTATGGTTTACTCAGACTTTGAAAACTTCCATCTGTTTAACCAAAAGTACGGGTACAATGCAGGTGACTGGCTGCTGCGGGATTTTGCCAACTATCTGATAGATACCCATGATCCGGAAAAAAAGATTTACTTATCCCGTATTGTGGCAGACCAGTTTGTCCTTTTTATGCCTTTTGAAAAAATCCATGACCATGAATCAATGAGAAGGATCACGAAAGAGGTCAACGATGAATTTGCAAGGCAGCAGAAACAAAAACATCCCGAATGCAGGCTCAGGATCAGGACAGGGATTTATCCCATCGAGAAAGAATGCATCGGTGTTTCCGAGGCTATTGATGCGGCGAATTACGCAAGAAAGCAGATTAAGAGCGGTTCTTCTTGTACGGTGGAGATTTTCGGAGAGCAGCTGAGCTGGAAACGGGCACTTGATAATGAGATTGCCAATAATATGGACAGGGCCATAAAAGAGCGCCAGTTTAAAGTGTTTTTGCAGCCCAAGATATCCTTAAAAGATGGAAAGCTGATTGGTGCGGAGGCTTTGGTACGATGGGTGAGGGATGACGGGACTACCCTGCTTCCGGGATCTTTTATTCCCCAGTACGAGGAAAACGGACGGATTGTGGATCTGGACTTTTACGTATTAGAATGTGTGGCAGAGCTTTTGGCAAAAAATGAGAAGCTGGACAGGAGGCAAGTGCCGATTTCCGTCAACGCTTCTTCTCTTCATGCCGCTGACCCGGAAACGGCGAAGAAATATATGAAAATTATCCGGAAATACAATGTAAATCCCTCTTTTGTGGATGTGGAATTACTTGAAACGGCTATGGTATCAGACTATGATAACGTGCGCAAAATGTTTCAGGATCTGCGTAATGCCGGGATCAGAACGTCGCTGGATGATTTTGGCGCAGGCTACTCCATGCTGAGTATTTTGGCGGATATTCCTATTGATGTGGTCAAATTGGACCGGTCCCTGATCGCAAACTGCGAGCAAAACCCCAGAAGTATCTATCTTTTACAGCAGATCATTACACTGGTGAAAGGGCTCGGCTACCATGTTTTGTGTGAAGGTGTGGAGAATGAACATCAAATCTCTATTTTGAGGAAGTCCGGCTGTGAAGCGGCACAGGGTTATTATTATTATGAACCTTTGACAATCGAGGAGTATGAACACGTCATGTATGAAGCCGGAGGCGGAATCATATAAGTTCATTCATTGCTACGTGGTAAAACAGAATATTTTGAGTCTTATAAAGTGCTTTTCGGAACTTCGGGAAAGCACTTTTTTGCGTGTGCGCCTAGCGGCGCACGTTTCCAATGGGTGTAAGTCGTGTGTTCTGCAAGCTGTTATCAGCTTGCCAGTGAAAGTCTGGTCAAGGTAATCGCCAGTGAGCCTTGTAGCGAACCTCCAATGCTTTTGGGTGACCGATTGTGTTGAAGCGAGGTATGCCTGTGAGAAACAGGTG
>JALFIB010000068.1 GCA_022776305.1 Lachnospiraceae bacterium
GAACGGAAATCATGGGAGATGTTGGAAAGAAATTTCCGTTGGGATTCATCCGAATTGTGGACGGTGTCTGCAAGATAATTAATAGATGCAGATAGTCTTCCAAGTTCATCCTCTTTGTCATACTTTAAAGGAGATTCAGAATGCATATGGCCTGCCGAGTAATCGGAAGCAGCCTGTATGATCTTATCGAGAGGCCGATAAAATTTAAAATAAAATACAGCCAGAGGAAAGAGGGAGAACAGGTAGACCACAAGCAGCAGGATATAACAAATATTTTGAATTGCAATGGAATGGCTGGCGGCAGTACTTCCGGATGTTCCGGCAGCGGAAAATGCATGGAGAAAACCGCTGGCCATAGATGGAGTTAAATAAAGGGCTGCTAAAAAACTTCCCACAATAAAAATAAGATAGGCTCCCAAACAGGAGCCAAGTAATTTTCGTTTCATGATTTCACCTCAAATTTGTAGCCGATCCCCCATACGGTTGCAATGGACCAGGATGGATTGTCTTTGATCTTCTCCCGTATTCTTTTGATGTGCACATCTACGGTGCGTGTATCGCCAATATATTCATATCCCCAGATATGGTCCAAAAGCTGTTCGCGGGTAAAGACCTGATTGGGAGAGGATGCCAGAAAATATAACAATTCCAATTCTTTTGGGGGCATTTCTACTGTTTCTCCTTTGTAGATAACGGAATAATTGGTCAGGTTGATGGAGAGGTCCGGATACTCTACGTATTTTCCCGAAGGCTTCGGCTGGACGGCCGGGTAAGGCTGATAACGGCGGAGCACAGCTTTGACCCGGGCCACCAGCTCTTTTGAATCAAAGGGCTTGATGATATAGTCGTCTGCACCAAGCTCCAGTCCCAGCACTTTATCAAAAACCTCGCCTTTTGCAGAAAGCATGATAATAGGGATGTTTGAACGCTGCCGTATTTCCCGGCATACTTGATAACCGTCGATGCCGGGCAACATAAGATCCAAAAGAACCAGATTGGGCTGATAGGAGTCAAATTCTTTTAAGGCAGCTTCACCGTCATAGACGATTTTTGTGTCATAAAATTCTTTTGTCAGATAGAGCGAAATAAGCTCTGATATGTTCGCATCGTCATCAACGATCAAAACTTTCTGTTTTGCGATCATGGGAATCCTCCTCTGTTATTTTAACTCTACAATCGTTACACCGGCGTCACCTTCCCCATATTCTCCGAGACGGAAAGAGGCCACATGCTTTTGGCGCTTCAGATACTGATGCACGGCTTTACGCAAGATGCCGCTTCCTTTTCCGTGGACGACTCTGACCGGGGATAAGTGTGCAAGGTATGCATCGTCCAGATATTTGTCAAGCTCTACAATGGCTTCATCGGAAGTCAGACCGATCAAGTTGATCTCAGCGCTGACAGAGTAGGATTTTGCCATTTTCACCTTACTTCCTCCGGAACGTACTGCTTTCGGAGGGCTGTAGGGCTGTTCCTCTTCAAGCTTTTCCAGATCACTGAGTTTAACTTGAGAACGAAGGATCCCCATCTGTACGAATAAGTTTCCTCTTGCGTCAGGCAGCGTGCTCACAGTGCCTTTTAGGTTCATACTAAGTACCTTTACGCTGTCTCCGATGCGCAGGTCTTTGGCACTTAATGCTTTTGTGGGTTTTTTTACAGCTCTCATGCCTGAATTCTTTTCAAGGCTTGACATTTTTTCACGTAGCTTTGTACGTTCCTGCTCCATCTTCTTTGATGCGTCAGATTCCTTGCCAAGTTTGTTGTACTTGCGGATGGTATCGTCGGCATATTCCTTTGCTTCACGGAGGATGGTTTGTGCTTCCTCGCGGGCTTTTTGCAAAATGGCGTCGCGGCTGGAATCCAGGCGGTCTTCTTTGCGTTCTAAGCGCTTTTTCAGCTCTTCGATCTCTTTTTTATAGCGGTCGATCTCCTGCTGTTCCTGCTCGATGGTGGCACGGCTCGTCTCAAGATCTGCAATGACGTCTTCAAAATCTTCTGCCTCTTGTGTCAGATGCTCTTTTGCTTCTTCTATCACATAGTCAGGAAGGCCAAGCTTTTCGGAGATGGCGAACGCATTGCTCTTTCCAGGAATACCGATGAGAAGGCGGTACGTAGGACGCAGCGTCTCTACATTGAATTCACAGCAGCCGTTTTGGACACCTGGGGTGGATAAGGCGTATACTTTTAATTCACTGTAATGTGTGGTTGCAACGGTACGGATACCGCGTCGGTGGAGATTGGAAAGGATCGCGATGGCCAAAGCGGCCCCTTCTGTAGGATCTGTCCCTGCCCCCAGTTCATCAAACAGCACAAGAGAATGTTCATCGGCATGTTCCCAGAAAGAGACGATATTCGTCATATGGGAAGAAAAGGTGCTGAGACTCTGCTCAATACTTTGTTCATCGCCGATGTCTGCGTACACTTCCTGAAATACGGAAAGCTCAGAGTGGTCAAAAGCAGGAATATGGAGTCCTGCCTGCCCGAGAAGGGTAAATAAACCTACAGTTTTTAAAGAAACGGTTTTTCCACCTGTGTTTGGACCGGAGATAACCAACAGTGTAAAGTCATCCCCCAAACGGATATCCACAGGAACTACTTTTTTTGGATCCAAAAGTGGGTGGCGTCCTTTTTTGATGCGAATGCGCCCTTCTTTGTTAAAATCAGGTTCTGTCCCATTGTAGGAGCGGGAAAGCAGTGCCCGGGCAAAGATAAAATCAAGCTCAGTGAGCAAAAGTACGTTGTAGTTCAGAGGTTCTGTCTGCTCCGCCACAAGGGAACTTAATGTGGCGAGGACCATTTCAATTTCTTTTTCCTCTTTGACCTCCAATTCCCGCAGTTCGTTGTTCAGCTTGACAACAGACATAGGCTCCACAAACAAGGTGGATCCGCTGGAGGACTGGTCGTGGATCATTCCAGGAACCTGCCCTCTGTATTCTGCTTTGACAGGAATACAAAAACGACCATTTCTTTGCGTGATAACGGCATCCTGAAGATAGGTGCGGGTGGATCCGTTTAAGAAAGAAGAGAGCTGGGTGCGGATCCGATCATTGGTCAGCTTCATAGAACGACGGACCTGACGCAGCCCCGGGCTGGCGTCATCGCTGATCTCATCTTCTGAGATGATACAGCGACGGATCTCAGAGGAAAGGGGAGTAAGGGGCTGGAGGTCGGCAAACATCTGCTCCAGAGAATCCTCAGGCATTTCTTCACGGTTCTCACTGCGGGACCATGCTTTTACCCGGGAAGTAGTTTCCAGAAGTCGGCAGATGCGCAGCAGTTCTTCAATATTGAGAGAGCTTCCGATCTCCAGGCGCTTTAGGGATCCTCTGATATCGCTGAGTCCTGAAAAGGAGACACCTCCTTTTCGGCAAATACGGCTGACTGCATCGGAGGTTTCTCTTTGCATACGGCGGATCTCGGAAAGATCCGTGGAAGGTACCAGATCCCGGCATAGAGCTTTTCCCGGCTGGGAACCTGCAAAATCCGTCAGTTTTTTTATTATTTTATGGTACTCAAGTACCTTTAACGCTTTTTCGTTCATAAATAATACCTCAGTTATTATGAGCCAAGGGACAAATGGACATAAAATACATGCTTGCATGTATTTTTATGTCTATGGGGCCCGCTAAACATGAGCAAGTAGCCATTTTTCGCAGAAAAATAAGCGGATTGCGAATGTTTCGTCGATTTTGAGAGTGCGAAGCACGAAAAATCGACGTTGGGGTCATTTGTCGGGTAACTCTTATCATGATATTAGGTGCAAATGAAAACTTGTACAAATATTCTACCGTATATTCACTGATTTGAAAACCGAAAGTTTTATCTTAAGAATTTCTTTTTTGGTTGCATGTCTAATGAAAATGTAATATAATCATGACAACTGTAAAATATAATGTAAGATATGTGTAACAGTTTTTTAATAAAATATCGGAGGTTATCATGGAGAGATTAATCGAAGCATTGAAACGAGTAAACCCTACTATTGATTATGAAAATGAAAAGCATCTTGTCACAGATAAGCTGATTGATTCCATTGATATGTCATCTGTTCTGGCTGAACTGGAGGATACATTTGACATTGAGATCGATATGGAATACATTGTCCCGGAGAACTTTGACAGTGTAGAGGCGATGTGGGATATGGTGCAGGAGTTGCTGGGAGAATAAAGGATGGCAGCGGTCATGGTGAGAGGCGTGGCGTAAACAGTATTACGTAAATAGTATTACGTAAATAGTATTATGTTAAATAGTATTGCGTAAACAGTTTTGCCGACATGAAAACGGAAGATTTCGCATTGGCCATGATCTGGAAAGGAAAATATAGAAGATGACATTTATAGAAGTAAAGTTCCTGTTCTTTTTGATCGCAGTTTTCTTTACCTTTTATATTTGTCCGGTCAAATATAGATGGATCGTACTGCTTTGCTCGAGCATAGTATTTTATGCGATAGCAGGCGTTAAGTACCTTCCATTTATTTTTGTCACTTCTCTTTCTGTTTATCTGGCAGGAAGAAAGATGGGGCAGATATATGAGAAACAGGATGAAGCAGCAAAATGTGCTGATCTGTCCAGAAAAGAAAAGAAGGCGTTAAAAGATCAGGCAAAGGCAAAATGTAAAAAAACAGTGGTTTTGGTATTGGTTCTCAATATCGGTATTTTGGCTATCTGCAAATATATGAAATTTTTCATTGAACCTTTGAATGGTCTGATCAGCCGCGCAGGCGGAAACGGGCATCTGACGGCAGCTTCTATTATCGTGCCCCTTGGGATCTCCTATTATACCTTTTCTTCTCTCAGTTATCTTCTGGATGTATATTGGAGGCGTGTGGATTGGGAGAGAAGCTATCCACGGTTTTTGTTGTACCTGATCTATTTCCCACATATCCTGCAGGGACCTATCGAGCGGTATGGGAGGCTGGGAGAGCGGCTGAAACAAGAACTGCGTTTTGATTATCAAAGAGTCACCTTTGGTGTCCAGCTGATCCTATGGGGTTTTATGAAAAAGCTGATTCTTGCAGATAGGCTGAACACGTATATTTCCGGTGTTTATAGATCCTATGAGGAAGCCGGCGGACTGCTATTTGTGGTCGCTGCTCTTTTTGATGTGGTTTATATTTACGCAGATTTTTCGGGCTGCATGGATATGGCGAGAGGAATCTCCCAGATTTTTGGGGTGGAACTTGACCTGAACTTTGACCATCCCTTCGCTTCAAAGTCCATAGCAGAATTCTGGCGCAGATGGCATATTACTTTAGGGGAATGGTTCCGCGATTACGTTTACTATCCCGTATCTACTTCGAAACTTGTAAAAAATATAGGGCGTAAGACGAGAAATACGTTACCGCCCCGCATGTGCAGGCTGGCGATGAATTTCTTTCCCATTACGGTTACCTGGATCTTGACAGGGCTTTGGCATGGGACAGGAAAGACATATCTGGCATGGGGGATCTACTATGCCTTTATGCTGTTGATGTCCTCTACCTTTGGGGAGGATATGCATCAGCTTGCTGTAAGGATGAAGATCAACACAGAGACAGTTTCATGGAAATTGTTCCAGATGGGACGTACGGCGCTGATCTTTGCGGGAGGTCGTTTGCTGACACGTCCGGGAGGGCTTTGGAAGACGAAGTATATCATAAAAAATATACTGACGACTTTTAACCCATGGGTGCTGACAGATGGCTCCCTGTTTCAATTCGGATTCAGCATTTCTGACATGGTCATTGCGGTTGCCTTTCTTGCACTTTTTGGTGTAGTGGGATGGTACCAGCAGAAAACATCTATTCGGGAAGCCATCGCCCGGCAGGGGCTGGTGTTCCGCTGGATCCTCTATCTGGCCGGTGTGCTGGCAGTGCTTGTTTTTGGAATTTACGGACCGGGGTATAATGC
>JALFIB010000078.1 GCA_022776305.1 Lachnospiraceae bacterium
GATGCGCTTGCGGACGAACAGACAGACGGTGAATATTACATTTATCAGCTGTCTATTGCATTTCTTGATGACCTGCCGTTTCGGATCAATGTTTCTTCCGATATGACACCGGAGATCCGTTATATCATCCGGCGTGCCTTACGGGCTTCTGAGATCATCGACAAGCTTTAAGAGTTTCCGGGATAACAGGCCCTGAACTGAATTTTGCCAAATCAGATATATGCGGAAATCCTGACGGACAAAAGGAAAAGACGGTAGCCGAAACAGCACCGTCTTTTCCTTTTGTCTTTTATGTTTGTACTTTTGAATTATTCTTCTACGAAATCATCTTTTCCTGCTCCGCAGATCGGGCAAACCCAATCTTCCGGAAGGTCTTCAAAAGCTGTTCCTGCTGCGATGCCGTTGTCCGGATCACCTACTTCTGGATCATAAACATAACCGCATGGATCACATACATACTTTTTCATAGCGACTACTTCCTTTCTTTTTGATATGTGTTATTACAACAATCCGTGTAGCACCTTTCGATACTCAAATCATTATAATCCCTTTTATTTAAACACACAATAGCTTATCTCTATTTTATACATTTCCATTTTTTGCATCTTCAAATTCCTGAAGCATCTCTTCAGTCGGAGGCGGCGTAAGAAGGCTGACCACTACGATAGCCACCAGACTCAGTGCGAATCCCACCAACAGGGAATACAATCCGGTGGCAGCACCAAGGGTCTGTCCGCCAACCAGAGGGATATAATCCCAGACAATAACGGTAAGTGCTCCTGTGACAATGCCGGCTACCGCTCCTTGGAAATTCGTCCGCTTCCAGAAAAGGGATAATACCACGATGGGGCCAAAGGCAGAACCGAGGCCAGACCATGCATTAGATACAAGGCCCATGATGGAACTGTTTGGATCCAGCGCAATAATGTAAGCCAATACAGCGATTACAAGTACTGTAATACGGCTGACGCGGAGAACCTTCTTATCATCTGCATCCTTTTTTAAGATTCCTTTATAGATATCTTCTGCCACACTTGAAGCGCTGACCAGCAGCTGAGAATCCGCAGTTGACATGATCGCTGCCAGAATACCGCAGAGGAAGATTCCACCTACGATGGGAAGTTTAATGTCTTTTGTAAACAGATCAATGATCATAGCGATAAATACGTTTTCTGACTGGCCGCCTTCTAATACAGTGGGGTAAAGATAAGCCCTTCCCACTACACCGATCACGCAGGCAAATGCCAGAGAAAGGGCAACCCACAGGATCGCAACACCTTTTGATTTACTTAATTCTTTTTCATCTTTTACAGCCATAAAACGGACAAGTATATGGGGCATACCCATATAGCCAAGTCCCCATGCAAGCTGGGAAAGGATATCGATGAACCGATGTTTTTCCGCTCCGTTGTACATGATATTCAGATAAGCAGACGCACCGCCTGCCACATTGCTCTTTTCAACAAGGTCGCCCACATTTCCTGCACCTACAAAGCCCATTGCGATCAACGGAACGGCAAGAAGTCCCACCAGCATCAGAGTACCCTGAATGAAATCTGTGGTACAGACAGCCATAAAACCGCCCATAAATGTGTAGACCAGAATAACGGCTGCGCCCACTGTCATGGCTACTGTATAGTCAATGCCGAACACCAGATTGAATAATTTTCCACCCGCTGCAAGTGCAGATGCAGTATATACAAGGAAGAAAATTACAATAGTAATAGATGATACAAGAAGAAGTACCCTTCTCTTATCATGGAACCTGTTTTCAAAATATGTAGGCAGCGTCAAAGCATTGTTTGCACGGATCGTGTAACGTCTTAAACGCTTTGAAATAAACAGCCAGTTGCAGACTGTACCGATAAATAAACCTACCGCGATCCAAACCTGCCCTGTACCAAATGCATAAACAGAACCCGGAAGCCCCATCAACAGCCAGCCGCTCATATCAGAAGCCTGTGCGGAAAGTGCTGCCACGAATCCGTTCAGGTTACGACCGCCTAAAAAGTAGTCCTCTGAACTGCTGTTTTTCTTTGCATAAACAGCACCTACAACTACCATCAATGCAAGATACAAAACAAATGCCAAAAAAATCCATCCTAAAGAACCTGTCATGTCTCTCTCCTCTTTCCTGTCCGCGCAGTGAAACGCTTATTTTTGCCAGACAATTTCTTGAAATTATACATTAAAATGCATATAAAGTCAACATATTGCCGCTCTATTCCTTTAGCACTGCGCTAAAGCACTGTCGTCCTTGTTTAAAAACCTATCCCGGTAAAATAGCGGAGGAAGTTTTCTCCTAAAAACTTTATGATGTCTTCTTCTCTTACTCCTCTTCTCAGTAATTCTGCTGTTAATAGCGGAAGCTCACTGTGGTCTTTCAGACAATCTCCCCGCTGTTCTTCTGACGGCATCGGGCAATGGTCGTGGGCAGCATAATAAGCATCACAGAGGTCTAATCCGATACCCACATGTTCCGGTCCTGCAATTTTTATAATATATTGTATATGGTCACACATTTTAGAGATGCCTTCTGGTCCCGGTGCACCTCCCACGATCTCCCGGTATGCATTCATTCCCATCACGCCGCCTTTTTTGGATAACCTGCGGATCTGGCTGTCCGTCAGGTTCCTGTAG
>JALFIB010000087.1 GCA_022776305.1 Lachnospiraceae bacterium
GGGGATGCCTTCCTCGTCCAGTACAGAGATCAAAGCTTCTCCGATACCAAGCTGTGTCAATACTTCGTATGTATCGAAATCCGGATTTTCGCGGAAGGATTGGGCGGCAGCTTTTGCAGCCTTTTGCTCTGCCGGCGTATAGGCTCTCAGCGCGTGTTGGACTTTATTTCCAAGCTGGGCAAGAACACCGTCCGGAATATCTTTCGGGTTCTGGGTGATAAAATAGATCCCCACACCTTTCGAACGGATTAATTTTACCACTTGTTCCACTTTCGATAGAAGTGCTTTGGGGGCATGGTCAAAAAGCATGTGGGCTTCGTCAAAGAAAAAGACCATCTTTGGTTTTTCACAGTCACCGATTTCCGGGAGCGTCTCAAAAAGTTCCGAGATCATCCAAAGCATAAAAGTAGCATACATGACAGGGCTCTGGATCAGTTTTTGGCAGTCGAGGATGGAGATCGTACCTTTGCCATTACAGTCTGTACACAGCCAGTCCCGGATGTCAAGGGCTGGCTCTCCGAAGAAAAGATCTCCGCCTTCAGCCTCCAGTGCAACAACGGAACGGATGATGGCTGCCAGACTTTGTTTTGAAATATTTCCATATTCCATAGAAAAATCTTTTGCATTTTCTCCCACGTACTGCAGCATGGACCGAAGGTCTTTCGTGTCGATCAGCAGCAGGTTCTGGTCATCGGCAATCTTAAAGACGACAGTCAGAATATCGGACTGAGTTTCGTTGAGGTCCATGATCTGGCTCAGAAGCAGCGGTCCCATTTCTGAAATAGTAGTACGAAGAGGCATACCCTTCTCTCCGTAGATATCCCAAAAGGAAACAGGATATCCATGAAAATCGAAATCCGTAAGCTGGAGCCCATCCAGACGGTTTTGGATTTTTTCATTCATCGTGCCGGGTTGGCAGATACCGGCAAGATCTCCCTTGGCATCCGCAAGGAAAACAGGCACGCCGCAGTCGCTGAAAGATTCAGCCAGTACTTTCAGGGTGACAGTTTTTCCTGTTCCAGTAGCACCTGCGATCAGGCCATGGCGGTTGGCCATTTTGGGATAAATAAATACATTTTCTTCTCCTGATCTTCCGATCAGTATTTTATTGTCCAGATACATAAATTCACCTCTTTTATTTTTTCTGACACGTGTTTTCCTGTCCCATCGATACATAAAAATCTGGTAAATGTGGTTACGACCAGAGGGATGATTAGGATTATATGTTTATAATTTAGCATATGCCACGAACCACTGCAACAGGATTTATACTTGAAAAACGGTGCAAAAACAGTGAAAGAACTGGACTATAAAAAATGATTCTGTTAGAATAGATTAAATATGCGCTGTTTTTTACTTAAGGAGAAAGATTTTTATGTATGAAATTATGAGTTCTGATGAGGCGATCCGCCTGATCAGGGACGGTGATTGTATCTGTGTAAATTCTTTTGTGGGTATAGAAAGTCCAGTGGAGCTACATGAGGCTCTCCATCGGAGA
Source organism: Lachnospiraceae bacterium (assembly GCA_022776305.1). GTDB lineage: Bacteria > Bacillota > Clostridia > Lachnospirales > Lachnospiraceae > Choladousia. The sequence continues at coordinate 1,499 of JALFIB010000087.1, forward strand.
TACCAGAGGATGCAGTCCCCGCGCCATCTTACCATTGTTTCCAGTGCCGGATTCGGTGTCTGGGATGAAAACCGCAATGCAGAAGGGTATATCCGCGAGGGCGCGGTAGACCGGTTGATCTGCGGCCATTTTGGAGCAATGCTCAGTACAAAGAAATTAGTTTTGGAGGACAGGTTTGAAGCCTACAATCTGCCGCTGGGCTGCATTTCCCATGCGATTCGTGCACAGGCCGGGGGGCTTCCGGGTGCGCTTTCCAAAGTAGGACTTGATATTTTTGTAGATCCGAGAAATGAGGGCCCCGGTATCAACAGGATCTCCATCGATGATTCTCTTGTGAAGTATGTGGAAGTGGACGGGGAAGAGTTTTTGTATTATAAGCTTCCGAAAATCACTGTGGCATTGATCAAAGGGACTGCGGCGGACCGGAAAGGCAATATTTCTTTTGATGATATGTTTATGTCCGGTGACGCACTGTCCATTTGTCAGGCAGTGAAGGCAAACCATGGGAAAGTGATCGTACAGGTGGACCGCCTTGTAGATACGCCGTCCCGCCCCAGAAATGCCATTATACCGGGATGCCTTGTGGATGCCATCGTAGTGACAGAGCCGGAAAAGCGAAACGAAGCGTACACAGCCTTGACCGGCAGTTTTGAAATTCCTTATGAAGACTGGAATGTATGGAGTGAAAAAATTGACACTGTTTCTACGAAACCACCAAAAAACAGTGTGGTGGGCAATATTATCGGCAGGCGTGCAGCCATGGAGCTGCGGGTAGATGACATAGTGAACATTGGCATCGGTATTCCGGAGATGGTTTCCAGACATGCGAGGAAAAACGGCATTCTGGATATGGTCACACTGACAGTGGAGTCCGGAGGTATCGGAGGTTTTCCTGTTTCCGGTGAGGCCTTTGGTGCCATGATCGGTGCTGCGTCCGTTTATGATATGGCAAACCAGTTTGACCTTTACGAC
>JALFIB010000215.1 GCA_022776305.1 Lachnospiraceae bacterium
TTGGATGGAATATGTCCGGTGAACTTGCTTCAGTGATCGTATTTACCCTCTGGGGGACAGCAGAGATGAGTGATCTGGTGCGGGGAGCGCTGATCAGCATTCCGGTACATCAATATGAAAGCAGTGCGGCATTGGGAATGACACGGGCACAGACCTATTTATATGTGATTATTCCGCAGACGCTGCGCCGGCTGATTCCGCTGTCCATCAATCTGATCACACGTATGATCAAAACTACCAGTTTGATCCTGATGATCGGTGTAATTGAAGTATTAAAGGTAGCACAGCAGATTATAGAGGCAAACCGCATGAGCAGTCCCAATGCAGCTTTTGGAATTTATCTGACTGTATTCCTGCTTTATTTTATGGCCTGCTGGCCTATCAGCCTGTTGGCAAAATATTTGGAAAAGCGATGGAGGTGACAGAAGTGGCGGAAGAGTTATTGACCATAGAACATCTGACAAAACGCTTTGATGACAATGTCATACTGGATGACCTGAACCTGACAGTGAAAAAGGGGGAAGTGATCGTAGTAGTAGGGCCGAGCGGCTGTGGGAAAAGTACATTGCTCCGATGTATCAACGCTCTGGAACCGATCCAGAGCGGCACCATAAAGTTAAAGGATGAAGTGATCGAGCAAAAAAGCAAGTCGCTGACAGAAATACGACAGAAGATCGGGATGGTCTTTCAAAGTTACGATCTGTTCCCACATCTTACTGTTTTGGAAAACATCAAACTGGCACCTTTGAAGGTGCAAAAGAGAAAGAAAGACGAGGTTACGAAAGAAGCACTTGAGCTTCTGGAACGAGTAGGCCTGCGGGAAAAGGCAGATTCCTATCCAAGGCAGCTCTCAGGAGGACAAAAACAGAGGGTTGCCATCGTCAGGACGCTCTGTATGCATCCGGAGATCCTGCTTTTTGATGAAGTGACGGCGGCCCTTGATCCGGAAATGGTCCGCGAAGTGCTGGACGTCATGCTGAATCTGGCTGTTCAGGGCAGGACCATGATCATTGTCACCCATGAAATGCAGTTTGCCAGAGCAGTTGCCGACCGGATCTTGTTTCTGGAAGACGGCAAGATATTAGAAGATTCTGCTCCGGAAGAATTCTTTGAGCATCCGAAAACAGAGCGCGCACAGCAGTTCTTAAATGTATTTACATTTAAAAATATAAAACATCATAATTAAATGGAGGAAGATTATTATGAGAAAAATTCACGTAATTGCAGCAGCAACATTGGCACTTTCCACTTTATTCGCATCCACAGCTTTTGCAGACGGCGAAGTATACCGCACACTGGATGAGATCAAAGAAGACGGCACCATTAATATCGGTGTATTTTCTGACAAGAACCCGTTCGGATACGTAGATGAGAACGGTGAATACCAGGGATATGACGTATACTTTGCAAACCGTATCGGGGAAGATCTGGGTGTGGAAGTTAACTTTGTATCCACCGAGGCGGCAAACCGTATTGAATACCTGCAGACAGGAAAGGTAGATGTGATCCTTGCAAACTTTACCGTTACAGCAGAGCGGGCAGAAGAAGTAGATTTTGCCCTTCCTTATATGAACGTTGCCCTCGGTGTCGTTTCACCGGATGACAATGTGATCGAGAGCCTTGATGACTGGAACCCGGACGACCAGATGATCGTCATTTCCGGAACTACAGCGGAAACGTATCTGACAGAAAACTATCCGGATATCCCGCTGCAGAAATACGATTCTTATGCAACTGCAAAGAATGCTCTGGAGAATGGAAACGGAGTAGCTTGGGCAAATGACAACACGGAAGTAATCGCATTTGCACTTCAGAACGAGGGATATACCGTTGGGATCCCGTCACTTGGCAGTCAGGATACCATCGCCCCGGCCGTATCAAAAGGAAATGAGACATTGCTTGGTTGGATCAATGATGAGATCGAAGCACTGGGAGAAGAGCAGTTCTTCCACGCAGATTATGACGCTACATTGGTAGACACTTATGGTGAAGACTACAAAGACGAACTGGTAGTAGAAGGTGGCGTGACGGGAGCTGCAGAAGCTGAAACAGAAGCTGCAGAGGTTGAGACAGAAGCGGTAGAGGCTGAGACAGAAGCAGCAGAGGCAGAAAGCGAAACAGCTGAGTAAAAAAATAGAAACGGAAGAGACATTGGCAGAAGGCAGGTGGACATATGAGACAGATCCTATGTTTTGGCGATTCCAATACCTGGGGGCTGGATGGAAAGACAGGAACACGTTTTCCTTGGGAAGTCCGTTGGACGGGGATCCTCCAAGAAAAAATGAAAAAAGAAGGTGCCCGGATCATTGAGGAAGGACTTTGCGGCAGGACTACTGTTTTTGAAGATCCCTTACGGGATGGCCGAAGAGGAACGGCTCTCTTTCCCACCCTGCTGGAGAGCCACGCGCCTCTGGATGATATTGTTATCATGCTGGGTACCAATGACTGTAAAACAGTTTTCGGGGCTTCGGCCGAAGTAATCGGCAAAGGCATGGTGCGTCTTCTGGAGCAGGTAAAAGAGTATTCGCCCGACAGCCGGATACTGCTGGTTTCACCTATCTATCTTGGAGAAAAAGTCTGGCAGGAAGAATACGATCAAGAGTTTTCAGAGCATTCTGTTGAAGTTTCAAAA
>JALFIB010000112.1 GCA_022776305.1 Lachnospiraceae bacterium
GTAATAAATGGTATAAAAAAATCCGAAACTGCAGAGCAATCTCGGATCAAGCGGATAACGGGAATCGAACCCGCCTATCCAGCTTGGGAAGCTGGTGTTCTACCAATGAACTATATCCGCATTCGACTTTATCATTATAACATAATAAACCGGAAATGCAAGATGTAAATAAACAAAAAAACAGAAAATTCTTATCTGAAAAAATCGTTTTACACACAACACATTTACATATATAATGAATTTAGATTATAATAAATTTATCTAGGGAGGAATGAAGTTTATGAAAAAACAATGTCTTTCTCTGTTAGCCCTATCAGGCTTATTAGCAGGGGCCGCAGTATTTCCCGTATACGGCGCTGAAACCACGTACACAGTAGGCATCTGCCAATTCGTGCAGCACGAAGCCCTCGACGCAGCAACCAATGGATTTAAGGATGCGCTTTTAGAGCAGCTTGGTGACCAGATTATTTTCGATGAACAAAATGCCCAAGGAGACTACTCCACTTGTACTTCCATCATCAATGGCTTTGTCTCACAAGATGTTGATTTGATCCTTGCCAATGCCACCGCTTCTCTTCAGGCTGCCGCTACTGCCACCTCTGATATCCCTATTCTGGGTACTTCCGTTTCAGAGTACGGTGCCGCACTGCAGCTTGACCAGTTTGACGGGACAGTAGGCGGAAATATCTCCGGTACTTCGGACCTTGCTCCGCTGGATGGGCAGGCGGCCGTGATCAAGGAACTCTTTCCTAATGCCAGGCACATAGGATTGCTGTATTGTTCGGCAGAGCCAAATTCCCAATACCAGATTGATGTAGTGTCAGAAGAGCTGGAAAAACTCGGGTATACATATGAGTGCTATACCTTCTCCGACTCCAATGATATCTCTTCCGTTACCATGAATGCCGCTTCTAAGTGTGATGTGATCTATGTTCCTACAGACAACACTGCAGCTTCCAATGCAGAACTTATTGCGAATGTCTGTGTCCCGGATGGAATTCCTGTTGTGGCAGGAGAGGAAAACACTTGTATGCACTGCGGTGTGGCAAGTTTTTCTATCGACTACTATGATTTAGGTTATACTACAGGGCAGATGGCTGCCCGTGTCCTTACCGGAGAGGAAGATATTTCCACTATGCCCATTGAGTACGCTTCAAATTACACCAAAAGATATAATCCCGAAATCTGCAGCCAGCTGGGAATCGAAGTACCTGATGATTACGTTGCCCTTGAGAGCAAATAAGAGCGCGTCGCTATGCCAGAAAGCGGCAAAGGATGTTTTTCATACCTTTGCCGCTATTTCTGTCTTATACTATTCTATCTGCTTTTCTGCATTAGTTTTACATAAAGCTGCGCAGCCATGGATTTAATATTTTCACCAAAAACCGTTCCACTTTTTTAGAAAAAGGCGTTCCTTTCTGGAACAGCGCATTTATATCATCCACATCTCCATCTGCTTCCACCGCTTCCGCATGGTAAATATCCATGGAATCCCTCAGCTGCTTATTCAATTCTTTGCTCTGGACCACTAGCATCAATTCCGTATCCTGATAAACACTTTTCATGTCCATATTGAAAGAACCCACGATGGCAAGTTCATCATCTATGGCGATGCTTTTTCCATGGTAAGATACTCCGCCCTGATATTCCAGTACGCATAAGCCCGTATCTAAAATCTCATCTTTGTGCAATGCATAATCCACTGCTCCGAAAGGATTCCCATTGTTCAGGGCAGAATTTGTCATAAGTTTCACGGTTTTCCCATCTGCACAGATACTGCGAAAAGTATCGTACATCCAGTCATTGCAGATGATATACGGAGTGTGGATGATCACTTCCTCTTGCGCCTCTTCCATCAAACGTCCCAAAGCATAAAATACCCTAGGTTCTTTGGAATACAGCCCGGTTGGATTGGAAAGAAGGGTGATCTTATTGGTCTCCACAGTCACCTTTTTGTAATCAATCGTTTCAAACCACTGTGGATGTTCCCGTTTCATATCCTGATACATCTGTTTTAGTTCTTTTTCTGCCTTTTTCACAGAAGGAAGCTTCAAGACCCATTCTCCCTCTTTCCAAGGCTTACAGTAGTCCAAGTTCCACACTTCAGAGAAATAATCCGTAAGTTGGGAAAGAGAGCTTTCTTTCTTACCTGCACAGTACACAAGTACATCCCTGTCATGGTTTTTGTAGCTGTCCTGATCTCCTAAAAAGTAATCAAAGGTATTCCGCCCTCCGAGAATATAAGCGGTGTCATCTGCAATCAAGTACTTATCATGCATACGGCTGAGGCCTTTCCACGGAAACAGAGGATTAAGGCGGTTATAGATCCGAACCTCCACATTTTCTTCCGCAGCCAAAGCATAAAACCAAGGGTTGCCTTCCATATGGAGCCATGAGTAAAACCCGTCCATCAAAACTTGTACGCGGACTCCCCTCTGGGCAGCCTGGATCAATGCTGCGATCACCTGCTTTCCGGAAGTATCAGAACAGAAGTCAAAGGTTGACAAGATAATACGCTCCTTAGCGTGTTCCATGAGCCGGATCCTCTCCTCCAGCGCCTCCCCGTTATCACTTATGATAACAGCTCGGTCCGTAGACAGCGTTTCACTGTAAAAATCTTCTGTTCGAAAGCTTTCCTGATACATTTCGCTAACCTCTGGCTGGATCATATACGGTATCGTCGCCCCAGCTATAAGATACACCAAAACAAAGACGATTGCCAAAAGCAGAATAGTTTTGCGGAACTTTTTGTTTTTTTTGCTTTTCCCTTTCAAGATGCGGATGTGAAATCCGATGTACTTATCATGCGTTTTCATGTCTAGACTCTTGTCTTTGTTCCTTTAGAATCTCTGGAACCGATGCGCAGGCGGTTGATATGGACCGGCTTATCGTGGTATGTCACTTCCGGGACCTCATTTCCTTCAATCCAATAAACATTTGCGATCTCATCTCCATCGGAGAGCTTCATTCCACGCACCCCTACAGCTGTCTTTTTCTTCAAAGGTATCTCAGATACCGGGAAACGAAGGAAATATCCTTCTTTTGTGGCAAGCACAAGGTGGCTTTGTTCCGCAGAAGCATGTACTTCCACCACAACGTCTCCCTCCTGCAGCTTCGTTGCCGCGATGGTTCTTTTGGAAACATCGAACTCACTGCCCTGCACCTGTTTTACCATAGCCTGCTTTGTCACAAAGGTCAGCACAGTATCCTTAATATCATTCAGTGCCATTACGGACACAAAATTTTCCTCGCTGCTGCTATAATTGCAAAGATTATCAATGGGCGTTCCTTTATCGCGGAATTTTCCGTAGGGCACATCAAGCAGCTTCAAAAGATGTACTTTTCCGGTATCAGTAAACACACAGACACGGTCTGTGTTGAGGCAGTGGATGACGTATTTATTCTCTACATCAGCCGCCTCTTTATTTCTCTCATAGATCACCTCATCTACAGTTCGCACGTAGCCAAAGCGATCCATCAAAAATACCACCGGCATTTCTTCGATCTTCTGCTCTTCCAATACCACCTGCTCCGCATTCTCCAGCATGGTTCTTCTGGGACGTCCAAATTCTTTCTTGTAAGAATCCAGTTCTTTCATGATCACGCTGGCCATGGAATCATAATTATTTAAAATGTCCTCATACCGGGCGATGTTTTTCAAAGTTTCCTCATGTTCCTTCATAAGTACTTCAATTTCAAGGCCGATGAGTCGATACAAACGCATATCGAGGATGGCATTTGCCTGAGGCTCCGTAAATGCCAGCTTAGATGCCATCTTCCGTGATTTTTCCGTCTTAAACTTAATGTCTTCGGTATTACCTTCTACCAGACAGGCCTTTACCTGCTCACGGCTTTTACTTCCCCGCAGGATCTCGATAATGAGATCGATCACATCGCAGGCCCGGATCAAGCCTTCCTGTATCTCTCTTTTTTTCTCTTCCTTTTCCAGAAGATTCTTATACTTTCTCGTTGCCAGTTCAAATTGGAAGTCGATATGGTGTTCTATGATCTGCCGCAAACTTAAGGTCTCGGGTCTTCCGTTTGCCACTGCAAGCATATTGACGCCGAAGGTATCCTCCAATCTTGTCTTTTTATAAAGGAGGTTCTTTAACCGTTCCACATCTGCACCGCGGCGCAGCTCCAGGACAATACGGATTCCTTCTTTTGATGACTGGTTGGAAATGTCAACAATATCCGTCGTCTTTTTCGTCTCCACAAGGGATGCCACATCATTTAAAAATTTGCTGATATTTGCTCCCATCATGGTGTAGGGAATCTCTGTGATCACCAGACGCTCCCGCCCGCCTTTCACCTTCTCCACCTGCACTTTTCCACGGATCCGTATCTTGCCCTGCCCGGTCTCATAAATCTCGGCAAGCTCTTTTTCATTGACCACGATCCCACCGGTAGGGAAATCCGGTCCCTTGATGTATTTCATCAGTTCCTTGTTGGATAGCTTGTTATTCTTGATCATTGCTTTTACAGCATCGATCACTTCCCCTAAATTATGAGGCGGGATGGATGTGACCATGCCTACCGCGATTCCGTCGGCACCGTTGACAAGAAGGTTTGGAATACGCGCTGGAAGTACAAGAGGTTCTTTTTCTGTCTCATCAAAGTTGGGTCCAAAATCCACAACGTCTTTGTCAAGATCCGATAAAAAAGCTACCTGTGTCACCTTCTGCAGCCGTGCTTCCGTATAACGCATGGCTGCAGCTCCGTCCCCCTCAATAGAACCGAAATTTCCATGCCCGTCTACCAGCGCCATTCCTTTCTTAAAATCCTGTGCCATGACCACAAGGGCCTCATAAATCGAGCTGTCGCCGTGGGGATGGTATTTACCCATGGTATCTCCCACGATTCTTGCACATTTACGGTAGGGCCTGTCATAGCGGATCCCTAACTCGTACATATCGTACAGTGTCCTTCTCTGGACCGGTTTCAATCCGTCACGAACGTCCGGCAGGGCACGGGATATGATGACACTCATGGCATAATCAATATAAGATTTCTGCATAATGTCTGAATACTCAGCCCGAATAATCTGTCCATCCATTTGCAAATTTACTCCTTACTTTTTCTAATATGGAAAAGGGCGGGGTGCCGAAAGGCGGCGCTCCCCAACCCAATTATTTCTATACATCCAGCAGGGCATCCTGCGCATGTTCATAAATAAATGCCTTTCTCGGCGGAACCTCACTGCCCATCAGCATCTGGGTGATATTGGAGGCAATCCTTGCATCTTCGATCTCCACTCTCTGCATGATCCTGGTCTCAGGATTCAAAGTAGTCTCCCAGAGCTGCTCCGCATCCATCTCTCCCAATCCTTTATACCGCTGCAGTGTAAATGGGCCTTTATGGGTCTTACGGTATTTTTCCAACGCCTTGTCATCATACAGATACTGTTCCTTTCCTTTGGAAGGAATGACCTTGTAAAGGGGAGGCATTGCAATATATACATGCCCTTCATAGATCAGCTCCGGCATAAACCGATAAAACAACGTGAGCAAAAGCGTTGAAATATGGGCACCATCCACATCGGCATCTGCCATGATGACAATTTTATCGTAGCGGAGCTTGGAGATATCAAAATCATTGCCATAGCCCTCTGAAAATCCACAACCAAAGGCGTTGATCATAGTTTTGATCTCCGCATTTGCAAGGACCTTATCAATACTGGCTTTTTCCACATTTAAGATCTTTCCCCGAATAGGCAGGATCGCCTGATAATTCCTGTCACGGGCTGTCTTAGCAGAACCTCCCGCCGAATCTCCCTCCACGATGAAGATCTCACAGATGCTGCTGTCACGGCTCTCACAGTTTGCCAGTTTTCCATTGCTGTCGAAGGAATACTTCTGTTTTGTCAAAAGATTTGTCTTTGCCCGCTCCTCTGTCTTGCGGATCTTTGCTGCCTTCTCAGCACAAGAGAGAATACTCTTTAACACTTCCAGATGCTTGTCAAAATAGAGGACGATCTCTTCACCCGTCACTTTTCCCACGGCCCGGACTGCATCCTGATTGTCAAGCTTTGTCTTTGTCTGTCCTTCAAATCTGGGAGAAGGATGCTTAATTGAGACAACAGCCGTCATTCCATTTCGGATATCGGCACCTGTAAAGTTTATATCCTTCTCTTTTAATACACCGATCTGCCGTGCATAGGAATTCATCACCGTAGTAAAGGTAGTTTTAAAACCGGTCAGGTGGGTTCCACCCTCTGCATTATAAATATTGTTGCAGAATCCCAGAACATTTTCATGGAACTCATTCACATACTGGAATGCTACTTCCACCTGAATGCCATCCGCCTCACCTTTAAAATAGATAGGTTCACAGATCGCTTCTGATTTCTGGTCCAGTTCCCTCACGAATCCTGTAATGCCATCCGGCTCGCTGTATACAATGGATTCCACCTCTTCTCCCCGCCTGTCCTCAAAATGGATCGTCAGGTTCGGATTCAGATACGCCGTTTCATGGAGACGGCTCTTTAACTCTGTAGCAGAAAACCTCGTCTTTTCAAATATCTCCGGGTCAGGAAGGAAACTGATCCTGGTTCCCGTCTTTTTCGTCTTACCGATCACCGGAAGCAGTCCCTTCTCCAGATCGATAACAGGGACACCTCTCTCATAACGGTCGTGGTGGATCTTCCCATCCAGCATTACTTGTACATCAAGCCAAGTGGACAATGCATTAACAACAGAAGAACCCACGCCGTGAAGTCCTCCGCTTGTCTTATAAACGGTATCGTCAAATTTCCCCCCTGCATGAAGAGTGGTAAACACGAGTCTCTCTGCTGACATGCCTTTTTCATGCATTCCCACCGGAATTCCCCGGCCATTGTCCTCCACCGTAGCAGAACCGTCTTTTTCCAGATATACTTCGATCTGGCTGCAGTATCCTGCAAGGTGCTCATCCACAGCATTGTCTACGATCTCGTAGATCAAATGGTTCAAACCTTTCCGGGATACACTTCCAATATACATGCCGGGACGTTTGCGGACAGCTTCCAGTCCTTCCAGCACTGATATACTGCTCGCATCATAAGTGTTGCTTTTTGCCATTCTAACAAATGCTCCTTTACTTGAATCATTTAATATTTTTCAGCCACTTCTCCACGCTTTTTATAGATGGAATTAGCTGGCACCACTTCTCTTACGGAAGAAAGCGGATAAATATTGGAGTGCGGCCCGATCACAGTTCCAGGATTCAGGACACTTCCACATCCCACTTCAACCTCATCACCTAACATCGCCCCAAACTTTTTCAAACCGGTTTCGATTCTTTCCTCACCGTCTTTTACAACCACAAGCTTTTTATCAGACTTTACATTTGAAGTGATGGATCCTGCTCCCATATGGGCTTTGTATCCCAAAATGGAATCACCTACATAATTATAATGCGGTACCTGCACTTTGTTAAACAGCACCACGTTTTTCAATTCTGTAGAATTACCTACAACAGCGCCTTCTCCTACAATTGCGTTTCCCCGGATAAATGCGCAGTGGCGTACTTCTGCATCTTTTCCAATAATAGCCGGCCCTCCGATAAAGGCAGTGGGGGCAACTTTTGCAGATTTTGCGATCCAGACATTTTCACCCACTTTATCGTACTCCTCTTCAGAAAGAGTGCTGCCAAGAGCAAGGATAAATCCGCTGATCTTCGGAAGAACCTCCCAAGGATACTCTGCCCCTTCAAACAAGTCTTTTGCTATGGTCTCATTTAAATTATAAAGATTCTTGATTTTACACGTTTCCATATGGTCTTCTCCTTTCGGAACAAATCTCTTACTTATTTTTATTTCTTAGAAGCCCCTTTCGGAGCTTTTCCTGTCGTAGTTTTTTTGTAATATTTTGCTGTCTCATCAAACAGCGGCCGCAGCGCATATTGGTTGTTGAGGGAAAGTACACCTTCTGTTCTGGAACGGATAAAATGCTCCAGCTTCATCATATATTCCTCACTGGTGATACTGCCCTCTGCCACATAATTCAATCCCTTCTCCCAGCTTGCAGTCAATTCAGGATTCAGCAGGGAACGTATGGAATAGAATACCACATCGTAGATCATCTCTCCTTGCTGGGTGGGCGTGAGGATCTGTGTTTTTTTGTTTAAAGCAATGTATTTATTTGCCACAAGCTTTTTCAGGATTTCTGCACGAGTGGCACTGGTGCCGATCCCGCAGCTCTTTATCTGTGCGCGCAGCTCTTCGTCTTCAATCAGCTGTCCTGCATTTTCCATGGCCAAGATCATAGAACCAGAATTATACCGTTTCGGAGGTGAAGTCTCGCCTTCTTTGATGGATAGCTCTTTTACCGGAAGCTCCATTCCCTTCTTAAGACCCTTCACCACCTCAAGAAGATCTGTTCCGAATTCCGTTTCCTCCTGGGCATTATCACTGCTTTTCCCTTTCTTGTCATAAGGATTTCCGGATACTTTAAAATATCCCGGTTCCAGCAGTACCTTAAAGGAATAAAAAAACTTTTCTTTTCCCATTTTTGTCACCATGGTAATCTTCTGAAATTCAGCCGCAGGATAGAAGATGCTCAAAAATCTTTTCACAATTGCCGCATACACACCGAAAGAATGGCCCTTTAAAGCTCCAAGTGCACCCAGTCCTTGTCCCGTAGGGATAATGGCGTAATGGTCTGTGATCTGCTTATCATTCACGTATCTGGTTTTGGCGATCCCTTTATATGCACCGCTTTCCAATACCTCCTGTGCAAATTCTGCAGCAGGTCCAAATTTTTTCAGTCCGGAAATGTTTTTATAGATTTCCTTTGCCACTGCTGAAGAAAGCACTCTTGCATCTGTCCTCGGATATGTGACAAGCTTTTTCTCATACAGCTCCTGCACAATGCGAAGTGTCTCATCAGGACTGATCTTGAACATCCGCGAACATTCATTTTGAAGCTCTGCCAGATTATAAAGAAGAGGCGGGTTTTTCTTCTCTTTTTTCTTTTCTATGGTATCGATCACTGTAAAGATGCCATCCTTCCATTGACCGGAAGAACGCATCAACTGTTCGATACAGCTTTCGGCATCTTTTCTTTCTTTAAAACCATTTTCTTTATACAGTTTTGGGGAAAGGTAGTAATCAGAGCCTTCCACCGCCCGGAACTCTCCTTCCAGCACTTTTCCCTGTATCTCTAAATTCTGAAGTACCCTGTAGAAAGGTGTTTTTACAAACTGCCGGATCTCCCGCTCCCGGCGGACGATCATGCCCAGTACACAGGTCATCACCCTTCCCACAGAAATTACCGTATATTTCGTTCCTAAATAATTTGAAATAGCGTTCCCGTATTTTAGTGTAAGGAGCCTGGAAAAATTGATACCCATCAAATAATCTTCTTTGGCCCTTAAATAAGCAGCGGATGACAAGTTGTCATACTCGGAAAGATCTTTTGCTTCCCGGATCCCTCTATGGATTTCTTCTTCTGTCTGGGAGTCGATCCACACCCTTTTTCTCTGCTTTCCCTTTACTCCGGCCATCTGCTCCACGAGGCGGTAGATATACTCTCCTTCCCGTCCGGAATCGGTGCACACATATATAACTGCTACATCTTCCCGGTTCAGCAGCCCGCTCACAATGTTGAACTGTTTCTTGACATTCGGAATCACTTCATACAGAAAATGATCCGGCAAAAAAGGAAGGGTATTCAAACTCCATCTTTTATACTTTTCGTCATAAACCTCAGGGTAACTCATGGTAACCAGATGTCCCACACACCAGGTCACTATGTATGAATCGGATTCCAAATATCCGTCACCGCGTCTCATATTCTCTTTTAATGCCTTTGCGAACTCCTGAGCTACGCTGGGCTTTTCTGCGATAAACAGATGTTTCATCCAATTCCTCCAATTTCCTATAAATGTTCATTACTTCCAATGCCTGTTTTACTAAGCAACAAGGCTGCCGCGGAAAGCTCCGCAACAGCCCTATTATACGTTACTCTTTGCAAGTTTTGCAACCTTTTTCTTTTTTGCCTGTTTTCAGCGGTAACCACCGCTTATTATTTTGCCTGAATGTATCCTTTTGCCTTTAAGGTTTCTGCACAAAGGATCGCACCGCCTGCTGCGCCGCGGACGGTATTATGTGATAAGCCCACAAACTTAAAATCGTAGATGGAGTCTTCACGGATACGTCCGATGGAGATACCCATTCCTCTTTCGTATTCTACATCAAGCTGTACCTGAGGACGGTTGTCCTCCTCCATATAGCGGATAAACTGCTTTGGTGCGCTGGGCAGGTCCAATTCCTGCGGAATTCCCCTGAATGATTCCAGCTTCTCGATGAGCTGCTCTTTTGTAGGTTTCTTGCGGAATTTTACGAATACAGCCGCTGTATGTCCATTCAGTACAGGAACACGGATGCACTGGCAAGTGATCTTTGGCTCTTCAGCCGGTTTGATCACACCATCTTCAATCTTTCCCCAAAGTCTCAGGGGCTCTTTCTCGCTCTTCTCTTCCTCTCCGCCGATGTATGGGATAATGTTTTCCACCATCTCAGGCCAATCCTTAAATGTTTTTCCTGCACCAGAAATCGCCTGATACGTTGTGGCAACTACTTCGTAAGGTTCAAATTCTTTCCAGGCTGTCAATACCGGAGCGTAACTCTGGATAGAGCAGTTGGGCTTTACAGCGATAAATCCCCTCGTGGTACCAAGACGCTGTTTCTGGAACTTGATCACTTCAAAGTGCTCCGGATTGATTTCCGGAACTACCATCGGTACATCCGGTGTCCAGCGATGTGCACTATTGTTTGATACAACAGGTGTCTCTGTCTTTGCGTAAGCTTCTTCAATGGCTTTGATCTCATCCTTTGACATATCTACTGCTGAAAACACGAAATCAACTTCTGCAGCCACTTTTTCCACTTCGTTTACATTCATCACGATAAGCTTCTTGACAGCTTCCGGCATAGGTGTGGTCATCTTCCATCTTCCGCCAACTGCCTCTTCATAGGTCTTGCCGGCGCTGCGCGGGCTGGCTGCTACAACAACCACCTCAAACCACGGATGATCCTCAAGCAGGGAGATAAATCTCTGTCCTACCATACCTGTTGCTCCCAGAATTCCAACTCTTAACTTCTGATTCATTTTTTCATTCTCCTCATCGTTTTTTACGTCTGTATTCCGCTGACGCACAAGTGTCTTTATCTAAAATACGCTCATTTTTTGATTCTGTCAAGATAAAACAAAAATTTTTCTTTTTTATCTTTTTCCGATACCCGACCCTCTTAAAAAAGCACGTCTTCATCCAGATATTTTTTATTCTTTTTTAGTACCTCCTTCATGGCTTCCCTGCCCGGAGCGCCCAGTGTAAGCCTCTTTTCTACACAAGTTTTCATGCTGATAGCCTCATAAATATCCTCTTGGAAAACATCGCTTTCCTCGCGGAACTCTTCAAGGGAAAGGTCATCCAGAGCTTTATCCTCATCAATACATTTAAGCACCAATCTTCCTGAGATCGTATGGGCATCCCTGAAAGGAACACCTTGGTTTACAAGATAGTCCGCCACATCTGTAGCATTCGTGAACCCATTCTTTGCAGAGGTTTCCATCACATCCTTATTGAACTTCATGGTATCCACCATACCAGTAAACAAGGTAATACAGGAAGTCACCGTATCAATGGCGTCAAAAACCCCTTCTTTATCCTCCTGCATATCTTTATTGTATGCAAGAGGCAAACCTTTCATTGTAGTCAGGAAGCCCATCAAATCGCCGTAAACCCTTCCCGTCTTTCCACGTACCAGCTCCGCAATATCGGGATTCTTTTTCTGTGGCATGATACTGCTGCCCGTACTGTAGGCATCGTCCAGCTCTACAAACCTGTATTCATTGGAATTCCAGATAATGATCTCCTCTGAAAAACGGCTCATATGCATCATGATGGTGGCAAGGGCAGATAAATACTCGATAATATAGTCCCTGTCGGATACGGAATCCATGCTGTTCAAGGTTGGGCCGTAAAAGCCAAGAAGCTCCGCCGTATACTTTCTGTCAAGGGGATAAGTAGTCCCAGCAAGGGCTCCTGCCCCCAGTGGACAGTAATTCATTCTCCGATAGATATCGTACAAACGCGACCTGTCTCTTTTAAACATCTCAAAATAAGCGCCAATATGGTGAGCCAATGTAACTGGCTGAGCTTTCTGCAAATGGGTAAATCCCGGCATAAACGTATCCAGATTCTCTTCCATGATCCGCTCTAAAACTTTCATCAGCTCAAAAAGAAGCTTATCCGTATTTTTCAGTTCATCGCGGATATAGAGCCTCATGTCCAAAGCCACTTGATCGTTCCTGCTTCTTCCCGTATGGAGCTTTTTCCCTGTATCACCGATCCGCTTGATCAAGTTTGCTTCCACAAAGCTATGGATGTCCTCATACTCCGAAGTGATCTCTAATTTCCCATTATCCACATCCTGCAATATTCCCAAAAGGCCATGTAAAATCTTGTCAGATTCTTTTATTGTTAAAATACCTTGTTTGGCAAGCATCTTGACGTGGGCCATACTCCCCTCAATATCCTGACGGTATAACCGTTTATCAAATGAAATCGATGCATTAAATTCATATACTACCTGATCCGTTTCTTTTGTAAAACGCCCTCCCCATAACTGTGCCATTTTTTATCCTCACTTTTTCTGTTTTCTATAATTTATCTGAGTGTTTACAAGTTTACTGTGTTAAAGTTTACCACATGCATGTATGCCTTGCAAGCACCAATCAGCCATAAATTAACAACAGAGCATGACATGCATGCTCTGTCGCCAAACTA
>JALFIB010000115.1 GCA_022776305.1 Lachnospiraceae bacterium
ATGGGAAGTCTTAGTTAAAAAATAATGCATCGGGAGAAATTTTTATTTGTCAGTTTGCATGGTCAGGAAATTATGCATTTGAATTTGATTTGAATGACGAATTGGATATTCGCCATTCGCGTAAAGAATTTTTGACCCATGCTGTAATAATTGATACAGAAGCACCATCGCGTGTACTGAGCCCCCAAGAAAGTGCAGAGCTTCCAGCAGTACATATTGGTATGATGTTTGGCTCCGCTGATGATGCAATTAACCAAATGCATCATCATATACGGAAAAGCGTGATGATGCCCCAAGCAAGAGGCAGGGGTGGTTGGATTGAGACTTCAATTTTGGCAGATGAACACTGGACAGAGGAAAGAATAAAAAGAAAAATTGATCAGGCGGCCGACCTCGGAGTGGAGATTTTTTTTATTGATGCATGTTGGTATACAGAAAAAGGAAAAGAATCAGAATGGAGATATAAGGTTGGAGATTGGGATACAGATCCGAAACGTTTTCCGGATCATCTTCAAAGAATTATAAATTATGTACATGAAAAGGGAATGTTGTGGGGTCTTTGGATGGATCCGGAGCGCATTGGTTGGGATAGCAATGCATATCAAGAACATTTGGATTTTCATGCATTAAATATTGTTGGAAAACCAGGACCGGAAGGTTGGGTTCGTGCAGCGGATAATAATGTTTTGATGTGGGTAGAACAACAGATTAGGCATGTAATTGAGACATATCAATGTGACCTGTTTCGGTTGGATTTTAATGTTAATCAGCCAGACATTGCAACCAGAACCGATAGGGGAAATGCTTTTGAACAGGATCAGCTGCGTTATTATGAAAATATGTATGCAATGTGGAAACGGTTACGCAAAGACTACCCAAATGTAATTTTTGAAAATTGTGCAGGAGGAGGAGCAAGGACTGATTTGGGAATGATGCAGAATTTTTGTCATACTTGGGTCAGTGATTGGCAGCGCGCACCAAGAAGCTTCCAGATTATTAATGGCATGACCATGGCATTACCGCCAGAACTAGTAGACAGAGAAGTTGGTGAGATGGAAGGATATTCAAGAGGATCTTTGGAATTTCAAATGAGAATAGCATTATTTGGCAGAATTAGTTTTGGAACGTTGGGGGCACCAACGGAATATGATTATAATCCAGAACAGATGGAGATAATTCGCCATGCATTGCAGATTTATAAGGAATTTTATCGTCCTTTTCAGTATGAATGCCTGATCTATCACCATACACAGGATCTTGGACAAACGGGTACTGCAGATTATGGGGTTTTAGAGGTAACATCTCCTGATCATAAAAAGGGGATGATAGGTATCTTCAAGTTGAAGGGAAATGGAGAGAATAGAATAGTTGTAAAGAGCAAAGGGATTTTGGAGTCAGGCAAATATCATTTGACATTTGATAATCGAAGAGCCTCATGCGTGTTAGAAGGATTTGTTCTAAATAATCAGGGAATTCAAATATGTCTTGAAGGGGCTCTTTCAAGTGAACTTGTGCTTTATGAAATGGTATGATGTGTGTGTAATTCCGTATACTTTTGGCAAGTTAATGCAACTTAAAACATGACATTTAATTCTTTTTACGTTAAAACACAATAAAAGAGTTGAGAATGGAGATGATTTGTATTTAGAGCAATAAGGCAGATGGTAACAAGGCTTGATGCTTCCAGCAAGAACTGTACTGACTCCGCTGCCAAAGAAGAACGTTATACCATCCTATCTGCAATCTTGCTAGATGATGACTCATATACTTTTTAAAGCTGGAAAGACCAATGTGCTTAACTGAATTAAGTAAGTCTCGCTGGTCTTTCTTTTTTTGCTGTTGTATAATGAACATGACATACTGATGTCGTATTTACTTTGCTATCATAGTCCCATAGGAGTTTGACAGAACATGAAAATAGACAGATTGATCGGAATCCTTTCCATACTTCTTCAAAAGAAGAAAACGACTGCCTTGGAGCTGGCGGAAAGATTTGAAGTTTCCAGAAGAACAATTAACAGAGATATTGAAAACCTTTGCAAGGCAGGGATTCCAATTCAGACATCTCAGGGAGCAGGTGGGGGCATCTCTATCATGGAAGGGTTTGCTATGGAACGTACCCTTTTGACGTCCAAAGATATGAAGATGATTCTGGCGGGACTGCGCAGTCTTGACAGTGTAAGCGGAAGCCATTATTACGGACAGCTTATGGAAAAAATAAAGCCGGGATCATCGGATATTGTTACAGGAAGTGATGCGATCCTCATCGATCTTTCTTCGTGGAATAAAGATGCAATCGCTCCAAAGGTTTCTTTTATTCAAGATGCAATAGAAGAGCGTACAATGCTTGCTTTTGATTACTATGCACCGTCCGGAGATAGCCACAGGGAAATAGAACCGTATTACTTGATATTTAAATGGTCTAGCTGGTACGTGTATGGATTTTGTCTTATGCGGCAGGATTTCCGAATGTTTAAGTTAAATCGAATGAGCGGAATCCGATGCATAGGACGGCATTTTGAAATGCGCAGTGTCCAGACACCGGACCTGTCAATCGGAAACCTTTATCCTCCTGAGATAAAGGTAACGGCTATAGTGGAAGCTAGGATGAAATGGCGTCTGATTGAGGAATTCGGTTCGGATTGTTTTACAATAAGGGAAGATGGACGGCTGTTGTTTTCTGGTCTCTATTCGGATGAAGACAGTTTACTTGCATGGATTCTCACCTTTGGAGATCAGATAAAGCTGTTGGAGCCTGACTGGGTCAAAGAAAAACTCCTTCATATTGCAAATAAAATAACGATCATGTATGGAGATGATTAAGATGAGCAGGAAAAAAGTATTGTATGTTTTGTTGGATGAGTGGGCGGATTTTGAATTTGCACATGTAGGTGCTTCGATCCATTTCTTTAAAGAGCAGTTTCAAAATGTAATTGTGGGATTGAAGAGAGAACCGGTGGTTTCTATCGGCGGATTGTCTGTATTGCCGGATATAGATGTGAAAGAGGCGCAGAAGCTGGATTTTGATACGCTGATATTAATCGGCGGTAATGCATGGAAGCGGATAAAGGCAGAAGAACTGGATGATTTTGTAAGGAAAGCAGTTGCTGAGGGAAAAACAGTTGCTGGAATCTGCAATGCTGCGGCATATCTTGGAACCATTGGTCTTCTGAATCATGTGAAGCATACAGCAAATGATCTGGATGAATTGAAGGAATGGGCAGGGTGTGGTTATACGAATGAAGCGGGTTTTCAAAGAAAACAGGCAGTGTCGGATAAGAATATTATTACCGCAAATGGAACCGCCTATCTGGAATTTGCAAAAGAAATCATGCTTTCTATGAAGGAAATTCCTACAGAGGGTGTGATTCAGTGGTATGGGTTATACAAAAATGGATTTTATCCTGCATAAAAAAGGAGCACAAACAATGAAAAAATGGTATGAGGAAGAATATGAATTTGAGATCACAGTAACAGGATTTCTCCGCAGTGACCACACAGAGCATTATTGCAGAAATGGTGAGGAAATCGGGGATAAATATACATGTACTTATGGATGTCCGGTAAATGAACAG
>JALFIB010000120.1 GCA_022776305.1 Lachnospiraceae bacterium
CACCTGTATTTCATTTTGCAGGAAACGTCCCATGATCTCGTTCTTTTCGGAAGGCTTCATTTTGCCGTGAAGGTATTCTACGGTGATATTTTCCGGAAGCTCCCTGCGGAGTATCTCCGTATATTCCACCACATTTTCCGCCTCCACCGCTTCACTTTCTTCTACCATAGGGCAGATCACATAAGCCTGATGGCCCTGTTCCACCTGCCTTTGGATGAATTGATACGCTTTCTTCCGATAGCCCTTATCCACAACACAGTTTTTTATGGGAAGACGGTTTGCTGGCATTTCATTGATCACAGAAATATCCAGATCCCCATACAGGATCACTGCCAGGGTACGGGGGATCGGCGTAGCGCTCATGACAATGGTGTGGGGAAGGTCTCCCTTCTGGGAAAGAAGCTCCCTCTGCCTGACACCGAACCTGTGCTGCTCATCGGTGATCACAAGTGCCAGGTTTTTATACGTTACCTTTTCTTGGATCAGAGCGTGGGTACCCACTGCGATCAAGGCCTCTCCTGTAGATAATTTCTCATATGCTTCCCTTCTCTGACGTGCAGTCATGGAGCCTGTCAGTAAAACTGCTTCAAAAGGAAAACCATTTTCCCGGATCAGAGAACAAATGGATTCATAATGCTGCCTTGCCAGGACTTCCGTCGGTACCATCAACGCCCCCTGATATCCGTTGTCCGCTGCCATGATCAATGCAAGGACAGAGACGATGGTCTTACCGGAGCCCACATCCCCCTGGATCAGTCTGGCCATCACTGCGTTCTGGCACATTTCTTCTTCAATCGTCTTCCAGACACGCATCTGCGCCCCTGTCAACGTATAAGGGAGATGTTCTAAAAGGCTTTGACACTTCTCACTCTTATGAAAAGAAAAGTGGTTTTCTGCCTTTTCTCTGGAAGATTTCAAACGCCGCAGCTGCAAGATGAAAAAGAAAAATTCATCAAAAACAAGCCTTTTGCGTGAAAGAGTAAGGGAATGGATATCTTTTGGGAAATGGATCTGTTCAATGGCAAAATTATACTCAGATAACTGGTATTCCCGCCTGATCTCTTCCGGCATATAATCCTGCAGCAGCGCTTTCTGGACAAGTACCTGTTTTACAGCCTTCTGTATCATCTGGCTGGTGAGGCCTTTCACCAGAGCGTAAACTGGGCGCATTTCTTTCGTCAAGGCGCCGTACTGTTCCACTTGAAAAACAGCAGGCTGCTCAATGAGCAGCCTCTGGCCTTTTGCTTTTATTCTGCCACGGAAGATATATGAGACTCCCTGCCGCAGCGTGTTTTTCAGATAAGGCATATTGAACCAGGTAAGTGCCAGCTCATCTGTCCCATCGGTACAGAGGGCTGTAGATATGGAAAGCCCGCGGATATAACGAGTAGCAAGGGGCGTTGTAAGATGTGCCATCACAGATGACACCTCCCCTTCACATACCTCGTTGATCTTTTTCGGGGCTTCGTAGCGCTCATAATCACGAGGATAATAGCTGACCAGATCCCCAAGGTTTTCTATGCCTGCTTTATGGAATACTTGTTTCGTCTTTTCGCCGATCCCTTTCAGTGAATCGAGAGAAGATTCTAAATTCATAATAACACCTTATCCTGCTTAAGTTGATCGTAACAGATCGGCACATCCTACTCTGCTGAAATTGATCATAACAGATCGTTACATCTTACTCTGCTGAAATGATATAATAGTAGATCGGCTGGCCGCCAAAATTCAGCTCCACATCACAATCACCGTATTTCTCTTCGATGAGTTCACGGAGGACCTCAGCTTCTTCCTCCTTGATGTCCTCTCCGTAATAAATACTGATCAGTTCTGTCTCATCGTCTACCATCTGCTCTACTGTCTCTAAAGCCACATCATTGATCTCTTTCCCGACAGCAAGGATCGCATGGTCACCCACACCCATAATATCTCCGGCATGGATGGTCTTGTCATCAATATGTGTGTCACGGACTGCATAGGTGAGCTGCCCTGTCTTAACCCGGGATACTTCCTCTGTCATAACTGCTGCATTTTCTTCCGGCGTTTTTTCCGGTACAAAATTGATCACTGCAGTGATTCCCTGAGGAACTGTCTTTGTGGGAATAACAATAATATTCTTATCCTCTGTCAGGTCCCTTGCCTGGTTTGCCGCCAATATGATGTTCTTGTTGTTCGGAAGAATGAAAATGTTCTTCGCATTTACCTTTTCGATGGCATTCAGCATATCTTCCGTACTGGGGTTCATGGTCTGTCCGCCTTCGATCAGGTAGTCCACTCCGAGATCACGGAAGATCTCGCCGATCCCCTCTCCGATGGAAACAGAAATAAATCCCGTTTCTTTCATTTCTACAGGTGCCTTTTCCGCCTTCGGGGCAGCAGCCTGCTTTTCTGCTTCTTTTCTGATTTTCTCGTGATGCTCCTCACGCATATTATCAATCTTCATTCTGGTAAGAGAACCGTAGGTGAGGGCACGCTGTATGGCAAGACCGGGATCGTTTGTGTGTACATGTACTTTCACAATATCATCGTCGGATACCACCACGATGGAGTCACCGATGGATTCAAGGTAAGCCTTGAAGGAAAGCTCCGTCTCTTCTGTATACTCTTTTTCCAGCATAATGATAAACTCTGTGCAGTAGCCGAATTTAATGTCTGCCTCCGGAAGGCTGGAAGATTTTGTCTCAGATGGCTCGGATTTGCCGCCCTCAATGGAATAATCCACTTCTTTTCCATAGAAGGCATCCACCGCACCTTTCAGTACCTGAAGGAGTCCCTGGCCGCCTGAGTCTACTACCCCGGCTTCTTTCAATACAGGAAGCATCTCCGGCGTCTGATTCAATACCTCTTCTGAACGCTTGATCACTTCATCCATCATCTTGGAAAGCTCCACGTCGGGATTTTCCTCCAAAAGCTCCAGCGCCCGTTCTGCGCCTCCACGTGCTACCGTAAGGATCGTTCCCTCCTTTGGCTTCATAACGGCTTTATATGCCGTTTCTACAGCCTTCTGAAGGGCAGCTGCAAGAACTGCTGTATCTATTTCTTTTTCATCACGTATCACCTTTGTAAAACCACGAAGAAGCTGTGACAGGATAACACCTGAGTTTCCTCTGGCACCGCGAAGGGAGCCTGAAGAGACTGCCTTTGCAAGCGTCTCCATCGTCACCGGTTCCAGAGAAACCACTTCCTTTGCAGCTGCCATGATGGTCAGCGTCATATTCGTACCTGTATCACCGTCCGGAACAGGGAAAACATTTAATTCGTTGATCCATTCCTTTTTTGATTCAAGATTCTTGGCACCGGCCAAAAACATCTTGGCACAAAGTGATGCATCTATCGTATTCTTACTCACTGGTAGTTCCTCCTTAATCAATCACTCTAACGCCTTCTACAAACATATTGATTTTCTCAACTTCCATACCTGTAAACTCTTCTACACGGTACTTCACATTGCTGAACAAATTGTCTGCAACCGCTGAGATACTGACACCATAAGAAACAATTACGTGGAAATCGATCGTAATTTTGTTCTCTTCTATCTTTACATTCAGTCCGCGTTCCAGGCTGTCTCTCTTTAAAAGACGGACAAGGCCGTCCTTTACATTCACGATAGCCATCCCGACGATGCCAAAACACTCAACCGCAACACTGCCGGCATAAGTAGCTATTACATTCGGATCAATCACGATTGAACCAAGCTCATTGCTCATACGTCCTTTCATAAACAGAAACCTCCATCTATTTTGACATTTAAATTTCTTTCTTCGTAAAGCAGCATTTACGCATACTTCTAAAATATTTTACCAGAAAAGCAGTTGCTTGGAAAGATGCTTTTTCGTATAATTAAAATAATTTTAGATTTTCTCATTTTGTACTTGCAAAATATTGTAGTATCTGGTAGAATAATCGTGCTGTGAGTCTATATCATGGGAGTAGACTTAATTTATTTCAAGGAGGTGCGGTCATGGCTAAATGTGCTATTTGTGATAAAGCTGTTCATTTCGGAAACAATGTGAGTCATTCTCATAGAAGAAGCAACAAAATGTGGAAAGCCAATATCAAACATGTGAAAGTTAAGGTTAACGATTCTGCTGCTAAGAAAATGTACGTTTGTACTTCTTGCCTCAGATCCGGAAAAGTTGAAAGAGCTTAATCGATGGAATTTATATAGAAGATGCCCTTACATGATCAGATTTGATCGTGTTCGGACATCTTCTTTTATTTTCTCTTCTTTTATTTTCGTGGGTAACGAGTCAAGCAGCAGTACTTATTTGAACCGGCAGAAACGCACCGCAAATTGTACCACATTAAAAAAGTGTGCTTCGCACACTCTCGCGACTTTATAAAGCGTCAAGAAGCACACTTTTTTCGCGCCGGATGCGTTTTGCGAAGCAAA
>JALFIB010000122.1 GCA_022776305.1 Lachnospiraceae bacterium
TTTCAAATGCCTGTTTCTAAACATTATTATGGATTAAAAGAAATGCGAGAGGGAGAACTGGAGTTTTTAAAAAATGTGGTACTTTCCAAGTCCATGGAACCATTATATCTCTGCAGCGATATGCCGGTGGAAGATATGGCAGCTGATGAAGATTTTGCCAAAAAGTATATGTTCGGATTAGCAATGGTACTGAAAAAGGGTCTTCATATTCATATGATCCATGACGTGGAACGGCCTATGAAAGATATGATGCTGGGACTGGAAAACTGGATTCCCCTGTATATGACAGGTCAGATCTCACCTTATTACATAAAAGGAATTCAAAATCATGTGTATTCCCACCTGCATTATTCATCAGGAACAGTCTCCATGACCGGCAACTGTATTTCAGGACATCACGACCATGCCCATTACTATCTCACAAATAATAAAGAAGAAGCGGCCATATACAGGAAGAATATGGAGTATCTGCTGCAAAAGGCAAATCCTTTGATGGATATCTATCGAGAAGAACAGAAAGAGGTTTTATACAAATTTTTAGATTCTGAGGCAGAATATGTGGGGAAAAGAAGAAGGATTCTGGCATCACCCCCTCTTTTTGTCATTCCGGTTCATCTTCTGAAAAAAATATTAGAACGCAATCATATTTCACCAAAAGAACAGCAGCAGCTTTTGGAATATCAAAAAGTATTGAAGGGCAGGGTAGAGAAAATCCTTTCCCACAGTGTTATCGCGGACGAGCTCCCTGTTGTAAGGGAATCAGAATATGCCAATCATCCCAGCATCCTGTCTGTAACAGAGCATTTTCTGGAAAAAGATATACTACTTTCTTATGAAGAGTATTGCCAATGTATCAAAGAGTCGAGAAAGTATGAACAGCTTCATGAAAACTATCATTTCCGTTTGGCAAAAGTAAAAGGCTTTCGTAATATCCAGATCACTTGTTTTGAAGGAAAATGGTGCATGGTTTCCAAAAACAAAGCACCTGCGATTCACTTTGTCATCCATCATCCAAAGCTGAGGTACGCATTGGAGAATGTCAGGCTGCCGATTATTGATGAGCCGACAGTAGAAATGCAAGATAATACTGTACTGCAGGGCACTTAAAAGTTTACTGAAAGAAAATCTTTGAGGAAATACTATGAATAAAACAAATGATAAAACAATATGGCAGGGCGTTGTCATATCACTGCTGCTTGTCTACGCATATTCTGCCAGATATGTGATTCCAAAACAGGATATTCTTCCGGATACCGTTTTACAGCTAAGCAGGGCCATGATTCATCTGGGGGTTGTGATTCTCTGGATGGCTTCGATCAAAAGGCGTATCCTGCAGGATTCTGTACGTTTTTACCTCTTAGCAGTAGCGTCACTTTTGATCTTCTGGCTTTATATCCGGGATGTAAAATGGTTTTTTTTCTATGAAAGATGTACTCCTGTAAGGTATTTCTGGTATGGATTTTATATTCCTATCATTCTGATTCCACTGTTCGGGGTCTTTATCATAGATTATATCGGAAAGCCGGAAACTTATAAAATGCCGAGATGGATGAATCTTTTCTACATACCTGCAATAATACTGATTGGTTTTGTTTTTACAAATGATCTCCACCGTCTCGTATTTGATTTCCCGAAAGGGCTGGAATACTCCAGCAGCATTTACACATATAAGATCCTTTATTTTCTTGTGATACTGTGGTCGATATCTCTGGGATTCTATTTTGTCATCATGCTGTTGTTAAAATGCCGGGCGCCGGGGAGCAAATGGTTTCAAAAATCGCCACTTCTGGTTATTTCTCTGGCTACGGTTTTTTGGACGTTGTATTATTTGAAGATGATAGATCATGATCTTACGTCTGTTAGCTGTTTCACGATTATTTTGCTGTTGGAAAGCGCCATACAAAGCGGAGCCATCCGTTCCAATTCCCAATACGAGGATTTATTTAAATCATCTTCTATAGAAGCCCAGATTGTAGATGAGGATTACCGCCTTTGTTATGCATCTGAAACGGCGAAATCTTTGGATGAACGAATCATGAGGCAGGCAGTATATGGGCCTATAAATTTAGGAAATAAACGACTTGGCAGTGGGAATATCCTGCATGGACACGTTTTATGGTGTGACGATGTCACGGAAATAAATCAATTTACAGCAGAACTTGAAAAAACAGGGCTGCAGCTGGCCGAAAGCAATGACCTGATGAAAGCAGAGCTGGAATTACAGGAAAAAAATCTTCGAATGACTGAAAAAAACCGTCTCTATGACAGGATTGCAAATGAAGTAGGCAAACAGCTTGACAAATTGGAACTTTTGTTAAATGATGAAGAAAGTACTTACGGAATCCGTGAAAAACTGATAGACATCTGTTTTATCAGTGCATACATAAAACGAAGAAGCAACCTGCTGCTTATTTCTGAAAACAATGATTTTATTCCCGGAAAAGAACTTGAGTTTTGTCTCAGAGAGTCTATGGATAACATTCGTTTAACCGGCAGCATGTGTTCCATGGACAGTGTATGTGAAGGGAAAATAGGCGCAAAATATGTGGTGGCAGTTTATGACTTATTCCAAAATATACTGGAGCAGGCTTTATGGAAATTCGATGCACTTCTCATAAAAGTGCTCATTTCAAATGGAAATCTGTTCCTTCGCATCCAGATGGACTATAAGGCCGCAGAGGTTTTATGTGATAAAACGGAATGGACGTCGTTAGGAGGCAGCTTATCTATTAGAAAATCAGATGATACCTTTTGGATCGAACTTCAGCTTCAAGGAGGTGGATGGAAATGACATCATTTTTTCAGGTACATCCATATGTAATAGGATTCCTGCTTTCTCTGTTGCTTTTCCTCGCGATGTTGCAGCTGGGCTGCCTGTTTGCCACAATCGGAGATACAGGCAGACATCTTGTGAAACAAATTGTACTTGTGTTTGCAGGCACTTTCACAAATCTGGTTCTGCTTCGATATTTAAATGAAAAAATAGGGGATGGTTTCCGGCCTGTTTTAAAATCTGGATGGGCACGGCTGTATGGATTCCCGGTAGAAGCAGAAGCCATTTTGATCGCAGTACTGTCTATCTATACTTTCTATTTATTCAATTTGACATGGAAATCCTATCAGAATTCCATTAGTCGCTCATCTATAAAAGAAAGTATTGACAATCTCCCTACAGGGCTCAGTTTTTCCGCTCCAAATGGCAGGATCCTTCTCGCAAACCGCCGTATGGAGATGCTATGCCGGACGATCACAGGTGCAGATTTTCAAGACGCAGAAATGTTTTGGGACTATTTGACCCAAGAAAAAAACTTCAAAGGGACAAAACGGATCTCCAGCGGGGACGCCCCAAGCTTTCAGCTAAAAGATGGTACTGTTTGGACCTTTAGACAGAAAGTGCTGCAGGTAAATGGGAATAAGATTTTGCAGCTCACTGCAGTAGACACTACGCAGCTATATGGATTATCATCAGAATTACAGGAGAATAACAAAAAATTAAAAGAAATGAATGGGCGGCTAAAGCAATACAGCGAAAATATAGATGAGTATGTCCGCAATAAAGAAATTCTGGAAGCAAAGATGCGGATCCACAATGAAATGGGGCAAGCATTGTTGTCATCCCGCTCTTATTTACTCCAAGAATCTTCCGTTCTTCAAGAAGCGGATATTTTAAAACAATGGAATTATGTAGTTGCTTTGTTGAAAAAAGAATCTGAGACAAAAAATCCTAAAAATTCATGGAGTTACTTTGTGGATGCTGCTGATGCAGCAGGCGTTAAAATTCTGATGGACGGAGACATTCCCAAAAACGAAGATGTTGCAAAATTAATCGTCTCTGCCGCTACAGAAGCATTGACCAATGCAGTACGCCACGGAGGAGCAGATGAACTCTATGTAAAGCTTGCAAAAGAAAATGGAAAGATCCGCATCACCTTTACCAACAATGGGCAAAACCCTATAGGACCGGTTCAGGAAGGAGGCGGTCTGGAATCCTTAAGGCTGCGGTTGGAAGAAGCAGGGGGAAGTATGACGATTGAAACAGAGCCACGGTTTGCGTTGACTGCATCCGTACCTGTCTGGAGGTAGGAAATGTTCATAAATGTTTTAATTGTAGAAGATGATCCGATGGCAAGGACATTATTTGAAATTTATTTAAAAAACAGCAAAAGATACCGGATGGCTGCTGCGATAGAAAGTGCATCCATGGCAGAGCTTTATTGCCTTACAAGACAGATAGACCTTGTTATCATGGATGTATGTACAGCCTTAAATGCCAGCGGGCTTGAAGCTGCAGCAAAAATCAAGAAAAACTTCCCGAAAATAAAAGTCATTCTTGTCACAAGCCAACCGGAATGCAGCTTTATCAGCCGGGCAAGGGAAGCGAAAGTGGACAGTTTTTGGTATAAAGAGCCTTCTGAGGAAGGGATCCTTTCCATTATGGATCGCACGATGGAAGGAGAATCCGTTTATCCTGATTCTTCTCCACTGTTGAAAATCGGAACTGCTCTTAGTACAGAATTTTCCGAATGTGAGCTTAGGATACTCCGCGAATTAACCTGTGGTGATACCGATGAGGAAATTGCAGAAAAGCTCCATCTCTCTACGTGGACCGTCCGTAAATACGTAAAGATTATGTTGGAAAAAACAAATTTTAAATCAAGGACACAGATGGCCGTAGCTGCCCGGGAAAGCGGTCTGGTCATCAAAGGATATTAAAATGTGCAGGAAGTATCGTATGGAATATCATACGGTGCTTCTTTTTTTCTGAAGTTGTACTTAAACGAAGGATAGATTTTTGGGTAATACATGAAACTGTACTAATTTTAGGATAGGAAAAATGTTACCAGATTTATAAAATAAATGTAATCATATCATGCTCAAGGAGGTGGTATTTTGCGAATCGGTATCATTAGCACACAGAATGGGCTGCTCTCAGGCGCACTCATGAAATACCTGGAAGAACGCGGAGAGATCATGCCCCAGAGAATTTTGTCTTCTGATCCCGATGAACCCTTCAAAACCTGCCTTTCTTTAAATGCGGATATCCTTCTTATGGAGGTGACGAGAGTGCCGCATTATACACTTGCGGAAAGGATGACAACTATAAGTGAGGTAAGGCGTAAGATCCCCAAGTGTAAGATCGCATTGCTCTGTGATGAAAATGCAGATCAGGAGCTGGCCGAACAAGTGAAAGACGCAAAGAAAAACGGTTTGATTGACGGATTCTTTTATTCATCTGTTTCAGGAGAGTACTTGGCAGCTGCTCTCGACAGTATGTGACAGTAAATTGAAATGAGTTGGAGGTAAAAACCACCAACTATGATATCTAAGGACGTTTCAGGCTTGTGCCTGACGGATAGGAGGAATGGATATGGGATTGTTTGGAAAAGTTTTTGAGAAAAAGGAATGTGACATTTGTGGTGGTGAGATTGGATTATTGGGTAACCGCAAGCTGGATGACGGAAACCTCTGCAAGGAATGTGCAAAAAAGCTTTCCCCTTGGTTTGAGGACCGCCGTCGCAGTACAGTAGAGGATATCAGAAAACAGCTGGCTTACAGAGAGGCAAATAAGGAAAAGGTGCAGTCATTTCAGGTGACCAGAGAATTTGCAGGAGACACTTACCATGTATTTCTCGACGATATGAAAAGACAGTTTACAGTAGCCACTTCCCTCAATGTGGAAAATAATCCGGATATTGTAGATTTGTCACAGGTGACAAGCTGCAAACTCCACATCGAGCAGAACCGTACAGAAGATCAGTACCGCGACAGTGACGGAAATATGAAGGATTACGATCCTCCAAGATACCGTTATTCCTACGATTACTCTATCAAGCTGGGAATCAATTCCCCGTGGTTTGATGACATGGATTTCAGGCTGAATAATTTTTCAGTAAAAGATGAAGACCGTATGAAAATGATGGATATGGAAAATCTGGGTAACCAGATCGTTGCGGCACTGATCGGTACTTCTTACAACCAGCCAAATAATATGCAGGGTGGTATGTACGGCCAACCGAACGGTATGCAGGGCAATGGTATGTATGGCCAGCCGAACGGTATGCAGAACAATGGTATGTATGGCCAACCGAACGGCATGCAGAACAATGGCATGTATGGTCAGGCGAACGGCATGCAGGGCGGTATGTACGGTCAGCCAAATAACATGCAGGGTGGTATGTACGGCCAACCAAACGGTATGCAAGGCAATATGTATGGACAACCGAACGGCATGCATGGCAGTATGTACGGTCAGCCAAACGGTATGCAAGGCAATATGTATGGACAACCAAATAGCATGCAAGGCGGCATGTACGGTCAGCCGAATGGTATGCAGGGAAACATATACAATCAGGCGAGTGCTATGCAGGCGGGTATGTACGGCCAGATGGCAGGCGCACAGGCAAACAATACGTATGGTCGGCCATCATCAACCATAAGGTGTGATAAATGTGGATGGGTACCGGATGATCCAACCTGTATTCCAAAGTTTTGCCCGGAGTGCGGAGACCCTATTGACGGAAATGACGTAGGTTAAGGGTAACTGCGGAATGGAAAGGAGATGAAGGAACATGTCCGAAATTCTTGAATATAAATGTCCTGCCTGCGGCGGGGCGATGGAATTTGACAGTGCGACACAGAAAATGAAGTGTCCTTACTGCGATACAGAGATAAGCGTAAAAGATTACCAAAAGGCAATGAAAGGCCAGCGGGAAACCGATACACCTAATGAACCTGCCTTTGAAGAAGCTGATGGGGCGGCAGGTTCTGAATATAATGCATGGGAAGCGAACAGCAGCGGCGAATGGATGGAGGGCGAAACCGATGGCATGAGGATCTATTCATGTAAATCATGCGGCGGTGAAATTGTGGCAGAGGAGACAACAGGTGCCACCACATGCCCGTTCTGCGGTAACCGGGTGGTAATGAAAGGACAGTTTTCCGGAGATTTAAGACCGGATTATATCATCCCCTTTAAGCTGGACAAAAAAGCTGCAAAAGCAGCTTACCAAAAGCATCTAAAAGGAAAAACTTTCCTTCCGAAGATTTTTAAGAAAGAAAACCATATTGATGAGATCAAAGGGGTTTACGTGCCATTCTGGGTGTTTGATGCAGAGGTAGACGCAAATATTACTTACAATGCAGAGAAAACACGTACCTGGGAAGAACGCGGTTTAGAATACACGGAACATAATTACTATGAATTGCAGCGCAGGGGAAGTATAAGGTTCGAAAAAGTTCCCACTGATTGTTCAAAGAAAATGGATGATAATTTGATGGAATCCATTGAACCCTACAATTTTTCCGATGCCGTTCCTTTTGAAACGGCTTATCTGGCCGGTTATCTTGCGGACCGCTACGACGTGGAACCTGAGAAATGTATTGGACGCGCCACAAAAAGAGCGAAGACAAGTACAGAATTTTCTTTTTCTTCAACAATAGACGGATATCAGTCCGTTTCTCCTGCACAAAGCAATATTCGTGTAAAAAGGGCGAAATACTGGTACACCTTATATCCGGTGTGGATTTTGAATACAACATGGAACAAAAAGAAATTTATCTTTGCCATGAACGGCCAAACCGGGAAAATGGTGGGTGACCTGCCCAGCGACCAAAAGGAATTCTGGAAATACGTGGTAAAACGTGGACTTTGCATCAGTGTACTGCTTTATGTCCTGCAGTGGATGCTTGTATTGGCATAGAAGGGAGAATGAGATGAAAAAAAGAAGAGTACCTGTTTTAATACTTATTCTCCTGCTTCTATTTGCCATACCTGTATCAGCGGCAGAAGGAGATCAGAGAGAACTGCCCAGATTCGTTGATGATGCGGATCTTTTAACGGATGAGGAGGAAGCTGCCCTTCTGGAAAAGCTTGACGAGATTAGTGAACGACAAAGCTGTGATGTGGTTATCGTGACCATAGACAGTCTGGAAGGAAAAACTTCTGTAGAATACGCAGATGATTTTTATGATTATAATGGTTACGGTGTGGGTGATGAGTATGACGGCCTCCTGCTTCTTGTCAGCATGAAGGATCGAGACTGGGCGATCAGTACCTCTGGTTTCGGGATCACAGCTTTTACGGATGCTGGTTTAAATTACATATCTGAAAAATTCCTCCCGCTGCTCAGTGACGGAAAATACAGTAAAGCATTCACAAAATTTGCAGATCTATGTGATGATTTTATCACAGAAGCAAAGACGGGGGAGCCATACAATGAAAACCATCTTCCGAAAGAACCGGTGGGTGTTTTCTGGATCATTGTGGATCTGGTAGTCGGGCTTGGAATCGGCTATGTGATCGCATTCAGAAAACGGCAAAAGCTGATCTCTGTAAGAAGAAAAGTGGAAGCAGAAGACTATACGGTGCCCGGCAGTTTTGTTTTAGATGTAAATACGGACACCTTTGTACGTCGTTTTGTAACCTCAAAAAGTGTTGCATCAACCGAATCGAAATCAAATTCCGGCAGTACAACAGGAGGCAGCACAACCCATACCAGTTCCTCCGGAAGGACCCATGGCGGTGCAAGCGGAAAGTTTTAGGCTTATAAAGTAGTGCAAAACATTCTAACTGGCATCTTTTGGCACTTGAATTTGTGTAAATATGAAACGTATTAGAAGGGAGATTTATTATGAAGAAAAAATATTATCTGCTGGCCGCAGCTCTTGCCTTTGCACTAAGCATGCCTGCTACAGCAGAAGAAATCACATGGAGTTATGATGTCTCAAATCAGATTCTCCGTCTGGAGGGTGAAGTGAGCGGGGAGGTTACCATCCCATCTGAAGTAGATGGTTACGAAGTAACGGCACTTGGCTACAATATTTTAAGTGAAAAGTCTGGTATCACTTCCGTAACACTTCCGGATTCCGTAGAAGCACTGCAGAGTTCTTCCATTGCATATATCGACACACTGGAATCCGTCCAGCTTTCGGATCAATTAGTGGCAATACAGTCGGGCAATTTTTCAAATTGTCCTTCTCTCACAAGTGTGACCATTCCGGCTTCCGTAAAATACATAGAATCTTCTTTTTACTGGAATGACAATTTAAGGGAGATCCGTTTTGAGGGCGTTTGTCCTATATTTATAGGAAACGAATGGAATTTCAGCGGTCTCCCGGATGACTGTGTTATCTACGTACCAGATGACCAGCTGGATGCATATGCGGAAGCACTATCGGGCACAGAGAATGCAGTGGATAAGCTGCAGCCAAGCGGGAAGAGCGCCGTCATCACAGAAACACCTGTTTCAGAAGAAGACTATCTATTTGATTCCGCCACCGGGACCATCACACAGTATATTGGGAATTCAGCATATGTAGAGGTACCGGATACTATTGGAGGGGTTACTGTAAAATCTATCGGTGAAAGTGCTTTTGAGCGTTGTTATTATATTTATTATCTGGTTATCCCTGAAGGAGTAGAATCTATCGGGAACAGTGCTTTTGCCCATGCAAACAACATTGGCTATATCAGCCTTCCCTCAACGCTTCGTACCGTGGGAGACGATTCATTTTACAACGCACAGGCGCGTTCCATCCGATGGAGTGAAGGACTTGAGGAAATCGGTGCACGTGCTTTTTCCTATGATTATGAGAATTCCCTGACCCTGCCTTCCACGGTAAGCTCTATCGGAGAAAGTGCCTTTGAAGGTTCCAGTATCAGCGAGCTATACTTGAGCAATCAAGTAAAAAGCATCGGAAGCCGTGCCTTTGCTGATTCCGCTATTACCTATATGGCATTCGATTTTTACGAAATGATCGATATGGCACCGGATGCATTTTCCGGCTGTCCTGTTGCAGATCTGGATCTACCATGGAACAGCAGCTTTGAAAATAAAAATGCATATGTGCAGTTATTGGCAGAGCAGTGTCCGGGCTGTACCGTATGGATCAATAACCCACCGGCAGAGGTGGCACAGTATCCTGAGAATGTAACTGAAATTACCACGGTCACCAACGGCGTATGGACTGCATATAATGGAGATGCGGCGGATCTGACTATATGGACCGACTACGATAGTATTCCTGTGACAACACTTGGTGATGGGTTATTTAAAGGAAACAAGACCATCCGCAGTTTTTATCCTCATCACTGTGAATGGTTTACAACCATAGGAAACGAAGCTTTTGCTGACAGTTCCGTGGAATATGTGGAGTTTTTCGGTTCCATCACGACCATCGGTGAAGGGGCGTTCCGCAACTGTGTCAATATGAAGGAACTGACACTTCCAGCTTCTGTCACTTCCATAGGAGCCGGAGCTTTCGAAGGCTGTGTAAATCTTGAAAAAGTAACCATCCTTTGCGATGCAGCTTTGGTGGGAGACGGCGCATTTGCAGGCTGCTCCAACTTAACAGAGGTGTATATTGAAAAAGGTGAGATCCCGGCTGATTGTTTTGCAGACAGCGGCCTTACAATGGTAACCATCGGAGAGGGAGTCACAGCTGTAGGTGACAGAGCATTTGCCAATACGAAGCTCACAGAGGTAAATTTGACCAACCTTACAAGGATCGGTACCTCTGCTTTTGCAAACACCCTTCTGACTGAAGCGACATTCAGTGACAGCCTTACCTCCATAGGAGCCGGAGTTTTCGAGGGATGTACAAATCTTGGAAAAGTAACAATCCTTTGCGACGCAGCTTTGGTAGGAGACGGCGCATTTGCAGGATACGCAAACTTAACCGAAGTTAATATTGAAAAAGGGGAAATCCCGGCTGATTGCTTTGCAGGCAGCGGCCTCACAGCAGCAACCATCGGTGTGGGAGTTACATCTGTAGGTGACAGGGCATTTGCAGATACGAAGATTGCAGAAGCCAATATGGCTACTCTAACAAGGATCGGCGCCTCAGCTTTTGAAAATACACTGCTAACCGAAGCAAAATTCAGTGACAGCCTTACTTCCATAGGGGACAATGCCTTTGCAGGTACGGGAATCACCAAAATTGTTATCCCGGCACAGATGGAAGTGAATACAGCAGCCTTTGCAGGAATCGAGACAGAAGGAATTCGCCTAAGTGATTCGGCTACGGATGAACAGATTAGCGCTTGGAATGAAGCATATGAAACCCCGTGGTATAATCCTATGATCAGGGAAAGCGAAGAGAGCAGCTTTGTGAAGATGCCTTATGTACCTACCTCAGAAGAATACTTTGAAATTGATGAGTCTACCGGAACCATCACTGAATATACCGGTACAGATGTGGATGTGGTAATTCCACGTTCCATCGGCGGTGTGGAAGTGAAATCCATCGGTTATGGAGCTTTTGCATCTGCGGAAGATTATACCGACACGGAGATGGATACAAATCAGGAAGACTGGCTGCATCTGCGTTCTGTGGTGATACCTGAGACAGTGACGAGCATTTCAGACAGTGCATTTAATTATTGCCAGCAGCTTGAGACCGTGATCTGCTACGGCCCACTTGAGACAAGCGGTAAAGGAACCTTCCATTTATGCCGTTCACTGAAAAATGTAGTATTTGTAAACGGAGTAAAGGTGCTAGATAATTACTTATTCGAATTCTGCCAGTCACTGACGAATGTCTGGTATAAAGGCACTGTGGATCTGATCGGGGAGGATTGCTTCAGAGCCTGCGGATTAGAATCCTTCATAGTAAATGCAAAACAAGTCGCAACTGTCGCTTTCAGGGAATGTGCTTCCTTAAAGGAAATCCATGTGCGTGATACCGTAGAATCCTTTGTTAAGAGTGCTTTTCAGGATTGTACATCTTTAGCTGACATCTGCTTCGAGTTCAGTAATACGGGAGTATTTGATGACGGCGATGCTTTTTCAGGCGAGTGTGCACCGGGTGCAGTGATGCGGATCCCGTCTTCTTCAACTGATGACGAGGCAGCCCAGTTCTACAGCATTTGGAAGCAAGGAAACTTCGGGCCGATTGAAGATGAGAACCATATCCTTCGTGAAGACTGTACCGTGCCTGACCCGGAAAAACCGAATGTGAAAGAATTAATGTCCGCTTATCATGTGGTTTACGACAGCAGTATGGAAGAAGCTCAAACCCCTTCTGAACCCTCAACCGGTACGGAAGCTGCGCCGGACCAGAATGAAGCATCAGATACGGATAGTTCATCCGAACCGGATATAGAATCCGAACCGGGTACAGAATCTGAACCGAGTACATCTGAGCAGCCTCAGGCACAGGAAGGTGATGGTGCATCTGCAGAATCAAATGACGGTAATATACAGGCTCCAGCAGAGAATAATCCAACCCCTGCGCCGCAGGCCGGCGGGGAATCACAGCCGGGAGGTTATGAAAGCTTTCTGGACCAGAAATTCATCTGTAAAACAGCAGATGTAAGCGGTTACACCATGGATGCATCCGCACTTGGAGCAGAGTATTCTGTAGTTTTCCATTCCGACGGTTCAGCAGAATTCGTGTTGGCCGGAACAGCAGTGCCGGGACTTACATGGACACAAGAAAAGGTCCAGACAGAAAATGGTGAGGCTGATGCATTTGTGATCGTCTATCTAGATGGAACACCACTAGAATATGTAATCACAGAAGCAGGCTTTGACATGAACTTCTACGATTCCATGTTGATGCATTTTGAGCCAGAAGCATAAACGATTCATCAGCCGGAGGGTTTCTCCGGCTGATCTTATATGGGAGGAACTATGCGCTTATTGATAGAACAATTTGATTTAAAAAACAGATCTCATGATCATATAAAGAGTAGGTTGTATACGTACCTGTTTTTATTTATGGGAATATTCCTTTCTGCTTTCCTTTTATATCACAGTGACAGCAGGGCAGAAGAGGAAGGACTTTTTACAGACTACGGATATGAAGAAGAGAATAATGTAGAATATGACTGTATGTATGGGCCGGATTACGGTATGCAATTGACCATGGAAGTGGTAAACTGTCAGGAATGGGTATCCCTGCGGGAAATGCCGGATGTGAATTCCAGAAGGCTGGCGGTGGTACCGCTTGGAGCCCTTTTCTTTGATTGCTACTGGTATTCCGACGAGTTTGTATTTGGAGAATATAACGGGCAATACGGCTATATCCTTGCTGATTATCTTACTTTTTACAGTGCAGAACCTTACGGAGAAGGATATGAAGTATGGGATGATTACGGTGCATATTTCGATGAAGTGATCTTATCTTATGATGAGATGGCAGGATTTGGCAGTGAAATTTTGAATGAACAGCTGGATGACTGCCGTATCATTGCTGTTCGTTCCTATGAGAACGGAGAATCTTTATATGTGGGATGCTACACATATGAAGATGAGTTCCTTTGGGGATACATAACCGGGACGGAATACAAAACTGAACTGGATGCCACAGACACCTTCATTGCCGGGACAGAAGAAGATCCCAGAGTAGCTATTTTTAATGTGGGACTTGGACTTTATATGGTAGAGTCCATCACAGGAGACATCATCTGGGAGCTTGCGCCAACAGAAGCATCTTTCTCCGGATCCATATGCCAGGCAGTTGATCAAAAGGGTACCATGTATGTTGCCGGTTATTACGATACAGATATCACTGCCGTTTCGATAGACGGAGAGGTACTATGGCAGGCAAATGCGGATAACGACGACGTCTACTGGCCCTACGAGATTAACGTATACAATGATGAGATTGTGGTAGACTATGAAAGTGGGACAGAAAACGGGCATTTCGTGGTGGCCTATAACCTTGATGGAAGGCCGGAGTGGATGGATGTTTTTTAAGATTTATGAAGTGTTAGTCTTATGGATAAAAACACCTATTGATATAGCCGTACGGCATATTTTATAATATATATAACAAAATAAGTCGTACGGCATAATTTTGATAATTGTCTTAAATATTTGCCGTACGGCATATATGAGAGGGATCATGAAGACAGAATTGATTGAGGAGGCTCGTGGCATGAGAAGAAAA
>JALFIB010000123.1 GCA_022776305.1 Lachnospiraceae bacterium
GATAACAATAAGTTGTCTGAATTTGTTGACACAAGCGATGAGTGGATCAAAGAGCGCACCGGTGTGGCCAGACGCCATATTGTGGCGGATGAGACCACTTCATTCATGGCCGCTGAGGCGGCAAAAAAAGCTGTTGAGGATGCGGATCTTACGCCGGATCAGATAGACCTGATCCTCGTCTCAACGATTTCTTCGGACGTTATCTTGCCCTGTACGGCATGTGAAGTCCAGCGCATTCTTGGAGCAGTAAATGCTACATGCTTCGATCTGAATGCAGCATGTACTGGTTTTGTGCTTGCTTACAATACGGCAAACGCCTACATACAGAGCGGTGTATATAAAAATGCCCTGGTCATAGGAAGTGAGAGCCTCTCTAATCTTACCAACTGGAAAGACAGGGGGACTTGTATCTTGTTTGGTGATGGGGCGGGAGCAGTTGTCCTCACTGCTGAAGAGAAAGCATCCTATGTACCTGCCACTCATTCAGAGGGGGCAAAGGGAGAAGCGCTCACGTTAAAAAGCAGGCATGACAGCAATGGGATCACAAAGGAAATTGAACCGAATCGGATGATGGACGCAGAATACTTTATGCAGATGGACGGTCAGGCAGTTTTCAAATTTGCTGTAAAAAAAGTACCGGAAGCCATTTTAGAGGTACTTGATAAAAACAATATAAAAAAAGAAGATATTGACTGTTATCTTTTGCATCAGGCCAACCGCCGTATTGTGGAAGCCGTAGCCAAAAGAATGGGGGAACCCATTGAAAAATTTCCCATGAACCTGCAGGAATATGGGAACACATCATCGGCAAGTATTCCGATACTTTTGGATGAATTAAGCCGGGAAGGAAAATTAAAAAGCGGTAAGCATATTGTGCTGGCAGGATTCGGAGCAGGACTTACCTGGGGAGCTTCCATCATGGATTGGAAGTAAAAAAAGAGATAAACATCATAAAGGTGTTTATATAAAATGAAAAGCTTAAAAAGAAAAAGGAGAAAAAAGATGTTAGAGAGAATAAAAGAAATGGTTGCAGAAAATCTTGGAGCAGACGTAGAAACACTGACAGAGGCTACTTCCTTTAAAGAAGACCTTGGAGCTGATTCTCTGGATCTCTTCGAACTTGTTATGGCACTGGAAGAGGAATATGAAGTTGAGATCCCCACAGAGGATCTTGAAAAGATCGTGACCATCGGCGATGTGATCGCATACATCGAGGAACATAAATAAAGAAAACCTTTTGCCGATGCAATGATCTACAAGGGAGAATAAAAAAAGAAAGGTCGTATATAGCGTATGAAGACAGAAGTAACAGAGCTGTTGGGAATTGAATATCCGATTATTCAGGGCGGTATGGCCTGGGTCGCTGAGCATCATCTGGCGGCTGGAGTATCGGAAGCTGGCGGATTAGGACTGATCGCGGCTGCCAGCGCGCCTGCACAGTGGGTGAGAGATCAGATCCACGCTGCAAGAAAATTAACAGATAAGCCTTTTGGTGTAAATATCATGCTGATGAGTCCTGAAGCAGACGAGGTGGCGAAAGTCATAGTAGAAGAAGGCGTAAAGGTTGTAACTACCGGAGCCGGAAGCCCGGAAAAATACATGAAAATGTGGAAAGAGGCAGGTGTGAAGGTGATCCCTGTGGTTGCTTCCGTTGCACTTGCAAAGCGTATGGAGCGGTGCGGTGCAGATGCCGTGGTAGCAGAAGGCTGTGAAGCAGGGGGCCATATCGGTGAGAGCACAACTATGACACTTGTGCCTCAGGTTGTGGATGCAGTAAAAATCCCGGTGATCGCTGCAGGTGGAATTGCAGACGGAAGAGGAATCGCAGCCGCATTTATGCTGGGGGCAAGAGGTGTACAGATGGGTACCCATTTTGTTGTAACAGATGAGTCCCAAGTACACGAGAATTACAAAGACAGGATCATCAAAGCAAAAGATATTGATACACGTGTGACCGGAAGGACCACCGGACATCCTGTCCGTGCTCTTCGCAATGAAATGACGAGAAAATACATTGAATTGGAAAAGAAAGGCGCAGGTTTTGAAGAACTGGAGAAGCTCACCCTTGGAGGCCTTCGAAAGGCAGTTGTTGACGGAGATGTGGCAAATGGCAGTGTAATGTCCGGTCAGATCGCAGGACTGGTAAAGGAAAGAATGTCTTGTCAGGCGCTGATCCAAAAACTTGTATCTGAGACAGACCAATTGATGAAAGGCATGGGCTTCTATGAATAAGATCGCATTTATTTATCCGGGTCAAGGTGCACAGAAAGCAGGGATGGGCGCTGATTTTTATGAAAAGAGTGAGAAGTCCCGTGCCCTTTATGAAAAAGCAAGGGATATGCTTGACCTCGATTTAAAAGCTCTCTGTTTTGAAGAAAATGATAAGCTGGATCTCACAGAATATACACAGGCAGCCCTTGTTACTACTTGCCTTGCCATGACCGGTGTGGTGATGGAAAAAGGGCTGAAGCCTGATATTACCGCAGGCCTTAGCCTTGGGGAGTATGCGGCAATCTCCGCAGCAGGCGGGATGGATCCTCTCGATGCCATTCGACTTGTAAGAAAAAGAGGTATCTTGATGGCATCTACCGTACCATCAGGCGTGGGAGCCATGTGTGCCGTAATGGCGATGGACAGCGACAAAATTGAAGAAGTGATAAAAGACATTCCCGATGTGACCATTGCCAATTATAACTGTCCGGGACAGATCGTCCTTACAGGGAAAAAAGAAGGGGTGGAGACTGCAGCTGAGAATTTGAAGGCGGCTGGGGCAAAACGCACGGTAATGCTCAATGTGAGCGGCCCTTTCCATTCCCCCCTGTTGAAACCGGCAGGAGACGAATTGGCCAAAGCGCTTGACGAAGTAGTTTTGCATCCTCTATCTGTTCCCTATGTGACAAATGTAGATGCAAGTATTGTTGAGGAAGTTGATAAGACGAAAGATCTGCTAAGACGCCAAGTGTATTCTCCGGTACGCTGGATGCAGAGCATGGAGCGTATGATCGAAGAAGGCGTAGATACTTTTCTGGAGATAGGGCCGGGGAAGACTCTGGCAGGATTTATGAGAAAGATCAACAGGGATGTGAAAGTATATAATATCGCCACATGGGAAGATGTGGAGAAAGTAACAGGTGAATTATGCTAGATGGAAAAATTGCTGTAGTGACAGGTGCATCCAGAGGAATCGGGAGTGCCATTGCACGAAAGCTTGCAGATGAAGGAGCCACTGTAGTGATCAATTACAACGGGTCAGAAGAGCGGGCTAACGCAGTAAAGGCGGAAATTGAAGGGAAAGGCCAGAAGGCAGTGGTCCGCAAGTGTGACGTGTCGGATTTTGCATCATGTGAAACCTTTATCCAAGGCGTGATCAAGGAGTTTGGCAGGATCGATATCCTTGTAAACAATGCAGGGATCACAAGGGACGGGCTCCTGATGAAAATGTCAGAAGAAGATTTTGACCAGGTATTAGATACGAACCTGAAAGGTGCATTTCATACCATACGTTTTGCTTCAAGGCAGATGCTTCGCCAAAAGTCAGGAAGGATCATCAATATGGCCTCCGTGGTAGGCGTCAGCGGAAATGCAGGGCAGGCAAATTATGCGGCATCGAAAGCAGGTGTGATCGGTCTGACAAAAGCCACAGCAAAAGAACTGGCTTCCAGAGGTATCACAGTCAATGCCATTGCACCTGGATTTATTGAGACGGAAATGACGGCAGTGCTTTCCGATAAAGTGAAAGAAGCCACCGCTGCACAGATTCCGCTGGGCACTTTCGGGCAGCCGGAGGATGTGGCAAATGCAGTTGCATTTCTGGCATCTGACGAGGCCAGATATATTACAGGACAGGTGCTTCACGTAGATGGAGGGCTTGTCTGCTAAGGTAAAGGAGCAGGAAATGAAAAGAAGAGTAGTGGTTACCGGCCTTGGAGCAGTCACTCCTATAGGAAACACTGTGGAGGAATTCTGGGCAGGAATTAAAACAGGAAAGGTGGGCATTGGCCCGATTACAAAATTTGACACCACAGAATATAAAGTGAAGCTGGCAGCAGAAGTAAAAGATTTTTCTGCGAAAGAGCGCATGGATTTTAAATCGGCAAAAAGAATGGAGCCTTTTGCACAGTATGCGGTAGCCGCTGCGAAGGAAGCTTTTGCGGACGCGGGGATCTCCATGGAACAGGAAGACCCGTATCGCGTAGGAGTGACAGTGGGATCCGGTATCGGAAGTTTGCAGGTAGTTGAACGGGAATACGAAAAGATCAGGACGAAAGGCCCTTCCAGAGTAAATCCTTTAATGGTGCCCCTTATGATCTCCAATATGGCAGCCGGAAATATCTCTATCCAGCTGGGGCTGAAAGGGAAATGTACCAATGTGGTAACAGCATGCGCTTCAGGAACCCATTGTATCGGTGACGCATTTCGCGCCATCCAGTACGGTGATGCAGATGTCATGTTGGCAGGGGGAGCAGAGAGCTGTATCTGTCCCACAGGGGTAGCAGGATTTACCAGCCTGACTGCACTGTCAACGTCGGAGGATCCGCTGCGGGCATCCATTCCTTTTGATAAAGACAGGGATGGATTTGTCCTTGGGGAGGGTGCTGGCATTGTGGTGCTGGAAGAGCTGGAGCATGCAAAGGCCCGCGGAGCTAAAATTTATGCGGAACTGGTGGGATACGGCGCCACAGGAGATGCATACCACATCACCTCTCCCGCAGAAGACGGAAGCGGAGCAGCCAAAGCGATGTCACTGGCTCTGGAAGAGGCTGGAGTTTCACCTGAACAGGTAGATTATGTCAATGCACACGGTACGAGCACTCACCACAATGACCTCTTTGAGACAAAAGCCATTAAGCTTGCTCTTGGCGAAGCAGCAAAGAACGTTGTGGTAAACTCCACAAAATCCATGATCGGCCATCTTTTGGGAGCGGCAGGCGGCGTGGAATTCATTGTCTGCGTAAAATCCATTCAGGATAATTTCATCCATCAGACAGTAGGAACCCAGACAGCGGATGAAGAGTGCGATCTGAACTATGCGATCGGAGCGCCGGTAGAGAAAAAAGTGGATTATGTGCTAACAAATTCCCTTGGATTTGGTGGACATAATGCAACTCTTCTTGTAAAACGGTACGAGGATTAGAAAGGACGTTCACGGTATGGATTTTGAACAGGTATTAAAAGTGATAGAAGCTGTGTCAAAATCAGAATTGACACGTTTCAAATATGAGGAGAATGGAGTCAAGCTCCAGCTCTCAAAAGAAAAAGAGCAGGTGCGTATCCTTCAGGGGGAACCTTGTGTACAGCCAATCAATAACGGTGAAAGAACTGTAGAGGCTGTGACGGCAGACGTAAAAAAACAAGAGAAGGAGAGGGTATCTGGGGACGGGGAGACAGGAAATTTCGTAAAATCTCCTCTTGTAGGTATGTTTTACGCAGCTCCCTCAGAAGACGCCCAGCCTTTTGTAAAGGTTGGAGATACTGTTAAGAAAGGCCAGACTCTTGCAATCGTAGAGGCAATGAAGCTGATGAATGAGATTGAGAGTGAATTTGATGGTGAGATTGCAGAAATTCTGGTAGAAAACGGACAGCCTGTAGAATACGGACAGCCGCTGTTCCGTATTTGTTAAAAAATCATGGGATTTCCATCGTAATAATATTTGTTTTTTGTAACTATTTGGTTTTCGTAACTTGGAAACAATATGGACTTTAACGAAAAAGGAGGCAATATGGAAGGCAGACATTTGACAATCAATGAGATTAAAGAAATCATTCCCCATCGTCATCCGTTCCTTTTGATCGATTATATAGAAGATTACCAGCCGGGGGAATTTGCGGTGGGATATAAATGCGTAACGTACCGCGAGGACTTTTTTGCGGGACATTTTCCGCAGGAACCGG
The DNA here is from genome assembly GCA_022776305.1 of Lachnospiraceae bacterium. Classification (GTDB taxonomy): domain Bacteria; phylum Bacillota; class Clostridia; order Lachnospirales; family Lachnospiraceae; genus Choladousia. The sequence continues at coordinate 5,893 of JALFIB010000123.1, forward strand.
TCATGCCAGGCGTATTGACGGTAGAAGCCCTTGCTCAGGTGGGTGCTGTGGCGATTTTGAGTATGGAAGAATACAAAGGAAAAACTGCGTATTTTGCAGGTATTAACAAGTGCAAATTCAAAGGCAAGATCGTCCCGGGTGACAAGGTACGTCTGGAAACCAGAATCATAAAGAAAAAAGGGCCGATCGGTGTAGGGGAAGCAGTTGCAAGTGTTGACGGCAAAACAGTGGTCAGCGCAGAACTGACTTTTGCCATCGGCTAGAGGGCAGGACCATGATTAAAAAAGTTTTGATCGCAAACCGGGGGGAAATCGCTGTGCGCATTATTCGCGCCTGCAGGGAACTTGGAATCGAGACCGTGGCGGTCTACTCGGAAGCGGATAGAGATGCCCTGCACACCAAGCTGGCAGATGAAGCGATCTGTGTCGGCCCGGCCCCCTCATCGGAGAGCTATCTCAGTATGGACCGGATTATAAGCGCTACCATTGTGACAGGTGCAGACGCCATTCATCCGGGATTTGGATTTTTGTCAGAGAACAGTAAATTTGCAGAATTGTGTGAAAAATGCAACATTACTTTCATCGGGCCTAATTCAAAAGTGATTGCCAGTCTGGGAAACAAGCAGGAGGCGAGAAATACCATGATCCGGGCAGGAGTGCCGGTGATTCCGGGCAGCAATGAAGCTGTCTATGACGCTGCCACAGGTGCCTCTGTTGCAAAAAAGATTGGTTATCCGGTAATCGTGAAAGCAGCCCTTGGAGGCGGGGGAAAAGGAATGCGCGTGGCAAATACACCGGAAGAGTTTGAACAAAGTTTCCTTACAGCCCAAAAAGAGACACAGATGGCTTTCGGTGACAATACCATGTACATTGAACATTTTGTGCAGCATCCAAGACACATCGAGTTCCAGATTCTGGCTGATGCTTATGGAAATGTGGTACATCTGGGAGAGCGGGACTGCTCTATCCAGAGGAACCACCAGAAAATGATCGAGGAATCTCCCTCTGCAGCCCTTGATGAAGAGCTTCGCAGAAAAATGGGAGATGCTGCAGTAAAAGCTGCAAAGGCTGCCGGATACGTAAATGCCGGTACCATCGAATTTTTGCTGGAAAAAACAGGCGATTTTTATTTTATGGAAATGAATACACGGATTCAGGTGGAACATCCGGTGACTGAATGGGTGACAGGCATTGACTTGATCAAAGAACAGATCCGGATTGCTTCCGGGCAGAGACTGGCATTTACCCAGAAGGATATCCATATGGAAGGCCATGCCATTGAATGCCGTATTAATGCGGAAAATCCGGAAAAGGGATTCCGCCCATCTCCGGGCACTATCACAGATTTGTACCTCCCGGGAGGAAAGGGGATCCGGATCGACACCGCGATCTATACGGGCTACACAATTCCTCCTTATTATGATTCCATGATTGCAAAATTGATCGTATGGGCCAAGAACAGGAAGGAAGCCATACGTAAAATGCAGAGTGCCCTGGGGGAAGTCATTATTGAAGGTGTAGATACGAATATTAATTATCAGTATGAGATCCTGTCTGACCCTGACTTTTTGTCAGGGAATATCGACATCAATTATATAGAAGATAGGGAAAACAGGAACAGATAGACGGCAAGGGTGACAAGCTATGAATTTGGATAATGTTTTTAAAAAGACAAGGCAAATGATGGGAAAGAATTATATTTCCCTGAATCCTCTGAAGCCGGAGGTTCCCAGAGGACTTCTGCGTAAATGTAATAAGTGCGGCGGGGCGATCATAGCGGAGGATGTGAAAAAATCCTATTATATCTGTCCGAAATGCGGCGGCTATTTCCGGGTGCATGCCTACCGGCGTATTGAGATGCTGGCAGATGAAGGTACCTTTGAGGAATGGGACAAGGGACTCTCCACGAAGAACCCTCTGGAATATAAAGGGTACATGGAAAAAATCGATGACCTGAAGGAAAAAACGAAGCTGGATGAGGCTATCGTAACAGGAAAAGCAAAAATTGACGGTCATGAAGCAGTCCTTGGAGTCTGTGACGGCCGTTTCCTGATGGCCAGTATGGGAAGTGTTGTGGGAGAGAAGATAGCCAGAGCTTTTGAACGCGCAACGCAGGAAAAGCTTCCTGTGATCTTATTTGCCTGTTCCGGAGGAGCCAGAATGCAGGAGGGGATCGTTTCTCTGATGCAGATGGCAAAAACCTCAGCAGCCGTAAAGAGGCACAGTGATGCCGGCCTTTTGTATATCAGTGTATTGACAGACCCCACAACAGGAGGTGTGACAGCAAGTTTTGCAATGCTTGGGGATATTATCCTTGCGGAGCCCAATGCACTCATAGGATTTGCCGGCCCCCGCGTCATTGAGCAGACCATCGGACAGAAGCTGCCCAAAGGATTCCAGAGGTCTGAGTTTTTGCTGGAACATGGATTTGTAGATGCCATCGTTGCCAGAGAAGAACAAAAAGAAACCATATCCAAGATCCTCCGTCTCCATGAGGGCGCAGAGGAAGGACAAAAGGAAAAGTTATTTTCAGATAAAAAGGATTTAGGTGACTTTGACGATAACAGGATATCCGTGGAACCGTCTTTCAGACAAAAGGAAAAGGATCTCACTCCATGGGAACGGGTTCAGATTTCCAGAGAAAAAACACGTCCTACAGGAACAGAATATCTGGAGCGCCTTTTTGATGATTTCACAGAATTCCACGGGGACCGTTATTTTGCCGATGACAAGGCTATTGTGGGAGGCGTTGCAAGCTTTCAGGGAATTCCAGTAACAGTCATTGCCCAGGCAAAAGGAAAAAACACAAAAGAAAATATTGAGCGCAATTTCGGCATGCCTTCTCCTGAGGGATACCGGAAAGCCTTGCGCCTTATGAAAGAAGCAGAAAAATTCCACCGGCCTGTAATCTGCTTTGTGGATACTCCGGGAGCATTTTGCGGATTGGAAGCAGAAGAGCGGGGACAAGGCGAGGCAATCGCAAGAAACCTTTACGAAATGTCAGGACTTTCAGTCCCCATCCTTTCTATTGTGATAGGGGAAGGGGGAAGCGGAGGAGCCCTTGCCATGGCCACGGCAGATGAAGTCTGGATGCTGGAAAACTCTGTTTATTCCATTCTTTCTCCGGAAGGTTTTGCAACCATCCTCTGGAAAGACAGCAGCAAAGCAAAAGAGGCGGCAGGGGTTATGAAGCTCACTGCCTCAGATCTTCAAAAGCTGGGGATTGTAGAGTATGTATTTCCGGAGCCGGACCATTACACGCCGGATACCATGGATGAAATGGTGGACATGCTGACAAAAAGCATCGTCCGTTTTTTAAGCGTTTATGGATCCATGGAAAAAGAAGAACTGCTGGAACACCGCTATAGAAGATTTCGTGAAATGTAGGAGCAGGAAGTATGTTGATGAAACCGTTGAAAATTGGAGATATTGAGGCAAGGCTGCCCATTATCCAGGGCGGCATGGGGATTGGCATCAGCCTTGGAGGGCTTGCAGGCGCAGTGGCGAAAGAAGGCGGTGTTGGGATCATATCTACCGCACAGATCGGGTTTCGTGAGGAAGATTTTGACCAGAATCCGAAGGCTGCTAATCTGCGGGCTTTGAAAAAGGAGTATGAAAAGGCAAGATCCATTGCGCCCCATGGCATAATCGGATTTAACATCATGGTTGCTACACGGTGCTATGAGGAATACGTAAAAGCTGCTGTAGATGCAGGAGCTGACCTGATCATCTCCGGAGCAGGATTGCCGACGGATCTTCCGCAGATCACAAATGGAAGCCGTGTCAAGATCGCGCCTATCGTCTCTACAGAAAAATCGGCCAAGGTAATATTGAAATATTGGGATAAAAAATACCATAGGGTTCCTGACCTTGTGGTAGTGGAAGGCCCGAAAGCGGGAGGCCATCTGGGCTTTACCAGAGAACAGCTTTTATCCTACGGTATCGGCGGGCAGGAAAAGGATGCAAGGTCCGGGCAAGCTCTGTACGATGAGGAAGTAAAGTATATTCTGGCTGCTGTAAAAGCTTATGAAGAAAAATATGAAAAGAAGATCCCGGTGGTGCTTGCAGGAGGGATTGACAGCAAAGAAGAGGCTGTCAACGCCCTGTCACTGGGGGCAGATGGTATACAAGTAGCTTCAAGATTTGTCACTACCGAAGAATGTGATGCGGACATCCGATATAAAGAAATGTATCTGAAAGCAGAAAAAGAAGATATTGTTATTGTGAAAAGCCCGGTGGGAATGCCGGGACGGGCGATTTTAAATCCCTTTATGAAAAAAGTTATGGCAGGAGAAAAAATCCCACACAGTGCGTGCCATTGCTGTCTGCACAAGTGCAGTCCTACAGAAATACCGTATTGTATTACGGATGCTTTGATCCACGCAGCAAAAGGAGAGGTGGATGAAGCACTTCTTTTTTGCGGCGCCAATGCATATAAAGCAAAAAAAATTGAAAAAGTAAAAGAAGTGATTGATTCTTTGGTATGTTAAAGGTTAGAATAGAGGAAAAGAAAGAATAGCGTTGCAGGTAGAAAATACGGAAAGGACAGCAAAAGACAGATGAGTGATACGTACAGGACCATCAACGATGTGCTGGTGGAATTGATCAATAATATATGGGAACTTGAAGGAAATGCAGTGATCACAGACGAATTCAAGGATATCACCAACAACGATATGCATGTCATTGAGGCAATTGGTATCGGAAAAGGTAAAAATATGTCAGCGGTTGCGAAAAAGCTGAACATTACACTGAGCTCTCTCACCACAGCCGTCAACAGTCTTGTACGCAAAGCGTATGTAGAGCGCCAAAGGAGCAGCGAGGACCGTCGCATCGTAGAGATCAGGCTGACAGAAAAGGGGGAGAAAGCGTATCTCCACCATGAAGAATACCATAACCAGATGATTAAAGCCGCTATTTCGGAGATGAGTCCTGAGGAGATCCCCATACTGGTCAAAATGCTGAAAAACCTAAAAGTGTTTTTCGAAACCTACGGTCAAAATAAAGATGGTAATTGATCTAGAAAAGACGAGAAAACATATATAATAAAAATCTTATTTCTGACAGAAAGAAGTGTGCTGCCCATGCCCCCCGGACAAATCCGGTGATTGGGTATGCACACTTTTTTTACGTTATAGGAGAGTGTTTCATTGTTCCAATGCGTGTAGGTCTTTGTAGAAATCAGGATAACTGATCTTGACACAGTCATCGTCACGGATATCCATTTCCCCCTCACAGGCCAGAGCTGCTACGGCAAAGCTCATGGCAATACGATGGTCTTTTTTTGTATCGATCACGGCTCCGTGGAGCGGTTTACCGCCGCGGATGACCATGCCATCCTTTGTAGCCTGTACATCACAGCCGATCCGGGAAAGGTTTTCTGTCATTACGGCGATCCGGTCAGACTCCTTTACTTTCAGCTCGGCTGCGTCACGGATCACGGTAGTGCCTTGGGCGAACGCGCCCAGCACTGCAATGACAGGAAGCTCGTCGATCAAAGTGGGGATAATTTCCCCCTCGATGGTGGCCCCTTTTAAATTGCTGCTTCGGATCAGGATATCCGCACAGGGTTCTGCCCCGGAACGGTTTTCGTTCACAAAGGTGATATCAGCCCCCATGGCTTTGCACACACGGAGCATGCCGTCGCGGGTGGGGTTGATGCCCACGTTGCGCAGCAGCACTTCAGAATTTGGAACCAGAAGGGCAGCTGCGATGAAATATGCGGCGGAAGAAATATCTCCCGGCACATTTACTTTCTGTCCGATAAGTCGTGGATTTGGAACGATGGAAGCTGTTGTTCCCTCTGTCCGTACATCTGCGCCAAAATACCGGAGCATCAGTTCAGAATGGTTTCGGGATATGACAGGCTCTGTCACCTTCGTAATTCCCTCTGCGTATAACCCGGCAAGCAGCACACAGGATTTCACCTGGGCAGATGCTACCGGTGATTCATAATGGATCCCCTGAAGGTTTCCGCCTCCGATCTCAAGAGGGGCACATCCATTTTGGCGGATAGAAGATATATCTGCATGCATCATAGTGAGAGGGGTCATGATACGTTTCATGGGCCGCTTCTGAATGGAAGCGTCCCCGGTGATAACAGAGCGAAACGGCTGCCCAGCCAGAATACCTGACATAAGGCGGACTGTGGTCCCACTATTGCCGGCATCAAGAATGGTACCCGGCGCTTTCAGGCCGTGGAGGCCTTTCCCGTAAATTTTTACATGGGTGCCTTCCTGCACAATATCAATGCCCATCTGACGGAAACAAGAGATCGTGGAAAGGCAGTCGGCACCGGTGAGAAAGTTATCGACTTCTGTCAATCCTTCAGAAAGGGCACCGAACATCACACTGCGGTGGGAGATGGATTTATCTCCCGGAACGGAAAGCTCGCCTTTTAAAGGCGCTGTATATTTTAATATCATGGGAAAACTCCTTTCTGCTAGCGGATCCAGATCTGGTAGCGGTGCTGGCGAAGAATCTCAGCAGCTTTCAAAGAAGGCTCTTCTTCATAAAATTCAATGCGGAGCACTCCTTCTTCAAACTCGCGGTTGTGTACGATTCCGATATTTTTAATGTTAATGCCGTTAACGGCCAGTGTGGTTGCGATGGTGGCGATAGCTCCCGATTCATCTACAATATCACAGTAAATGCGGTACGTTTTTTTGATAGAACCAAGGGATGTGGAAGAAAAGGAATCACGGTAATCCCGTGACCGTTCAAAGGTTTTGTAGATAGCGGAGCCATTTCCTGCGGCCATTTCTGTCCGGCATTCTTCCAGCAGGCGGATAAATGTATCCATAACAAGTGATATATTGTTACTGTTTGCCACACAGATGTGTTCCCACATTTCCGGGGAAGAGGATGCAATTCTGGTAATATCCTTGAATCCGCCGGCAGCGATCATTTTCATGACTTCATCCTTTGAGTCAAGGTCATGTACTGTGTTTACCAGTGAGGAAGCAATCAGGTGGGGCAGATGGCTCACAGCCGCTGTCACATAGTCATGCTGGCGGTAATCCAGTACAAGGGGAATTGATCCCAGCGATGAAGCCAGTGTACGGTACGCATCGATGGATTCTTTTGGTGCTCCTTCGGAAGGGGTGATGACGTAATAAGCATTTTCAAAAAGATGGGCCTGAGCGTTTGAGAAGCCTGATTTTTCTGAGCCGGCCATAGGATGGCCTCCGATAAACCTTCCGTCCAGCCCCATTTCGCTGGCCGCCTGATGGATGTCTGTCTTGACACTTCCCACATCGGTCAGGATACAGTCTTTTCTTACGATGTTTTTTAAATCACTGAGGGCTGCAATATTGCTCCCTACCGGTGCACACAAAAAGACGCAGTCGCACTTAGAAAACTGCGGGTCTTTGGAAGATTCACAAATCATATCGATGGCGTGGCAGTCAAGAGCCTGTTCTGCCGAAGCCCGGGTACGTGTATATGCCATGATCTGGCAGCCGGGATCTGATCGCTTCAGAGCGAGGGCAAGAGAGCCTCCGATCAGTCCCAGCCCGATAAAACCAAATGTATGTAATTCCATAAAGCAAAATCCTTCTTTCATTTTGTGGAAAATCCACAGTCATTTTACTATTAAAAAAAATGCCTGTCAAATACTGCATCACTTTAAAGCATGAAAAATAAAAAGATTGTTAATAATGAATAAAATACTTGAAATATATCTGCAATTTTAGTAAAATATATCTATGTGGGTAGTTGTGTCCACGGACTAACTAGTATTGGAGGAAAAAGCTATGAATGTTTACACAACGGACAAAATACGCAATGTCGTAATTCTGGGGCACGGTGGTGCCGGAAAGACAAGTCTTGTAGAGTCCATGGCATATCTGTCAGGTATTACGAGCAGATTAGGAAATGTAGCTGAAGGAAATACACTCAGCGATTTTGATAAAGAAGAGATTAAGAGAAAATTCTCAATCAGTACGACAATGGTTCCGATCATTTGGGGAGATACAAAGATCAACGTTCTGGACACACCTGGATACTTCGATTTTGCAGGTGAGGCTGAAGAAGCAGCAGCAGCGGCAGATGCAGCTATCATCGTTGTAAATGGAAAGAACGGCGTAGAAGTAGGTACACAGAAGGCATGGGACCTTTGTGAGAAATATAAACTTCCGAGAACCTTCTACGTTTCAAATATGGACTTTGACAATGCCAGCTTCAGAGAAGTAGTTGAGACTCTCACAGAGCTGTACGGAAAGAAAATCGCACCGCTCCATCTGCCGATCCGTGAAAATGAAAAATTCGTCGGCTACGTAAATGTTGTAAAGATGGCAGCAAGACGTTATGTAAATAAACAGGAAAAGGTTGAGTGCGAGATTCCGGATTACCTGCAGGATTATCTGGAAAGTTACAGGGAAAACCTGATGGAAGCAGTTGCTGAGACAAGTGAAGAGTTTATGGATCGTTATTTCAGCGGTGATGAATTCACAGAAGCTGAGATCATGGCAGCACTCCACACAAACGTAGCAGATTGTTCCATCGTACCGGTTACTATGGGTGCCAGCCTGAACCTTCAGGGTATCATGATCCTTTTGGACGATATCATCAATTACATGCCGTCACCGGAGAAACGGAAGATTGCCGGTGTCAACATGAAGACAAAAGAAGTATTCGAGGCAGATTACAACTTTGCAAAAGCAAAATCAGCTTTCGTATGGAAGACCATCGTGGATCCTTTCATTGGTAAGTATTCTATGATCAAAGTTGCTTCCGGAGTTATCAAAAATGATGATGTGCTTTATAATGAAGCAAAAGATTCCGAGGAGCGTATCAATAAGCTCTATGTGATGGAAGGAAGCAAGACCATCGAAGTAAAAGAACTCCATGCAGGCGATATCGGTGCCATCGGCAAGCTGAATGCATCCACAGGAGATACATTATCCACCAAGGCTACACCGATCGCATACGGCAAGATCGATGCTCCGGTTCCGTATACATACAAGAGATTCCGCGCAAAGGTAAAAGGCGAGGAAGACAAGGTTTCTCAGGCACTTGCAAAGATGGCACAGGAAGACCTGACCATGCGTGTGGTAAATGACGGTGAAAACCGCCAGACACTCCTTTATGGTCTGGGTGACCAGCACCTTGATATTATCGCAAGCAAGCTGCTGACAAAGTATAAAGTAGACATTGAACTGGAAAAACCGAAGGTAGCTTTCCGGGAGACGATCCGCAAGAGCTCTGACGTTGATTCCAAGTATAAGAAACAGTCAGGCGGACATGGCCAGTACGGACATGTAAAGATGCGCTTCTCACCTCTTGATACACTGGATAAACCTTATGAATTCGAGCAGGAAGTTGTAGGCGGTGCTGTTCCGAAGAACTACTTCCCGGCAGTTGAAAAGGGTATTCAGGATTCTACCCAGAAAGGGCCTTTGGCAGGATATCCTGTTGTTGGTGTAAAGGCTGTCCTTTACGATGGTTCTTACCATCCGGTAGATTCATCTGAAATGGCATTTAAGACGGCTGCAAGCCAGGCATTCAAGAAAGGCTTCATGGAAGCAGGGCCTGTTCTTCTTGAGCCGATCGCATCTTTGAAGGTTACGGTTCCGGATAAATTCACTGGTGACGTTATGGGCGATCTGAATAAAAAACGCGGCCGTATCCTCGGTATGAATCCTGACCACAAAGGAAATACCATAATTGAAGCTGATATTCCGATGTCTGAGCTTTATGGATATTCCACACAGCTCCGTTCCATGACAGGAGGAAGCGGTTCCTATTCTTATGAGTTTGCACGTTATGAGCAGGCTCCGAACGATGTTCAGGAAAGAGAGATCGCTGCGCGCCAGAAAGCGGAAGAAGAGGCTTAAAAAGGATGGAGACATCCGTGATTGGCAAATAAATATTGACACACATGCAGGCCGCCTGCTCCAAGTTGGAAAGGGCGGCCTTTCCATGCGATAGATAAAGGAGGAAAAAGTGACAGCGATTTTTTTTGATATGGATGACACACTGTATGACCAGATCGAACCTTTTAAAAAAGCATATGATACTTTGTTTGGTGACAGGTTCCATGTAGACATATACGATCTTTTTGAAGCCAGATCCGTGCGGGGGGATGAAGTGTTTGAACTGGCGGCAACTGGAAAAATGCCTATGGATGAGATGCATATTTACCGTATCCAGAAAGCCTTTGAAGATCTGGGTTATGAGGTGAGTGCAGAAGAATCTCTGGCATACCAGAGGCTATACGCTGAAAACCAGAAAAAAATCTCTATGACAGACACTATCATTGAAATGTTGGATCAATGTGTTTCCTGCGGGGTGCCCATCGGCATGGTGACCAACGGGCCTTCAAACCATCAGTGGAACAAAGCTGCTGCCCTTGATGTGACCAAATGGATCCCCAGAGAGAACATTATTGTGTCCGGTGACTGTGGAGTGGCGAAACCGGATGCAGGTATCTTCCGCTGTGCACAGAGTAAGCTTGGAGTGAAAGCAGAGGACTGTATTTTAGTGGGAGATAACTACCAGAATGATATTTTGGGCGCAAAGAAAGCGGGATGGAAAGCCCTCTGGATCAATAAACGCGGGCAGGATATCTCAGAAGAGAGTGTTCAGCCGGATTACACCGTCACCGATGAACAGGAACTGAAATCATGCATTACTTCGATATTAAAGGATGAAGGGTATCTAAAATAAGGCGTGACAGCTGCCTATGCCCAAGATCCGTGAGATGGATGCCATCCGAGGTGAGGGCAGATATGCCTTTCTCTAAAGCAATCTCATCAAGGAATGGCTGGGGAGATAAGAGATGTACATGGGGATAAGGGAAAGCTGCAGACCGGATGCGTTTTCGCATATCTTCAAGCGCCCCCTGCCAAAGTGACAGAAAAGCAGGATTAGGAAAGAGAAAAGGTTCTATCAGGATGATATGGGAAGTTCCTGCAGTAAAAACCTTATTTATCAGATTAAAAAGGGCAGATTCTGACTGGGCCAGAATATCAGGGTCATAAGCAGACTGTTTTGGTGATTCGGAATAAGAAGATGAAGCAGAGGGATAGACAGGGGCGAAGGCATAAGAAGCTCCGTCGATTGCTTCGGCTACATCGTTTATACCTCCCAAAACCACTACGATGTCATAAGGTTTGTGGGAATAAAACTGTTCCCATTTTTTGAGGATCCGGGGAAAGGTAAAGCCGTCTGTTCCCCCGTTTTCCACCATACAGGAAGGCAAAAGCCCCATGGATACATGTTTTACGTAGCCGTTTCCAAGATTGTCAGCAGTAAAACAATGGCCACAGTCTGTAATACTGTCACCTAAAAACAAAAGTTTCATTTCAGGGACCTCCTTTTTAAAGGTATATTTTCTGTCTTTATTTTAGCGGAAGCACCTGTGATCCACAAGGGCAAAAGTTTTAAGAAACCCCTTTTATTTTCAAACGTTCTGTGTTACAATAGCAAACAGAGTCGGGTAAAATGGATTTTACCTACTGGAATTTACGAGGATAAGGAGAGTGCAGACATGAAACATATCAAAACACTGAATACAAAACCGTTGCAGGATACATTAAAGAAGGGTGGATGCGGCGAGTGCCAGACATCTTGCCAGTCCGCATGTAAGACATCTTGTACAGTTGGAAACCAGACATGTGAGAATCATAAATAAGAAAGTTTAAGATGATAAGCAGCGGACATGCTTCGCTGCTTATATCTTTTGTCATGGAGACGTGAAATTCTAATCTTGTCTCTGTGGTGATATTGGAAAGAGAGGAGCATGGATGTGATCCATCAATACAAAAATAATGGATACAACATCGTTTTAGATGTAAACAGTGGTTCCGTACATGTGGTGGACGATTTAGTCTACGATGTGATCGCGAAACTGGATCAGGGAGCGACAGAAGAAGAAACCACAGCTGCGCTGAAAGCAGTTTACCCGGAGCAGGAGATTGCTGAAGCAATGGAGGAGTGCCGGGAGCTGAAAGACGCAGGTGTGCTGTTTACAGAAGATGTATATGAAAAAGCAATCATTGATTATAAAGCGCGTAAGACTGTAGTAAAGGCACTTTGCCTGCATATCGCACACGATTGTAATCTGGCCTGCAAATATTGTTTTGCAGAAGAAGGAGAGTATCACGGCAGAAGGGCTTTGATGAGCTTTGAGGTAGGAAAGAAAGCACTTGATTTCCTCATTGCAAATTCAGGGCAGCGGCGGAATCTGGAAGTGGATTTTTTTGGCGGCGAACCTCTGATGAACTGGCAGGTAGTAAAAGATCTGGTAGCATACGGAAGGGAACAGGAAAAGATACACAACAAAAATTTCCGTTTTACCTTGACTACAAATGGTGTGCTGTTAAATGACGAGATCATGGATTTTTGCAATAAAGAAATGGCAAATGTGGTGCTCAGTGTGGACGGCCGTAAGGAAGTACATGACCGGATGCGTCCATTCCGCAGCGGGGCAGGAAGCTATGACCTTGTAATGCCTAAATTTAAAAAATTTGCAGACAGCAGAAATCAGGAGCGCTATTATGTAAGAGGTACTTTTACCCACCACAATCTTGATTTTTCCAAGGATGTTCTCGACCTTGCAGACCAGGGCTTCAAGCAGATATCTGTGGAGCCTGTGGTGGCACAGGATTCAGAAGAATATGCGCTGAAAAAAGAGGATATTCCCAAAATCTGCGAAGAGTATGATAAGCTTGCAGCCGAGATGGTAAAGCGTGAAAAAGAGGGAAAAGGATTTACCTTTTTCCATTATATGATCGACCTGACAGGCGGGCCCTGTGTATACAAAAGGCTTTCTGGCTGTGGATCAGGCACGGAGTACCTTGCGGTAACTCCATGGGGGGACTTATACCCCTGCCATCAGTTTGTGGGCAATGAAAAATATCTCATGGGAAATGTTGACGAAGGAATCACAAAAACGGAGATCGTTGACGAATTCAAATGCTGCAATGTTTATACAAAAGAAAAATGCCGCAATTGTTTTGCTAAGTTTTACTGCAGCGGCGGCTGTGCGGCAAATTCTTACAATTTCCACGGGACGATACAGGATGCTTACGATATTGGCTGTGAACTCCAGCGGAAACGTGTGGAGTGTGCAATAATGATAAAAGCGGCGTTAGCTGAATAAAAATAAAGGAGAGATATCATGAACAAGAAAAAAGCAAGGATTGTTCTTGTCGGCATGATTGCCCTGCTTGCTGTATTGGTGTATACAACAGTATTTGGCATCGGAAAGACAGGAACAGGTTCAGTGAAGAATATTATTCTCGGACTGGACCTTTCAGGTGGTGTGAGTATCACCTATGAAGCAAAGGGTGACCAATCACCTACAGACGAGCAGATGAAAGATACGGTTTATAAGCTGCAGCAGCGTGTACAGGGCTACAGCACAGAGGCTCAGGTATATCAGGAAGGTTCTGACCGTATCAATATCGAGATTCCGGGTGTCAGCGATGCTAATGCGATCCTGACTGAGCTTGGAAAACCAGGTTCTCTGGAATTCAGGCTGACAGACGGTACAGTGGTCCTGACCGGAAACCAGGTACAGACTGCCACGGCAAAGACACAGCAAAATGAGATGGGCAACCGCGAATACGTGGTACAGCTTGAGCTGAATAAAGAAGGTACAGAAGCTTTTGCCACTGCAACTTCTGAAAATGTCGGCAATGTGATCGAGATCGTGTATGATGACAATGTAATCAGCTCCCCGAGGGTAAATGAGGCTATCACAGGAGGAACAGCATACATATCAGGTATGTCTTCCGCAGAAGAAGCACAGAATCTTGCATCTTCTATCCGTATCGGTTCCCTTTCCCTCGAACTGGAAGAGATCCGTTCCAACGTTGTAGGTGCACAGCTTGGTGAAGACGCTATCAAGACGAGCCTTATCGCAGGCGGCATCGGTATCGTGATCGTTATGCTGTTCATGATCTGGGCGTACGCACTTCCGGGTGTTGTGGCAGCTATTTCCCTGCTGATCTATGTAGGCCTTGACCTTGTGTTGCTGAATGCCTTTGATATGACACTGACACTGCCCGGTATTGCAGGTATTATCCTTTCCATTGGTATGGCAGTAGATGCAAACGTTATTATCTACGCACGTATCCGTGAAGAGATTTCTGCCGGAAAATCAGTAAAAGCATCCATTAAGACAGGATTTCAGAAAGCTTTATCCGCTATCTTAGACGGCAATATTACGACGCTGATCGCTGCTTTCGTATTAAACCTGATGGGTACCGGAAGCGTAAAAGGATTTGCACAGACACTTGCACTTGGTATCGTTCTTTCCATGATCACAGCCCTTCTTATTTCAAGGCTCCTTGTGAATGCTTTTTATGAGCTGGGATTCAAAGATGAAAAATATTATGGAAAAGCAAAAGAGCTTAAGACCATCAACTTTGTAGGTAAGAAAAATATCTGCTTTATTATTTCTTTAGTCCTGATCCTTGTGGGTCCTGTTTCCATGGCTATCAATTCAGCTGCCGGCAACGGTGCCCTGAACCTGAGCATGGACTTTAAGGGTGGTACATCCACAAGTGTAACCTTTGACGAAGACATGAGTATTGAGCAGCTGGATTCTGATGTAAAACCAATTATCCGTGATATCACAGGTGATGCGGAGATCCAGACACAGAAAGTAGCCGGCTCCAATCAGGTATATATCAAGACGAGAGTCCTGTCTGTAGACGAGCGTGAACAGGTTTCCGCAGCCCTTCAGGATGCATACGGACTGGAAGAGAAGGATATCTCATTTGAGACCATTTCCTCCACAGTAAGTAATGAGATGCGCCGTGACGCAGTAGTTGCTGTGATTATTGCAGCACTTTGCATGCTGGTTTATATCTGGTTCCGTTTCAAGGATATTCGTTTCGCAGGCAGTGCTGTACTTGCCCTGCTCCATGACGTGCTTGTTGTATTCGCATGCTATGCCCTGGTTCGTATCTCAGTGGGCAATACCTTTATTGCATGTATGTTGACCATCGTTGGTTACTCTATCAACGCAACCATCGTTATTTTCGACCGGATCAGGGAGAACTTGGCACTGATGAAGAAAGCATCATTGTCAGAGATCGTAAATGCAAGTATTACCCAGACTTTGACAAGAAGTATTTATACCACATTTACGACTTTCGTTATGATTTTAGTGCTTTATATCCTTGGCGTTGCCACGATCAAAGAGTTTGCACTTCCGCTGATTGTAGGTGTTCTTGCAGGAGGATATTCTTCCGTATGTATTACAGGTTCCTTGTGGTACGTCATGAAAAAAGGTGTGAAAAGCAAGTAGAGAGTAAATTGACAAAGGGTGCTGCTTTGCGGCACCCTTTTATCGTATGAAGAAGAATGCAGCAGCCTTCTTGTTTTTTGGATAAAAAGACAAAAAGACACAGGCTTCTTCGGCAGTTGTTAGGATGGATCAATAATGAGCGCAGTGAGAAGAGAAAAATGGTATGTTGCTGCAAAAAAAGCAGATTTTAAAGGGATTTCTGAAAAATTTGGTATTGATCAGGTGACGGCACGATTGATCCGCAACCGTGATGTGGTAGGGGATGAGGCCATCGGCGAATATTTGAACGGAGGGCTGGAGCATCTCCATTCCCCGGAATTGCTAAAAGGCTGTCCGGATGCGGCAAAGCTGCTGGAAAACAAGATCAGGGAGAAGAAAAAGATCCGTATCATCGGGGACTACGACATAGACGGTGTGAATGCGACGTATATTTTATACAAAGGGATCCTTGCCTGTGGCGGCATAGTGGATTATGAGATACCGGATCGGATGAAAGACGGATATGGTTTGAATATCTATCTGATCCAACTGGCAGTACAGGAAAATATTGACACGATCCTTACATGCGATAACGGGATCGCTGCCATTGATGAGATCGAATACGCAAAAGAACATGGACTGACAGTGATCGTTACAGACCATCACGAACCAAGATTTGAAGATCAAGAAGAGGGAAGGAAGTACATACTTCCGAACGCGGATGTGGTAGTAAACCCCAAACAGCCTGACTGCACATATCCGTATAAAAAGCTTTGTGGAGCCGCTGTGGCCTGGAAGGTAATATGCCAGCTTTATCAGGCATTTAGATTATCGGAAGAAGCATCAAGAGAGTTTTTGGTATTTGCCGCATTTGCTACGGTAGGTGATGTGATGGATCTGGATGGGGAAAACAGGATTATTGTGAAAGAAGGTTTAAAACGGCTTCCGGATACGGATAATAAAGGACTTAGAGCTTTAGTACAAGTAAACGGATTGGATATTCAAATGATTACTTCCTACCATATCGGTTTTGTCCTTGGACCCTGCATTAATGCAAGCGGACGTCTGGATACGGCCCGGCTGTCCATGCGTCTTCTTCTGGCAGAAAACCAGAGGGAAGCAGGTGATCTGGCTTTGCAGCTTAAGGAACTGAACGATGAGAGGAAGGTACTGACGCAGGAAGCGGTGGAAGATGCATGTGCCATGATTGAAAGAGGAGATTTTGAAGGGGACCGTGTACTTGTGGTCTATCTTCCAACATGCCATGAAAGCATAGCAGGGATTGTGGCGGGAAGGCTGCGGGAAAGATATTATAAACCCACATTTGTAGTTACAGATACCAATGAGGGGGCAAAAGGCTCAGGACGTTCTATTGAAGGGTATTCTATGTTTGAAGAAATGGTAAAATGCAAGGATGTGTTCACAAAATTCGGTGGACATCCCATGGCGGCAGGATTTTCTCTGGAACGTGGAAGGATCTCTGAGATGAGGCAGAGGTTAAATGAGAATTGTACCCTCACAGAAGATGACCTGATGGAAAAAGTATCCATTGATGTACCAATGCCCATCGATTACATAACGGAATCCTTGATCCAAGAGCTTTCCTTGTTGGAACCCTTCGGAAAAGGAAATGAAAAACCGCTGTTTGCAGAAAAAGGACTTTCCCTTTTGGGAGCGCGCATTCTGGGAAAAAGCGGTAATGTAGTAAAACTACAGGTGATGAACAAATCTGGGAGAATGATGGAAGCCATGTATTTTGGGGAACCTGATTATTTAAAAGATTACTTGCAAGAAAAGTATGGGGAAAGGAAAGTACAGGAACTTTTTTGGGGACGGGGAACCCAGATGGAACTGGATATGACTTATTATCCATCTGTCAATGAATATATGGGAAGAAAGACATTACAGATCGTCGTAAAAGGTTTTAGGTAAGGACCCAAAGGCC
Source organism: Lachnospiraceae bacterium (assembly GCA_022776305.1). GTDB lineage: Bacteria > Bacillota > Clostridia > Lachnospirales > Lachnospiraceae > Choladousia. The sequence goes on from JALFIB010000123.1 coordinate 23,078, forward strand.
CTTACCTTATTTACTTAGTCGTGGCGTTCCTCTTTATTGTCATAAGATTCGCAGAAACGTGCCGCAAAGGCAGGTTCTTCATCGTGTGCGTAAAGGTGGGATGTGTCGCCGTATGCATTCACACGGAAACATGCGATTCCTTTGCGCCGTTCTTCTGAAGTGATGGTTGTCACTGAGGTGGGGGCAGCACAGAATCCGTGCCACAATACCATAGGGGAAATCCCCAGCAGATGGCCGATGATCACACATCCCACCCCGAAATGGCAGAATAATACGATGGTATCGTTATTTGCCTTTTCAACCTGATACAGATGGCCCTTGCGGACATATCCATATTTGGCAAGCAGATGGTCGAAGTTTGAGGTGACGTGTTCAAAAGCTTCTTTCACATGGCCGTCTTTCATGATTTTCGTGTTGTACCAATTATCGTATTGGTAATACGCCTCTTCTTTTGTCCAATCCTGAGGAAGCCAATCCCAGCACACCGGAGCATTTGGATTATCCGGTCTGAGAATCTTAGGAGGAAATTCCTGAAGCCATTCACATTCAATTCCTGTTCGGCCCAGCTTTTGGAGCGTAAAAGAGGCAGTGTCCTTTGCACGCCCAAGGGGCGAAAGGTAGAATTCTTTTACATCCAGCTTTGTGATGCGTTCTGACAACAATTCTGCTTCACGCCATCCTTTTTCCGTAAGAGAATCAATTTCATAATTGGGATCCCCATGCCGCACGATCAATATTTTCATAATACTCCTCCAAAACTATCATTGACATTTTTCTTCATCATAACGCAAATTGGAGGGTTTGAAAAGAAAAACTATATCTGTAAAGTGAAATCGTAAAAAAGAGATGGAAAAAGAATTGAAAAAATGAACAAAATGTAAATATATCTTTAAAAATTGTGTATAGTGTTGAAATAGGGCACAAGATTCTGTATAATACTGTCGAATGTGACAGATAAATGGGAGATGAAAATGAGATGGTCAGCAAAAAATTAATTGTGACAAATAAGTCAGGATTCCATGTGAGACCTGCAGGAGTCTTAGCGAGGGCCGCAGAGAATTGTAATTCAAAAGTTGAGATATTGTATAAATATAATATTGTAAACGCAAAAAGCTTACTCAATATATTATCCGCATCCATAGCGAAGGGGGATGAAATAGAGCTTCGCTGCATTGGACCGGAAGAAGAAGAGGATATGGAAAAATTATTAGAAGTAATTGCACATTTGGAATGATCACTGCAAAGGCTGGGCAGGAGTAGAGACTACTGCTTCAGCCTTTTTTCATAGAAAAGGCCGGTTAAAAACCAAAGAGGTGCATAATCAAGACGGATCACGCCGTTGACCTGCAGTGGCGCATCGCTGTAATCCCAAGGACAGCAGCCCCGTTTTTTTAAATAGGTTCCGGATGTATACTCCACCATGAATATACAGATCATATAAATGATCCCCCGCGTAAATGTCCTGCATTTTTTCAGGCAGGAGGATAGGGGAGAGATAAAGGCAGCCATGCCGTAGATTGGAAACATGCGAAGGGAAGAAAACCCCATGAGTTTTGGATCGTGATGGATCAGGGAATTTAAGCCCGTCCATAGAACTTCCATACACCATCCATACATTCCGCATTGGATAAATTTCAATCTCATGTCATTCCTCACTTTCCAGAAACGGCTGCAAAAATCCTTTTAAGCCAGTGTTGCGTTGATAATGTAATATCTTTGCCTAAAGTGGCTAAAATATGTATGCATTATCTTGCAATCTAAGAAAAGTATGCTATAATGTGTCTAAATAAATAATAGCGAAGTAGGAAATTGCGCGTTAAGTTGTCAGCGGCTGGGGAGTCGCCCTGAACCGAAAAGCCATTCAGACCGGGATGCGCTTGCGATGCTTTTTCCGCACCCGTTGCTACAATATGAGGACACCTCATAATGTGGAGCGAATATTATTTATCGTTACTATTTTTTATTACTCACATTGTGGAGGTGCTTTATTATGCAAAAAAATAAGAAAATGACATGGGATACCCGTACACTTGTTTTTCTTGGATTGCTTGTGGCTATGCATATTGTATTAGTCCGTCTGGTAGTGATCGATCTGGGCTCATACCGGATCACCATCGGCAGCGTATGTACCATTCTGGCAGGACTGTGGTTCGGTCCGGTAGCCGGAGGCGTAAGCGGTCTTATATCGGATGTATTGGGCTGTATTTTAAAAGGTTATGCGATCAATCCGCTGATCACTGTGGCTGCTATCCTCTGGGGCGTGATTCCGGCTCTGATGCGTCCGCTGATGACAGGCAGCAAAGTAAAGAAGACAGGTATGCTCTGGCTTTCCGTAGTGGTCACATCTATTCTGGCTACCCTTGTTTTTACAACGGCAGGGCTTGTGCTTCTTCTGGGATATAATTTCTATGCGATCATGCCGGGACGTATCGTACAGTGGGCGATCATGACACCAATCTACTGTGTATTGACTTCCGTGCTTTACTACAGTCCTCTTACCAATATGGTCCTCAATGCTACGACCCGCAAAGAGGGACGAGCTGCGAACGCTTAAGCAGGAAATACATAAAAAAGAATAAATGCAGTCCCGTTGATTCCCCATGGGGCTGGTAGGCGGGGGCGCTGCGGAATCTGCAGCGCCCCCGCAATAGTATGAAAATGATACCTGTTCAGAGCGAAGTATTTTGGAGGTTGGCTCTGAATAGGTACTGAAAATGTATCATAAAGGAGAAAAATAATGGATTATCAGGAAGCGCGAGGGTTTATTGAAAAAATATCAGCAGGAGGAAGCAAGCTGGGGCTAGATACCATCGCCAGCCTGCTTGAACTTTTGGAAAACCCGCAGGATCAGTTAAAATTTATACATATTGCAGGAACGAACGGAAAGGGGTCTGTTTTGGCGTATCTGTCTTCTGTTTTGGAAAAGTCAGGTTACCGGGTGGGAAGGTACATCTCGCCCACACTCTTTTCCTACCGTGAGAGGATCCAGATCAATGGAGAATATATCAGCAGGGAAGAGTTCGCAAAACTGACAGAGTTGGTGGCAGAAGCCTATGGAAAGATGGAAGAAAGGGGAATGGATCTTCCTACCGTTTTTGAGATAGAGACAGCCATTTCATTTTTGTATTTTCTGGAGAAAAAATGTGATATTGTACTGCTGGAGACAGGAATGGGCGGCAGGATGGATGCAACCAATATAGTGAAAACTTCTATTTTGACGGTGATCGCTTCCATTAGTATGGACCATATGGAATTTTTAGGAAATTCTATCGCAGAAATTGCCTGGAACAAAGCCGGGATCCTGAAACCGGGAGTACCGGTGGTATCTGCACAGCAGGAAAAGGAAGCGGAAAAGGTCATTGAAGAAGAAGCGCAAAAAAAAGGTTGTCCTGCTGTTTTTGTAGACAGAAACCAGTTTGCGGAGGTACATTTCGGACTGGAAGAGCAGAGCTTTTGTTATAAAGAGTTCGGAAAAACTGTGATCCATCTGGCAGGGGAACACCAGATTGAAAATGCAGCATTGGCTTTGGAATGTATCGGAGTGCTTCGAAGACAGGGATATCGGATAGGGGAAGATGCAGTTAAACGCGGGATGGAAGAAACGAGATGGAAAGGGCGTTTTTCGGTCATTCATGAGAAACCTTTGGTGGTGATTGACGGGGCACACAACCCGGATGCAGCGCTGAGGCTGCGTGATTCCATACTGCAATATTTTAAAAATCGAAAAAAATATTATATCTTTGGAGTGTTTTCTGATAAAGAATATGATAAAATTATAGAAATTACCGCGGGTCTGGCAGAGCATATTTACACCATTGAAACGCCGGGCAATCCAAGGGCTTTACCCAAGGAAGCATTGGCGGAAGCGGTACGCAGGAAGAATCCTTCTGTGGAGGCCGCTGACAGTATAGCAGATGCAGTGGAGAAAAGTTTTCAGGCTGCATCAAAGGACGATGTTATCATAGCGTTTGGTTCCCTCTCCTTTTTAGGGGAAATTGAAAAGGCAGTGGAAGCATATCGGGATAAATGATATGGATGATGAAAATTGGATGCTGCAAAGGCTGAAGATCAGATGATGCAGCCGCAGAAAATAAAGTGAACAGATGCGGGAAATAAGATGGATGGAGAGTACAGATGAAAGATTTACTGGAACTGAGAGAAAAGATTGATAAAGTGGATAAGCAGATCGTAGCCCTTTTTGAAGAGCGGATGCAGATCAGCGAGGATGTGGCGAAGTATAAGATCGCAAATGGGAAAAAGGTATTTGATAAGGACAGGGAAAGGTCCAAATTAGAAACGTTGAAAGGCCTTGCCGATAATGATTTTAACCGCCACGGGATAGAAGAATTGTTTCAGCAGATTATGTCAATGAGCAGGAAGCTGCAGTACCAGCTTTTGACAGAAAATGGGGCAGCGGGCCGTCTTCCTTTTATTGCGGTGGATGATATTGAAAGAGAAAATATCCGTGTGGTTTATCAAGGAGTGGAAGGTGCATACAGCCATGCTGCTATGCGGGAATATTTCGGAAAAGATGTCAACTGTTTCCACGTGAAAAAATGGAGGGATGCCATGGAGGCCATCGCGGAGGGTGCGGCAGATTATGCAGTGCTCCCCATCGAAAATTCTTCTGCGGGGATCGTGGCAGATAATTACGATCTTTTAGTAAACTTTGAGAATTATATTGTTGGGGAACAGATCATTAAATGTGAACATGCGCTCCTTGGACTTCCAGGTACAAAGTTGGAGGACATACGCACTGTGTATTCCCATCAGCAGGCTCTCTCCCAGTGCGAGGAATATTTGGACCAGCATAGGGAGTGGCAGCAGATCCCGTATGATAATACAGCCCGCGCGGCAAAGAAGGTTGCAGAAGAGAAAGATCCTTCTCAGGCAGCTATCGGCAGTAAGTTTGCGGCAGAATATTTTGGCTTGGAGATCCTTGCAGAGCACGTTTATTATAATGAAGCCAATTCTACAAGATTCATCATAGTCACGAACCAGAGAATCTTTAGGCGAGATGCCACGAAGATCAGTATTTGCTTTGAAGTGCCCCACCACAGCGGAGCCCTTTACAATATTTTGTCCCATTTCATTTACAACAACCTGAATATGAATAAGATCGAATCACGTCCTATTCCGGGAAGAAACTGGGAGTACCGTTTCTTCGTTGATTTTGATGGGAATTTAAACGACAGTGCAGTGAAAAACGCACTTCGCGGTATCCGTGAGGAAGCTACCAATATGAAGATTTTAGGAAATTATTAAAGACAGGCAGAAGAGGAGTTAACATGGCAAGAATTGATGAATTGATCCTATATCGGGATTTTGAAAAGGGAGAATTGTTGCGGGGCATGAACTGGATCATGGAGCATTACAAAGACTGCCAGTACCGCGGAGAGGTCAGGGAGCGTTTCTTTGGATGCATGCATGAACTGGTGGATCTGGCAGGAAATTATGGATTTGAAAATAATCTGTGGCATGCATACCTGACTTATTTACTGGTGAACAATGAGAATGTTTTCAGCACGTCCTGCGAGATTAAAGGTGTCACCGAGGGAAGCCTTCTACAGCTGGCAAAGCATGATTTTGAGATTTTCCGTGAACTGTTTTCCTACGATTTTACGGAACTGGAACAGACTCTGAAAGCAGGTTTTTTTGAAGAAATACTGAATTACCAGAGTGCAGGAGCCGGAAGCAAAGTATTCAATAAACGGATCCGTAACAGGATCTGTGAATTAAGTGACCAGCTGGGAAACGCCAAGGACCTTGAAGAATTCACACAGAATATGATCCATTTTTACCGTGAATTCGGAGTGGGAAAACTCGGGCTCCATAAGGCCTTCCGTGTCGTCCATGAGGAGGAAGGGGTTCAGATACGTCCCATCACCAATATTGCCCATGTCAATCTGGATGATCTGGTGGGATATGAGATCGCAAAGAAAAAGCTGATCGACAATACAGAAGCTTTTGTACAGGGGCGTAAAGCAAATAACTGCCTTCTTTTCGGTGATGCGGGAACAGGAAAATCTTCCAGCATCAAAGCCATTTTAAACCAGTATTATGATCAGGGCCTTCGGATCATTGAGATCTACAAACACCAATTTCAGGATATGAATGATGTGATCGCCCAGATTAAAAATAGGAATTACAAATTTATTATTTATATGGATGACCTTTCCTTTGAGGAGTTTGAGATTGAATATAAATACTTAAAAGCGGTGATCGAAGGCGGGCTGGAGAAAAAGCCGGATAATATTTTGATCTACGCGACTTCAAACAGGAGAAATCTCATCCGTGAAAAATTCAGTGATAACCAGGAAGAGCGTGACGGTGACATCCATACCTCTGACACGATCCAAGAGAAGATGTCTCTTGTCTCAAGATTTGGTGTCACGATCTATTTTGGTTCACCAAGTAAAAAGGAATTCCAGATCATTGTTAAGACACTTGCAGAGCGTTACGGCGTGGTTATGCCGGAAGAAGAGCTTTTGCTGGAAGCAAACAAGTGGGAATTAAACCATGGAGGTTTGTCAGGCCGTACAGCACAGCAATTTATTGATTACTTGCTTGGCCAAAGGAGATAGGGGGAATTTATATGGCAGTAAAATATTTTGCGGCCATCGGTATCGGTTCAATGGTAACTGATATGAAAATCTATGAATGGGGCAGCAGAAAAACCATGCGCACCGTGGAGTGGCTCAGCGCTCGTATCAATCTGGGCCTTGATGTATACAAAAGGGGGCGCATTGACAGTAAACACGTAGAAGAACTATGCGAGGTACTTCTTGATTATAAGAAGATCATGCAGGCATACAAAGTAGAATCCTATAAAGTATGTGCAACCAGTGCTTTTCGGGAATCCAGAAATATGTTGATCATGAGGGATTACGTGGAAAAACAGACGGGACTGCACATTGATGTCCTGAGCAATTCAGAGCAGCGATTTGTAGATTATAAGTCTATCGCATCTGTCACCACAGAATTTGAATCTATCATACAGAATGCGGCAGCCATCGTGGATATCGGCGGAAGCAGCATGCAGATCTCGCTTTTCGACAAAGCCAAATTGATCACTACACAGAATTTCCGCATCGGAAGTGTTACCACACGTGAAAAGCTTGCGCCGCTGACGAAAAACAGTGAGCATTTTGAAAAAATGGTGATGGAGATCTTAAACCATGAACTGGCAGGGTTCGGTAAGCTTTACCAAAAAGACAGACAGATCAAAAACCTTATTGTGGTAGGCGGAAACCTCCTATCTTTAATGGGGGGATACCAGAATGAGAAGCAGGATATCATGTCTGTAAACCATAAGCAGTTTCTGGATGTCTACGATCAGGTGGTGCCATTAAGTCAGGAGGAGATTTCTGAGAAATATAATATTTCTTATGACCAGACAGGAGTGATCGTGCCATCCGCTATCTTTTGCAGGTGCCTGATGGAGAATCTCGGTGCGGAAACACTCTGGCTTCCCACTTACAGCCTCTGCGACGGTCTGGCATATGATTATGGAGTGAAAAACAAATATATCACAAACTGCCATAATTTTGAGGAGGATATTATTGCGGCTGCCCGCAGCATCGCGAAGCGCTATAAATGCAACCAGGCCCACATCCGCAATCTGGAAGAGATCGCGCTTTTAGTATTTGACCGGATGAAAAAGATACATGGGATGGGCAAAAGAGAACGGCTTCTTCTGCAGATCTCCATTATCCTGCACAACTGTGGAAAGTTCATAAGTCTGGAGGATGTGTCTGAGTGCGCATTTAACATCATCATGGCAACGGAGATCATCGGTTTGTCCCATGCGGAACGGGAGATGATCGCTTACACTGTCAAGTTTAATACAAGCCGTTTCCTGTATTATGATGAGCTGTCCATGAGGACTGCCTTAAGTAAAGAAGAATACATGGTGGTAGCGAAGATGACAGCTATACTCCGTATGGTCAATGCTCTGGACCGCACCCACCAGCAGAAGTGCAAAAATGTGACGGTTACTTTAAAAGAGCATGAGCTGAAGATCGCAGTGGCCAGTCAGGCAGACCTTTCCCTTGAGATCGGCACATTCAATGAGAAAGCAGAATTTTTTGAAGAGATTTTTAATGTACATCCTGTATTCAAACAAAGAAAACAGATTTAAGAGGAGGCGTAAAGATGGCAGAAATGGATTTTGAAAAGCCTGAATATTATACCAACAGAGAGTGTAGCTGGCTGGGATTTAACAGCAGAGTACTCAGTGAGGCGCGGGATAAAAGCCTTCCGCTTTTAGAGCGTTTGAAGTTTTTGAGCATCACTTCCTCAAATCTGGACGAGTTTTTTATGATTCGTGTAGCGTCCTTAAAGGATATGGTGCATGCAAAATATACGAAAAAAGACATTGCAGGAATGACGCCTCAGGAGCAGCTTGTGGTGATCGGGGAAAAAGCACATGAACTGGTAAACGTCCAGTATTCTACTTACAACCGTTCCCTGCTCCCGCTGATGAAGCAGGCCGGCCTTGAGATCGTGACAGAACATGAAAAGATGACAAAGAGCCAGAAAGCGTATGCAGACCAGTATTTTGAAGAAAATGTTTACCCTGTCCTTACGCCTATGGCGATGGACTCTTCCCGCCCATTTCCGCTGGTCCGGAATAAGACGCTGAATATAGGTGCCCTGATCTCTAAAAAGGGGGAGAAAGGGAAAGCGGAGTTTGCCACTGTCCAGGTGCCTTCCGTATTGCCCAGGATCGTCCAGCTTCCGGATTCTGAAGAAGGGCATAAGTGCGTGATCCTTTTGGAAGAGCTCATCGAAAGGAATATTGATAAATTATTTTTAAATTACGATGTGGTTTGCGCCCATCCCTACAGGATCATGAGAAATGCGGACCTGTCCTATGATGAGGACGAGGCAGCAGACCTTTTAAAAGAGATCCAGAAACAGCTGAAAAAACGCCAGTGGGGTGAGGTGATCCGCCTTGAGATAGAAGACAAGATGGACCCCAAACTTTTGAAGATCCTGAAAGTGGAATTTAATGTAAAAGAGGAAGACATTTACAAGATCAATGGACCACTTGACCTTACATTTTTAATGAAACTCTATGGACTTGAGGGCTTTGACCAGTACCGCTACCAGCCTTACCGGCCGCAGCCTGTACCGGGTATGAATGAGGAAGAGGATATATTTACTCAGATCCGCAAAGGAGATATTCTGCTCCACCATCCATATATGACCTTTGAACCTGTTGTCCAGTTTGTAAAACAAGCTGCAGCTGATCCGGACGTGCTGGCTATCAAACAGACGCTGTACCGTGTCAGCGGCAATTCCCCTATCGTGGCGGCGCTGGCACAGGCGGCAGAAAACGGAAAACAAGTTTCCGTTCTTGTGGAATTGAAAGCTAGGTTTGATGAGGAAAACAATATCATTTGGGCAAAGATGCTTGAGAAAGCAGGCTGCCATGTTATTTATGGGCTTCTTGGATTGAAGACCCACAGTAAGATCACATTGGTGGTGCGACGTGAAGAGGACGGCATCCGCAGATACGTCCATCTCGGTACCGGAAACTACAATGATTCCACGGCGAAGCTGTATACGGACTGCGGCATCCTGACTTGTTCAGAAGCCATCGGAGAGGATGCGACAGCTGTATTTAACATGCTTTCCGGTTATTCAGAACCAAAGCATTGGAACCGTCTTGTCCTGGCCCCAATCTGGATGAGAAGCGCATTTATGCGTTTGATCCAAAGAGAGACGGACCATGCAAAAGCCGGTGAGCCGGCAAGGATCATTGCAAAGATGAATTCCCTCTGTGACAAAGAGATCATAGCAGCGCTTTACGAGGCTTCTGCAGCCGGGGTAGAGATCGACCTGATCATCCGTGGCATATGCTGTTTGAAAACAGGGATACCTAAAGTCAGTGAGCATATCCATGTACGTTCCATCGTAGGCAATTTCTTGGAGCATGCCCGGATCTTCTATTTCTTAAACGGCGGCGACGAGGAATTCTATATGGCAAGTGCAGACTGGATGCCGCGAAATCTGGACAAACGTGTGGAAATCTTATTCCCTATTGAATCTCCGGAGATTCAGGAGAGAGTACGCCATATTCTGCAAATCCAGCTGGATGACAATGTGAAAGCCCATATCCTGCAGCCAGACGGAAGCTATGAGAAAATTGATAAAAGAGGAAAAGTACTGCTCTGTGCACAGGAGTATTTCTGTGAAGAAGCAATGGCTGCCGCAAAGGGAGAACCGGAGGTACTCCAAAGCCACGTCTTCATACCGGCAGAGCCTATCGAAGATTAATTTCGCAGTAGGGGGTATTTTATGTATCGTGACCATACAAAAACAGTAAAAATAGGAGACCGGGTGATCGGGGGAGGCAATCCTATCCTGATCCAGTCTATGACGAATACAAAAACAGAGGATGTGACGGCGACAGTTGCCCAGATTAAGGGGCTTACAGCTGCAGGCTGTGATATTATCCGCTGCGCCGTTCCTACTATGGAAGCAGCACAGGCTTTAAAAGAAATAAAAAAGCAGATATCTATTCCCCTTGTGGCGGATATTCATTTTGATTATAGGCTGGCTATCGCAGCCATGGAAGCTGGAGCCGATAAGATCAGGATCAATCCCGGCAATATCGGCAGTGCAGAGAGAGTAAAGGCCGTCGTAGATGTGGCGAAAGAGCGCAATATTCCCATCCGTGTAGGTGTCAATGGAGGTTCCCTCGAAAAAGAGATCGTTGAGAGAGACCATGGAGTAACCGCAGAAGGAATCGTGGAGAGTGCACTGCGCCAGACTGCAGTGATTGAGGACATGGGATATGATAATCTGGTGATCAGTATTAAATCTTCAGATGTACTTCTCTGTACGGCTGCCCATAAGCTTTTAGTGCAGAAAACAGACCATCCTCTCCACGTGGGTATAACAGAAGCCGGTACACTGCTGTCAGGAAATATTAAATCTGCGGTGGGCCTTGGAATGATACTCTCAGAAGGTATCGGAGATACCATCCGTGTTTCCCTGACAGGAGATCCCCGTGAGGAGGTAAAATCCGCAAAACTTATTTTGCGTACGCTGGGCCTGCGAAAAGGAGGCATTGAAGTGGTTTCCTGTCCCACTTGCGGACGTACACAGATCGATCTGATCGGTCTTGCAAATAAAGTAGAAACCATGGTGGAAGACATCCCACTTGACCTAAAAGTGGCTGTGATGGGATGTGTGGTAAACGGGCCGGGTGAGGCCAAGGAAGCAGACATTGGTATTGCAGGCGGCAAGGGCGAAGGTCTTTTGATCAAAAAAGGAGAGATCATCCGGAAAGTGCCGGAAAGTGAACTGCTGGGCGTGCTGCGTGAAGAGCTTTTGAATTGGAATAAGGAGTAGTTTTGCATGCTGAAATCTTTTTTTGATGTTTTCCCGGTTTTGGATCTTAGCGACAGTTTAAAGAGCCTGCTGGAATTTGTTCAGGTGGGCAAGGTGACTTTAAACCGGGAACACACTTTCATGCGTGTGTATCTGGAAAGTGAAAAACTGATTTATAAAAAAGATATTATCGAGATCGAAGATGCCATCAAAAACCAGTTGTTTTACGATGTACCCATGACGGTCAAGATCATTGAAAAATTCCATTTATCCCGACAGTATACACCCCGCAACCTTATGTCTGTATACGAAGACAGTATTTTGCTGGAATTAAAAAACTATAATGCATTGCTGTACAGCCTGTTAAGAGAGTCGGAAAAAGAATTTTCCAATGATGATACATTGTGCTTGAAAATTCCGGATACCGTCGTGGCAGACGGAAAAGAAAATGAGCTTCTTTCTATTCTTGAAAAGATTTTCTGTGAGCGCTGCGGGATGGATTTCCATGTAAGCGCCCAGAGGATAGCTCCGAAGACAAATAAAAAACGAAAGTTACAGGAGTTAGAACTGGAGCAGGAGGTTGCCGCCATTGCAGAGAATTATGCTGCGGCGAAAGAAGAAGAGAATAATAGTAAAGTTGAAGAGGCGCAGGAGAAAAAGCAGGATTCCGCAAAATCCGGACAAGGCAAATCTTCCGGAGAGAAGAAGACTACAGAAACCTCAGGCGGATCCAAAGATGCACCGAAGAAAAAGAGCTTTTACCAGTCCGGGGATCGCTTTGCCACAAAACGTTCAGATAATCCAGATGTCCTCTATGGACGTGATTTTGATGGCGAAGTCATTACCATTGAATCGATCACGGGAGAGATCGGCAGCGTGATCGTAAGGGGACAGGTTCTTTCTGTGGAACAACGTGAATTGAGAAATGAAAAAATCCTGTTTATATTTAACATAACGGATTTTACAGATTCTATCGGGATTAAGCTTTTTACAGGCAAGGATCAGGCTGAGGAGCTTTCCGGAGCCATAAAAGCCGGAGCTTTTTTGATGCTGAATGGTGTCACCACCATTGACCGTTTTGACAGCCAGCTGACCATAGGAAATATCCGTGGCATTAAAAAAATTGCTGATTTCCGGGAAAAACGTATTGATACGTATGCTGAGAAGCGGGTGGAGCTCCATTGCCATACGAAAATGAGTGATATGGATGGCGTTTCTGATGTGAAGGACATCATCAAGCGTGCCATGAGTTGGGGCCATCAGGCCATCGCCATTACAGACCACGGAGCAGTGCAGGCCTTTCCTGATGCAAACCATACCGTGCCGGGTGATGGAAGTTTTAAAGTAATCTATGGGATGGAAGCGTATCTTGTAGATGATTTGAAAGAGATTGCAACAAACACCAAGGGACAGGACATCGAGGAGCAGTTTGTGGTGTTTGACCTTGAGACAACGGGATTTTCCCCGGAACAAAACAGGATCATTGAGATCGGTGCAATAAAAGTAGTTGAAGGGAAAATTACTGATAGGTTCAGTACCTTTGTGAACCCCGAGACTCCCATTCCTTTCCGGATAGAGGAACTGACCGGTATCAATGACAATATGGTGCTGGATGCGCCGGTGATCGGTGAGATCCTTCCTGAATTTATGAAGTTTTGCGAGGGATGCATCATGGTAGCGCACAATGCATCCTTTGATATGAGTTTTATAGATGCCAACTGCCAGCGTCTTGGAATAGAATGTGACAAAACGGTGGTTGACACAGTGGCTATGGCCAGGGTGCTGCTGCCAAACCTGAATCGTTTTAAGCTGGATACAGTAGCGAAAGCTCTGGGGGTATCATTGGAAAACCATCACAGGGCAGTGGATGACGCTGCCTGTACGGCAAATATTTTTGTGAAATTTATTGAGATGCTGCGCAAGCAGGGAATCCATACGCTGGACGAGCTGAATGAACTTGGAAAATCATCGGAAAACCAGATTAAAAAGCTGCCTACATACCATGCGATCATTCTTGCAAAAAATGATGTAGGCCGTGTGAATCTTTACCGCCTCGTCTCATGGTCCCATTTACAGTATTATAATCGGCGTCCTCGTGTGCCGAAAAGCGTTCTGCAAAAATACAGGGAGGGACTGATCCTTGGGTCTGCCTGTGAGGCGGGAGAGTTGTATCAGGCTTTACTGAGGGGCAGCCCGGAGCAGGAGATAGCAAGGCTTGTGAATTTCTACGATTATCTGGAGATCCAGCCGCTGGGGAACAACATGTTCATGACGAAAGAGGAGCGGGAAGACAGGAAAACGGTGGAAGACCTGATCGACCTAAATAAACAGATCGTCGAACTGGGAGAGCGATATCAGAAACCTGTGGTAGCTACCTGCGATGTTCACTTTCTGGATCCTCAAGATGAGGTATACCGCAGGATCATCATGGCCAGCAAGGGCTTTAAGGATGCGGATGAACAGGCACCCCTCTATCTGCGCACAACGGAGGAAATGCTGAAAGAATTTGAGTATCTGGGAGAAGAAAAAGCACATGAGGTGGTCATTGACAATACCATAAAAATCGCAAATATGTGTGAGCGGATCTCTCCGGTCCGCCCTGATAAATGTCCGCCTATCATCGAAAATTCAGACCAGATCCTTAGAAACCTCTGCTATGAGAAAGCCCATGAGATCTATGGGGAAGAGCTTCCGGAGGTAGTATTAGAGCGTCTGGAGCGTGAACTGAATTCCATCATATCAAACGGGTTTGCCGTTATGTATATCATTGCCCAGAAACTTGTGTGGAAGTCCAATGCAGACGGATATCTGGTGGGATCACGAGGATCGGTAGGATCTTCTTTTGTTGCTACCATGTCCGGTATCACGGAGGTAAACCCTTTAAGTCCCCATTATTACTGTCCGAATTGCCATTACAGTGATTTTGACTCTGAGGAGGTAAAAAAATATGCCGGAATGGCAGGCTGCGATATGCCGGATAAAGACTGCCCGAAATGCGGGACGAAGCTGAAAAAAGAGGGATTTGACATTCCCTTTGAGACCTTTTTGGGATTTAAAGGAAACAAGGAGCCTGATATCGACTTGAATTTCTCCGGTGAATACCAGAGTAAAGCTCATAAGTATACGGAGGTAATTTTCGGAGCAGGGCAGACCTTCCGTGCAGGAACGATCGGTACGCTGGCTGATAAAACTGCATTTGGCTATGTAAAAAAATATTATGAAGAGCGGGATCAGCGGAAGCGAAATTGTGAGATTGACAGGATCGTACAGGGGTGCGTGGGTGTGAGAAGAACCACGGGACAGCACCCGGGTGGTATTATCGTACTTCCTATCGGAGAAGAAATCTACTCCTTCACACCGGTACAGCATCCGGCAAATGATACGACTACGGATATCATCACCACACATTTTGATTACCATTCCATTGATCATAACTTGTTAAAACTTGATATTCTCGGTCATGATGATCCAACCATGATCCGCATGCTGGAGGATTTGACGGGGATTGATGCAAAGAAGATCCCACTGGACGATAAGCAGGTTATGTCGCTTTTTTCCAGCACAGAAGCCCTTGGAGTTACTCCGGAAGAGATAGGTGGGGTTCCCCTTGGCTCCCTTGGCATCCCGGAATTTGGTACAGAATTTGCCATGCAGATGCTGATCGATACGAAACCGACCCATTTCTCGGATCTTGTGCGTATTGCAGGACTTGCCCACGGTACAGACGTTTGGCTTGGAAATGCCCAGACTTTGATTCAGGAAGGAAAGGCGACCATTTCCACTGCAATCTGTACCCGTGATGATATTATGGTATATCTCATCGGAAAAGGGATGGACAGCGAACAGTCCTTTACCATCATGGAAAGCGTGCGTAAAGGAAAAGGATTGAAGCCGGAATGGGAAGAAGAGATGAAAAAGCACGATGTGCCGGATTGGTACATATGGTCCTGCAAAAAGATCAAATACATGTTCCCCAAAGCCCATGCTGCAGCTTACGTTATGATGGCTTGGCGAATCGCTTACTGTAAGATCAATTATCCCCTCGCCTACTATGCCGCATATTTCAGTATCCGAGCTTCCGGATTCGATTATGAGCTCATGTGTCTGGGAAAAGAAAAACTGTTGTTCCACATGCATGACTACGAAAAAAGAATGGATACTTTAAGCAAGAAGGAACAAGATACGTATAAAGATATGAAGAGTGTTCTGGAAATGTACGCCCGTGGGTTTGAGTTTATGCCCATTGATATTTACCGTGCTCAGGCAGTGCGTTTTCAAGTCATAGACGGAAAGCTGATGCCTTCCCTCAGCTCCATATCGGGACTGGGGGATAAAGCTGCCGCCGCCATTGTGGATGCGGCAAAAGACGGCCCATTTCTATCAAAAGACGATTTTCAGGCCCGCACCAAAGTCAGCAAGACCGTAACAGACCTTCTGTCAGACCTGAAGATCCTCGACCAGCTGCCCGAATCCAACCAGCTCTCCATCTTTGATTATGCGGTGTAGGCACGAGCCCTGCCATAAGCCGAAGGTCTTCCGCGTATCAGCTTGCTAAATACGCGGAAAGAATTCGGCTTATGATTGGGCGACGCCCAGCGACCGAGATGGAGCGAAGCGGAATCGAGGTGCGGGGCTCGTGCCGTAAGAGGCACGAAGATCAGGACAAGAGAGAAAAGCGAAGCGGAATCGAGGTGCGGGGCTCGTGCCGTAAGAGGCACGGGAAGCAACGAAAGGAGACCCATATGCTTCAACAGTTTTACCCGGATGAATATTTGGAATCCACTTACAAGATTGATTTTGACAACCTCTATAGAAAAGGTTATCGAGGAATTATTTTTGATATTGACAATACTCTTGTGCCCCATGGCGCTCCTGCCGATGAGCGGGCGAAAAAGCTGTTTGCACATTTGAAGGAATTGGGATTTCGATGCTGTCTGTTATCCAACAACCAGCGTCCGCGTGTTGAGATGTTTAATGAAGAGATCCAAGTGAATTTTATCGAAAATGCACACAAACCTTCCGTTAAGAATTACCGAAAAGCTATGGAGCTCATGGAGACGAACCAAGACACTACATTATTTGTAGGAGACCAGCTCTTTACGGATGTCTACGGCGCAAGAAGAACAGGAATCTATTCTATTTTAGTGCAGCCGATCCATCCGAAAGAGGAGATCCAGATTGTGCTAAAGCGATATCTTGAAAAAATCGTTTTATTCTTTTACAAGAGAAAATGTGCTAAGAAATAAGATTAACCTTCCCATACGATCTTGCCTCGGCAGATCGTATATTTTATTTTTCCGTACAATTCCATTCCTGTAAAAGGCGTGTTTTCAGATTTTGACTGGTAATTGCCGGCAATAAATGTCTCTTCCGGATCAAAGATCACAAGATCAGCAGCTGTATCGGTTTCAATAGCCCCATATGGACGAAGAACGTTTTCTTTTCCGCAGGATGCAGCACCTGAATGAGAGAGAATAGAAGATTCTTTTGAGGCCACATCAGCCAGTGCAGTGTCCTGCTGGCCATAACAGTTCAAAGAGTATAATTTCGCCGGGTTGACAGACATTTTTTCCATAAGCTCCATCAGCGTAAGATGCCCGGGACGGACAAGATTGGTGATGCCAAGGGCGAGGGAAGTTTCAAGTCCGATGATGCCGCTAGGGCAGGCAAAAAAATCCTCTTTTTTCTTTTCCTCTGTACTGTGGGGGGCATGGTCCGTGGCGATCATATCAATGGTACCGTCTTTCAGTCCCTCAATAATGGCAAGGCGGTCTTCCTCGGTCCGAAGCGGCGGATTCATTTTTGCATATGTGCCGTATTGCTCTACGGCGTTCTCAGTGAGAGAAAAATGGTGGGGTGTCGCCTCGGCATAAACAGGTGCACCCAGAGACTTTGCAAGCCGTACAAGTGATACACTGTTTTTGGAACTGATATGCTGAATATTGATCGTGGCACCTGTGTGAAGAGAAAGCATACAATCTCTGGCTACCATAATATCCTCCGCAATGGATGGAGCTGTGCGGTGGGTACCACTTTTTTCAATAAAGGAAGGATCTTCCTCATGGAAAGAGAGCGGAAGTTTCAAGGATTTTGCGCGTACCATTGCTTCCTCAGTAAGCTTTTCATCCAGCAGAGGGATTCCATCATCTGTAAAACCGCATGCCCCGGCTTCAAAAAGGTTTTCAAAATCTGTGAGCTCTTTACCCTGCAGCCCTTTTGTGACAGCAGCCGTAAACCGGATGTTGACCGGCTCATTTTTGGCACGGGTGACCAGATCCTTTAATACCTCAGTACTGTCTACCGTTGGCTTTGTGTTTGCCATGCAGACTACCGTTGTAAATCCACCTGCAGCAGCAGACATGGCTCCTGTATGCAGGTCTTCTTTCCAAGTCTGGCCCGGATCCCGGAAATGTACATGTACATCTATAAGCCCCGGCGCAATGAAGCAGTGCTCTGCATTGAGTACCTGTTCTCCATCCTTAGGAGAAAGTGTGCCGATCTCCGTAATCCTGTCATTTTCGATACGCAGGTCGGCTTTTTGCTGTTTATGGGTAGCGGGTGAAAGAATAGTTCCGTTTTTTATTAACATAAAATCCCTCATTTCCAGATAAAATATAGGTGTAACTTTTGACCCTATTTTATGGGACATGACAAGTGATGTCAAGCTTCGCAAAAAAACAGTTGAAAAATGCTGATAGATACGGTAGAATATTACAGATAATGTGATTCGATAAAATCCTGTTCGGATAATTTTAAGGAGGAATAATAGACATGATTTCAGCAGGCGATTTTAGAAACGGTGTTACTCTGGAGATGGAGGGCAATATTTACCAGATTATCGAGTTCCAGCACGTTAAGCCGGGCAAAGGAGCTGCATTTGTCAGAACAAAATTAAAAAATATCATCAATGGCGGCGTAGTAGAAAAAACTTTCCGTCCTACTGAGAAATTCCCGCAGGCACGTATTGACCGTGTTGAGATGCAGTACCTTTATACAGACGGAGATCTGTTCCATTTCATGAATACAGAGACATACGACCAAATTGCTCTGAATAAAGACGCTATTGGCGATGCTCTTAAATTTGTAAAAGAAAATGAGATGGTTAAGATTTGTTCCCACAATGGAAATGTATTTGCAGTAGAGCCGCCTCTTTTTGTTGAGCTTGAAGTAACTGAGACAGAACCGGGATTCAAAGGTGATACAGCAACTGGAGCTACAAAACCGGCAACTGTTGAGACAGGTGCGGTTGTATACGTTCCGCTTTTTGTAGAGACAGGGGATAAGCTGAAGATCGATACAAGATCAGGTGAGTACCTTTCCAGAGTATAATATTTCAAGATATCTAGAAAGTATTATAAGGTGACTTTAGGGATGCCGCACGAATTACTGGTGTGACATCCCTTTTTGTTATGGCTACGATTCATGAATTCCATAAAATAAAGATAAATAACTTGCAATATGTGATATTATATAATATAATTAGAGATGCCATATCTGTGATTCTTGTGCGTTCGCACATAAATTCCAATAGAAATAGAAAAAGAAAGGTGGTTATTTATTGGAGTACACGGAATTCATTGAGAAAGTAAAGCTGGGACTGGAGGAAAAAGGAGGTGATACACTTCAAGTAACAATGACTAATCTGATAAAAACAAATAGAAATAAAGAACCTAGTCTGGCGCTGTCTAAAGCGGGAGAGACTGTGGTACCTGTAATTTATCTCAGGCCACATTATGAAGAGTATAAAAAAGGAAAAACATTGGAGCATATTGTGGATGAAATTTATTACATATACTGTACACAGAACAGGAAAAAACAGATTGATATGTCTTTTTTCAAAGATTATGAAAAAGTGAAAGACCATATTGCTTTTAAATT
>JALFIB010000124.1 GCA_022776305.1 Lachnospiraceae bacterium
TACTGCAGACGGGAAAATATCACACCCTTTATTGACCTCAATCCCGGACATACCGGACATTTTACCTATAAGGATGATTTCACCATTGATAAGGATGGGGTTCCTATCTGTAAGTTGGGCTTACGTATGCATAAAGATGGATATGAGGCTGCCAAACACAGAGCGAAATACCGATGCCCAAAAGCAGACCGAAAACATGGCTGTTTCTGTGAGCATCCCTGTTCACCGGCGAAATACGGCAGAACCGTACATATCTTTACCGATGACGATCCAAGGTTATTTAACATACCGCCAAGGGACAGTAAATCATGGGAGAAGGAATATGACGGAAGGACTTCTTAATCTGTCCTATGAAGGAATTGAGGATTCTATCTACGACAGTTACGCCATGCGTTCCTTTATGCATATAGATTTCAACGAACAACAAGTACCGGATGCAACTACATTGCTTAAGTTCAGACATATACTTGAAGCAAATAAACTTGGTGAGAAAATTTTTGCTGATTTCAACAATCGTCTTGATAAAGCAGGCCTAATGATGCATGGTGGCACTATTGTCGATGCCAGCCTTATAGCAACACCAAAATCACTAAGAATCACGATGGCAAGCGTGATCCTGAAATGCATCAGACAAAGAAGGGCAACGAATGGTACTTCGAAATGAAGGTACATGCCGATGTTGATGCAGGAAGTGGATATGTTCACACAATAACCGGTACATCTGCAAATATGCACGATGTCTCAGAGACTGCAAATCTCATCAGAGAAGATGATGAGGCAGTATATGGTGATTCCGGATATCATGGAGCCGTCAACCAACCCGCAATTAAGAAAGTTGTATATCGTGGAATCGCAAAAAACATGCATCGATTCCATATGTTATTTGCCAGTGCAAATCTTATAATGTGTAGCAGGGCTGGCAGAACAAGAGATTTTATCGGGTGTACAGTATAACTGCGCCATTTTGATGCGTTAAACGAGTTCTTCTTTTGTTTTTACTCGAATTCCTTTCAGGGATTGACGAGTAAGTTTACTGAAAAATCCTTCAATTAAATTTAACCCAAATCCATGCTTTGGTGTTAATACAAATTCAAAGCGTCCAGACACAGTAACAAGATCTCCTTGTTTCTTCAGAAGAATGAATTTTGAGGTTCTCAGTACAAGACGAATTTGATCCGCTTTTTGATCCGCTTTTAGCTACTTCTCATCAAGTATTTTAAGAAATTCGATATAGTCTTTACTATTGTGAGAATCCTTAATTAGTTAAATGGCTCCACCTGTTTACAGATCTATCCCGGCAAGCAGTGAAACAGTCCCAAGACGCTTATATTCATAATCACAACAATTGTTTTGTGTTTTTCATTCGGAGGTAGATCTTCAGAAGTAGTTGCAATCGCCTGAATCCCAGGTTTTTCATCATATGAGAGTACATGTATGATCTGATTATCTTCGGCAAACGGTAGTAATTGCCCGTTTTCATTATACTGTAATGATAAGAGTTGCCCGACAAATGAGCCTAACGTCGATTTTTCTGTGCTTTTCACCACCAAAACAACTCTTTATACTATTATAACAGAATATATAAGCTTGTCAATATCAAGCAATTACTTATAAAACCAGAAATCGTAATCGGTGCAGACAGTAGAATAACAGTAGAAGTTTCGGGAAAACCGGTGATGCTGGAGCCTGCCGCAGATGAACAAATCGGCATCAGCTTTGCTTCTCCAAGGGTTTATCGGTCCGCTTATGCCTTAAAAATATAGCCCCCTCTTAAAGAGCTGGGACACCGGATATACATCGGATGGGGATGAGCTTGCTTCAGAATTCTTGAGACGTTTCAAAATACCGCGTTGTCACCGAGGACGAGGTACAGGGGCCGGCAAACCCGGTTCTTGTCAAATGTGTTGATCTTTTTCTCGCTGCGTTGTTCGCATTTCTGGGCATCCGGTCGATGCGCAAAAAGAAGAAAGAGAATTGACAAAACTGTCAAAATAGTTTGATACGATTAAGCCATGGCAGGAACTCCATGATCGGAGCAACAGCCATGGCTTATTTTACCGTTCAAAATCTCTGTTCTTTTTCCGGGGCTGCAAAGCTTTCTGCCGGGATGTTTTCAGACGTAAATTTGCTTTCTCCCTGTCGGAATAGCGGACAACTTCTCTCTCATAGACTGAACTACCGGGGGAGGTGGGTGGTATCAGCAGAACAAGTACTCCAATCCATTTGATTGTCCATTACCCGAAAACGGAAGCAGGAAAGCGTGAGCTGGCAGAGCGGGTCGCCGGTGTCCACGCAAGCCTGGTCAATCAGACCATCAAAAAACTGAACTGTCCTTCCGAACAGAAGGTACAGCTGCTGGATGCAATCATCGAGGATGCATCCAGAAAGAGAGCCGGTGAACAAACTTAAGTTTTGCATTTCCGTCCTGGGCGAATCACATGGATTTTCTGAGATATTCCGCTGTGATTGTATGAGAATGCTCCGCCATTTCCTTTGGCGTACCGGCAAAGACGATCTCACCGCCGGCAGTACCTCCGTCCGGACCCACATCGATTAACCAGTCTGCCTGCTTCATTACATCCAGGTTATGCTCAATGACGATGACGGTGTTGCCGCGATCCACCAGACTGTCCAGCAGTTCCATGACTTAAAGCCGTAATCCATAGCAACATCAAGGACTTTTACATCCTCATCCCGTAATTTGAGGGCAGATTGCTTTAATCTCAGCTTTCGGATGTAATCAGACGGCGTTACACCTGTATATGTTAAAAACAAGCGCCGTGCATACCATGGAGAAAACAACGATACTTTTGCCACATCTGTAAAGGAAATATTCTCACGCAGATGCTTTTCGATATACTCTTGCATCCGCTGTACTGCTTCAATTTGTTCCTGCATTTTCTCACCTCCCAACGCAATCATTTTACAAGAATGTGGTTGGATTTTTCTCGACCATTTTTGCTGTATTACTTCTTCACTGCAAATTTTCATTTACTCCACCGTCTTTTCAAATGCCACCGTTTGCTCCTTCATAGAAATCTTCAGAACCTTATATCCATACTGAATCAGCTCCTTTTTATAGGTTAAAAAGGAGTGATCTATTGGAAAGCCTACTATAGTTTCTATTTCGGAATAATTCAACTTAAAACTATCGGTGCCATTTTCCTTTATCCAATTCCATAACGGATTATACTTACTCATGTTTTACCTCTTCCTATATCTGTAATTCACATTCTGTAACGATTATTCTATAACGTCAATTACAGCATACTCGTTTTTCTAAAAAAACAATAGTATTCATAAAAATGATGCAATTTACGGATACTCGATCTCATCATCTTTGACGCCAAAGTGAATCACATGAGCGTTGATGCCATCCCAGACCACCTTACGCAAGATGGTACGAATGGCAGCACGTTTCTGTTCAATGGTCATTTCATCAATGCCGTCTTTGAAAATGGTCAACAGCTGACGCAACAGATTAAATTCAATATCGCTGAGTGCGTGCTGTGAAGTCAGTCCATCCAGTTCCTGAATACGCTGTTCGTAATCCATGCGATTGCCGGTATAAAATCTAAAACCGTATCCCGGTGTCCATCCAAATCCTCTTTTGTTTCCAGTCCGGGAAAACTATTCTTTACCTTACTTACAAGATTCATCCAACCATCAATATCACATTCATTTGCAATTCTAATTTCCATTTTTGTTATCTTCCAATCGAAATGTTATGGAAAAGACCTGCGAATCCAATCGTCCAGAAACTGCATCTGCGCATTGGTATGAAACCAGTGCTCACCATCCTCCATTACGGTAAGGTCTGCGTCCTGTTTTTCCGCAAACTCGGATATGGTTTCTCTGGAGGTCAGGTGATCCTTTCCACCATACAGAATGCAGGTGGGAATGTTCCATTTGATCGGATGCTTGCGCACATAGCACAGATATTCCCAGGACAAGGTTTCCCCAAACGCTGTCGGGATTTCCTTTTT
>JALFIB010000136.1 GCA_022776305.1 Lachnospiraceae bacterium
AGTTAAGTGGTGGGAGCATGTCACCTTTCCCAAAGTTAAAAGGACGGTGGAATTTAAATAAAAAATTTTCATTTCGAGAGAATATAAACTGTAGGTCTTGAAGGAATCCAAAAAAGTGCGTAAAATAGTGCAAAACGATGCATTTTAGGAGAGGAAAAATATAATGATTAAAGTACTTTTCATCTGCCACGGCAACATTTGCCGCAGCCCTATGGGGATGTTTATTTTAAGAAATCTTGTTAAGGAAAGGGGCCTGCAGGACCAGTTTGTGATTGATTCTGCGGCGACCAGTTATGAGGAAATCGGGAATCCGATCTATCCGCCGGCGAAGCGCAAGCTTGCGGAAAAGGGGATCCGAGCTGAGGGGCATCATGCAAGGCGCATGGAACGGAGCGACTATCAAAAGTACGATTACCTGATCGGAATGGAGCAGTACAATATCCGCAATATGATGCGTATTCTGGGGGCGGATCCGGATAATAAGGTGAGCCGCCTGCTGGATCATGGGAAGCGGCCGCGGGATATTGATGATCCGTGGTATACGGGGGATTTTGAGACGGCGTACCGAGATATTCTGGAGGGGTGCGAGGCTTTGCTGGATGAGATTATGGAAAAGGATTTTGGGGGTAGGAAGTATGAGCGATAAGCGTCAGGACTATATTTCTTGGGATGAATATTTTATGGGGGTTGCCATGCTGGCTGGCATGCGTTCGAAGGATCCCAATTCTCAGGTGGGGGCCTGCATTGTCAGCGAGGATAATAAGATTTTGTCTATCGGATACAATGGTTTCCCGAAGGGATGTTCGGATGATGAATTTCCCTGGGCCCGTGAGGGGGACGATTTGGATAAAAAGTATTTTTACGTAGTACATAGTGAATTGAATGCGATTTTGAATTACCGCGGGGGAAGTCTGGAAGGTGCCAAGCTCTACGTTTCTTTGTTCCCATGTAATGAGTGTGCCAAGGCGATTATACAGGCGGGCATTAAGACGATCGTGTATGATCAGGACAAGTACCATGATATTGCATCGACGGTTGCGTCACGGAGGCTGTTGGATGCTGCGGGAGTGCGGTATTACAAATATCAGAAGACAGGACGAAAGATTGAATTGGACGTTTAATTGTACAAGGTGAATGGTGGTTGTGGTAAATTGGATATGTGAATCCAGAAAAAAGCTAGACAGAAAGAGTGAGAAAAAGTTTCGCGGAAAAGTTGAAAAATTGAAAATGTTGTCTGGGTAACTGAGGGAAAACACTGGGGAAGTTCGGAAAAAATGGTTGACATGCCCGGATGAGTGTACTATAATATTTCAAGTGTGGCCAGTTAATTCTATAACTGCGCCCTGATGATGTATGTAAATGTTCAAGCCAAAGCCCCGGTAGAACATTTTACCATAAGATTTCCTGAAAGGGAAATGATCGGGAGGACGGAAATAAGCCTCTGCCAGCCCGGAGCAAGTCAATTATGATCAAGGAGGAAAACCAATGAAAAGTTTTATGGCTAGCCCAGCAACGATTGAGAGAAAATGGTATGTAGTAGATGCTACAGATAAGACACTTGGCCGTCTGGCTTCTGAAGTGGCAAAGGTATTAAGAGGAAAAAATAAGCCGATCTTTACACCTCATATTGATACAGGTGATTATGTAATCATAGTAAATGCAGAGAAGGTTCAGGTTACAGGTAAGAAACTGGATCAGAAAGTTTACTATCATCATTCTGATTACGTAGGTGGTATGAAAGAGACTACACTGCGTGAGATGATGGCAAAGAAACCGGAAAAAGTTATTGAACTTGCTGTTAAGGGTATGCTTCCAAAGGGACCGCTTGGCAGAGAGATGTACAAAAAACTGTATGTATATGCAGGTCCGGATCACAAGCATCAGGCACAGAAGCCGGAAGTGCTGACATTCTAAGAGGAGGTAAGGAACATTGGCTAAGGAAAGATATTACGGAACAGGAAGAAGAAAAAAATCAATCGCAAGAGTATATCTGATCCCGGGAACAGGTAAGATTACTATTAATAAAAGAGATATCGACGATTACTTTGGTCTTGAGACACTGAAAGTTATCGTTCGTCAGCCGCTGGTAGCTACAGAGACAGTTGACAAGTTTGACGTTCTCGTTAACGTACACGGTGGTGGTACAACAGGTCAGGCTGGTGCTATCCGTCACGGCGTTTCCAGAGCACTGCTTCAGGCAGACAATGATTACAGACCGACACTGAAAGCTGCTGGTTTCCTGACTCGTGACCCGAGAATGAAAGAGCGTAAGAAATACGGTCTCAAAGCCGCACGTCGCGCACCACAGTTCTCCAAACGTTAATTTCGGTTCACCAAGAGATAATCGTTTGGGACGAGAAAATGCATACAAAACCTCAGAAACCTTGTGTTTCTGGGGTTTTTCTTTTGTGCCGAGCCTGGTACGAATCATACTGGTGAAAGTCCAGCCACGGGTATTTACCGCCAAGTGTAGCGAACCACAAGTCGATATCAGTAACGGTGCGGATGAAGGAAGTGATGTAGCAAAGTTCCTGAACCTACGTACAGAAACCTGATAAGGCGATTAGGTGGGGGTGTCTTACCTCGGGAGACCCTGCTCACATACTGAAAAGTATGGTCGAAAAGGTTTGGAGAGGGGGCAAAAGTTTTGCGTCTGTTCACACAATTGTGACAGACAGCAAAACTTATCTGGAAGAAGTATAGTTACGTTTATTTCAGATTATAGGCGTATTCCAGCAGCTTTTTGGAGTCATCCCACCGTGCGGTGCTGGTAGGAGCACCAAGCGTGACGGAAATATACTTTGTTCCGGCTTTGCTTTTTACTACACCGACAAAACAGTATCCTGCCTTATTTGTAAAGCCTGTTTTCATGCCTT
>JALFIB010000149.1 GCA_022776305.1 Lachnospiraceae bacterium
TTATCTACCTCACCCTTTCAATTATTATTGAAGCCTTATCATTACTTGGCTTGTTGACATAATAGCAAAGTCTATTACCAAAATACCCATATAAGAGTCAAGAAAATGTCACAAAAGTGTCAACAATATCCTCGTCAGAAACTTTAATTTTTCAGTTCTCTGTAAGAGGATGTTTCCTTTTCAGGTCAACAGAGACAGAATACGCTTTGCGCGCCCATGCGGGCACGCAAGTGCATATTTTCCTCCACACGGGTCGCATCCTCACGGAGTGTTTTTGCGTTATAGGAAATCGGAATTTCCTATAACGCAAAAAAGAGACGGAACAGTAACTCTTTTCGAATTAACTGTTTCGTCTCTTTGGTTTAGATGAAAATATTCAATTCTGTAACACCTATTTTAATGACCTGATGATATTCAGGATGATAAGACATCCGGTCTTGGCATCATCTCTGGTAATAGGGATGGTCACTTCATAGATAAGTGATAATTATTGTTTCTCGCTGATCGCAGCCTGGGCAGCTGCCAATCTTGCGATTGGTACACGGAACGGTGAGCAGGAAACGTAGTCCAGACCAAGTTTGTGACAGAACTCTACGGAAGAAGGATCTCCGCCGTGCTCGCCACAGATACCGATATGAAGGTTCGGGTTAACCGGTTTTCCAAGCTTGATCGCTGTCTCCATCAGTTTACCTACACCTGTCTGATCCAGTTTTGCGAACGGATCGTTCTCGAAGATCTTTGCATCATAGTATGCGTTCAGGAACTTACCTGCATCGTCACGGGAGAAGCCGTAGCACATCTGTGTCAGGTCATTTGTACCGAAGCAGAAGAAGTCTGCCTCTTTTGCGATCTCATCTGCTGTCAATGCAGCACGCGGAATCTCTATCATAGTACCTACCTGATATTTCAGTTCAACGCCTGCTGCTGCGATCTCAGCATCAGCAGTAGTAACAACCGTATTCTTCACGTATTTCAGCTCTTTGTTATCTCCAACAAGCGGGATCATGATCTCCGGGCACACATTCCAATCCGGATGAGCTTTCTGAACGTTGATCGCTGCACGGATCACAGCTTTTGTCTGCATAGCTGCAATTTCCGGATATGTAACTGCCAGACGGCATCCACGATGGCCCATCATCGGGTTGAACTCATGGAGAGAATCAATGATCGCTTTGATCACGTCAACGCTCTTGCCCTGAGCTGCTGCCAGTTTTTCAATATCTTCCTCTTCTGTAGGAACGAACTCATGGAGAGGCGGATCCAGGAAACGGATCGTAACAGGATTTCCTTCCAATGCTTCATACAGCTTTTCGAAATCGCCCTGCTGTTCCGGAAGGATCTTAGCCAGAGCTGCTTCTCTTTCTTCTACTGTCTCTGAACAGATCATCTCACGGAATGCATCGATTCTGTTGCCTTCAAAGAACATATGCTCTGTACGGCAAAGTCCGATACCCTCTGCGCCGAGCTCACGTGCTTTCTTTGCATCATGAGGTGTATCTGCGTTAGTTCTTACTTTCAGTCTTCTATATTTGTCAGCCCATCCCATGATCCTGCCAAACTCACCTGCGATAGATGCGTCTACTGTCGGGATAATGCCATCATAAATACATCCTGTGGAACCATCCAGAGAAATGTAATCGCCCTCATGGAATTCTTTTCCAGCTAATGTGAATTTCTTATTTGCTTCGTCCATGGTAATGTCACCGCAGCCGGATACACAGCATGTACCCATACCACGAGCAACTACTGCTGCATGGCTTGTCATACCGCCGCGGACAGTCAGGATACCCTGAGCGCTCTTCATACCTTCAATATCTTCCGGTGATGTCTCAAGACGAACAAGAACTACCTTCTCGCCTCTTCCTGCCCATGATTTTGCATCTTCTGCTGTGAAGACGATCTTACCGCAAGCTGCTCCCGGTGATGCTCCAAGCGCTTTTGCCATCGGAACTGCTGCCTTTAATGCAGCTGCATCGAACTGCGGATGAAGCAGTGTGTCAAGGTTGCGCGGATCGATCATAGCTACTGCTTTTTCTTCTGTGATCATGCCCTCATCTACCAGATCACAAGCGATCTTCAGAGCTGCCTGAGCAGTTCTCTTACCGTTACGTGTCTGAAGCATGTACAGATGTCTGTCTTCAATGGTGAACTCCATATCCTGCATATCTCTGTAATGGTCTTCCAGAGTCTTGCAGATGGTAACAAACTGATCATAAACTTCCGGCATAACTTCTTTGAGCTGGTCGATCTTTTGCGGAGTACGAACGCCTGCTACAACGTCCTCGCCCTGTGCATTCATCAGGAATTCTCCCATCAGATGCTTTTCGCCTGTAGCCGGATCACGTGTAAATGCTACACCTGTACCTGATGTATCACCCATGTTTCCGAATGCCATCATCTGTACGTTTACAGCGGTACCCCATGAATACGGGATATCATTGTCACGACGGTATACGTTCGCACGTGGGTTGTCCCAGGAACGGAATACGGCTTTGATAGCCTCCATCAACTGTACCTTCGGATCTGTCGGGAAATCAGAACCAATCTTTGCTTTATACTCAGCTTTGAACTGATTTGCCAGCTCTTTCAGGTCTTCAGCAGTCAGGTCAACGTCCTGTGTAACACCTTTTTCGGCTTTCATCTTGTCAATCAGTTCTTCAAAATATTTTTTGCCTACTTCCATAACTACATCGGAGAACATCTGGATAAATCTTCTGTAGCAGTCCCAAGCCCAACGAGGATTGCCTGACTTAGCAGCCAGAACTTCTACTACTTCTTCATTCAGACCAAGGTTCAGGATCGTATCCATCATACCCGGCATAGAAGCTCTTGCACCGGAACGTACGGAAACAAGCAGTGGATTTTCCTTGTCACCGAATTTTTTACCGGTAACGCCTTCCATCTTAACGATAGCATCCATGATTTGGCCCATGATCTCGTCATTGATCTTTCTGCCATCCTCATAATACTGTGTGCAGGCCTCTGTTGTGATCGTAAAGCCCTGCGGCACCGGAAGACCGAGGTTTGTCATCTCTGCAAGGTTTGCTCCCTTACCACCCAGAAGGTTGCGCATGGATGCATTACCCTCTGTAAACATATAAACCCATTTTGTCATGTTACACATTCCTCCTAAAATAGTAAATATATAATAATTGTAACATATTTCCTTTATCAGTCAAGAAAATACTGCGGGATTTTATGCATATTTTCAAAAACATATGTATATTTTTGCTGCTTTTTGTCAGTTTTCACGTGATAAAGAATTTCTTCATCGGTTTTCTCGACAAAGAGCTAAAAAAGTGTGCTTCGCACACTCTCGCGACTTTATAAAGCATCAAGAAGCACACTTTTTTCGCGCCGGATGCGTTTTGCGAAGCAAAAAAACTCATCACGCATCCGTGCGCATCTATGCACGAAGTGCTTTTTGTGTCATAGGAAAGGAATTTCACGCTTCAGCGTGACTAGGTCTTTCCTATGACACGAAAAAATGTTGCCCGGATACCTCCGGGCAACACCATAATATCTACTTTATTCTCTTTTGTTTAGAATCGTCGCTGCCATTCCCTTTCAGATTATTTTGCAACGACTTTTTTCAGATGTACGAATCTTGGAAGAGAATTCTCTTTCTTGATCTGAATCTCGCCCTGAATCAGTGGAAGTGCATAGTCGATAAATGCATCTGTCACGTTGTTTCCACGCTCGTTGATCCATTCTACCGGAACTTTCTTCTCATAGTTTGCTACAGAAGACAGGTCCAGAAGATCCGGTTCACACTTGTATCCGCTTTCATCACGTGTACACTTAAAGCCTACCATCTTATCTGTAACACCTGCTACTGCTTCTTTCACTGCTGTCTGTCCAGCCATGAAGGACTCGTCGGAGTCTGTCTGGGATGCACAATGCTCAGCACATCTCTGAAGAAGTGAAAGCTCGATGGGACGAACCTTTACGCCCGGAATAGCTGTCTTAACAACGTCTGCCAGTTTTGCAGCAAGTCCGCCAAGCTGTGCATGGCCAAAGCCGTCTGTAGCAGATGTTTTAGCTTCAGATACGAATGTTCCGTCTGCATAGTGGATACCTTCAGATACTGCAACGATCACATTGTGGTTCTCGTTCCAGATCCGCTCAACATCCTCAAGGAACTCTTCCTGATTGAAATCAACTTCCGGAAGGTAGATCAGGTCCGGACCAAATCCTGTCACACGTGCCAGTGAAGCAGCACCTGCCAGCCATCCTGCATGACGTCCCATGATCTCAACGATAGTAACCTGTCCTTTATCATATACGTGGGAATCCTGATATACTTCTACAAGAGAAGTTGCGATATATTTTGCTGCGGATGCAAATCCCGGGCAGTGGTCTGTACCAAAGAGGTCATTATCAATAGTCTTCGGAATACCCATTACACGGCACTCGTAACCAACTTTGTTCATGTATTTGGAAATCTTGTTGCATGTATCCATAGAGTCATTTCCGCCATTGTAGAAGAAGTAACGAACATCATACTTCTTGAAGATCTCAAGGATTTTCTTATAATCGGTATCATCAACATCCGGATCTGCGATCTTATAACGGCAGGAACCGAGAGCAGATGACGGTGTATATCTCATAATAGCCAATTCTTCCGGATCCTCTTCATCCATTACGTAAAGCTTATCATTCAGCACACCAACGATACCGTTTGCTGCACCATACACTTTTGTGATCACATCAGAATCAAGACCAGCCTTGATTGCACCATAGCAGCTGGCGTTAATTACAGAAGAAGGTCCGCCGGACTGTCCAATGATCATTGCACCTTTTAATTCACTCATTTTTTAATCCTCCTAGTAAAAATGTAAATATGATAAGAACCGATTGCCTCATGTGCATCAATTCCCAGTTACCTTAAATAACCACGCATTGAATTATAACAAAGTTAAATACTCCACGCAAGATGAATCTCGAATTTTTCATAAAGTCACGATCCGTAGCAATAGATCAGAATCTTATTTTTATAAAACTGCCAATCGAAGCAGCATATTAAAATTCAAATTTCTCTTCAAAATATGCTTTCAGGTCTTCGATCTTTACGCGCTCCTGCTCCATGGTGTCACGGTCACGGACTGTAACTGCTCCATCCTCTTCGGAATCAAAATCATAAGTGATACAGAACGGTGTACCGATCTCATCCTGTCTTCTATAGCGCTTTCCGATATTTCCCCTGTCATCAAACTCACAGTTGTAGTATTTTGAAAGCATAGCAAATACTTTTTCTGCTCCTTCATTCAGTTTCTTAGAAAGAGGAAGCACACCAATCTTCACCGGTGCAAGTGCCGGATGGAAATGAAGGACTGTACGCATATCTCCGCCTTCCAGTTCTTCCTCATCATAAGCACTGCAGAGGAATGCCAGAACCACGCGGTCAGCACCAAGTGACGGTTCGATTACATACGGAATGTATTTTTCTTTCTTCTCATCATCAAAATACGTCATATCCTGTCCGGATACATTCTGATGCTGTGTCAGGTCATAATCAGTACGGTCTGCAATACCCCAAAGCTCACCCCATCCGAAGGGGAACAGGAATTCAATATCTGTGGTGCCTTTACTATAGAAGCAAAGCTCTTCCGGTGCATGGTCACGCAGGCGAAGTTCCTCTTCTTTCATGCCAAGCTTTTTCAGCCATTCATAGCAGAAGCTTCTCCAGTACTGGAACCAGTCAAGATCTGTTCCTGGCTGGCAGAAAAATTCAAGCTCCATCTGTTCAAACTCACGTGTACGGAAAGTGAAGTTGCCTGGTGTGATCTCATTACGGAAGGATTTTCCAATCTGTCCGATACCGAAGGGGAGTTTCTTTCTGGAAGTCCTCTGGACATTTTTAAAGTTTACGAAAATACCCTGAGCCGTCTCCGGACGGAGATACACTGTATTCTTTGCATCCTCAGTTACACCCTGAAATGTCTTAAACATCAAATTAAACTGGCGGATATCGGTAAAATTGTGTTTGCCGCAGGTTGGGCACGGAACATTGTTATCCTCAATAAACGCTTTCATCTCTTCCTGTGAAAAAGCATCGATCGGCTTTGGAAGCTCTATACCTTTTTCCTGACAGAAATCTTCAATCACCTTGTCTGCACGGAAACGCTCATGGCATTCCTTACAGTCCATCAGAGGATCGGCAAAACCGCCAAGGTGACCTGAGGCAACCCATGTCTGTGGGTTCATGAGGATCGCACAGTCCACACCTACGTTATACGGGTTTTCTGTGACGAACTTCTGCCACCATGCCTTCTTCACATTATTTTTAAGTTCTACACCCAGATTTCCGTAGTCCCATGTGTTTGCAAGGCCTCCGTAAATCTCAGAGCCGGGGTACACAAATCCTCTGCCCTTTGCCAGTGCAACAATTTTGTCCATTGATTTTTCCATTCTTTTCTCCTCCGATTTTGTTCTATGTTTTATTCCATTTCAAATATAATATAAACACGGTTTGCCGCCGTCTGCTCTGCAAAGGAAGATTCCTCTGTTTTGTAGACTGCACTGGATGGAAGCACGATGGTAGCTCCCTCATCCTCATCCTGTTCACCAGTAGCATTTACCACATCTGATGAGAGCACCTCTGCATTGGTGCTGGTATACAGCACGTTCCCCGGAACATGCACCTCAAGAGGCGCCCGCACGATCAGTACCTGCTGCGCCATTTCTTTGATGACTTCGCTTCCCGATACGGAAGATCCTTCTACAACGCCATCCTTTACCCTTTTATAGTTTACGTCAAAAAGATAGCCTTCCAGCTGTGCATTGATCATGGAACCATAATAAAATTCTGTATTGTTGAATTCCTCATAATCTTCTGCAGACGCATACTTCATCTCCAGACTGACTTCCCCGTTTTCTGTGGTCTCGAATTTTTCCACTGTGATGGTATCTTCCCCATGGGTTCCATTATAATCATCCACCTGGGAGGTGATCATACTCTGAAGCTCTGTCACATCATAATAAGACTGGTCTAAAGTGTCTTTCACGTACTCTGTGATGACACCTTTTTTATCTATAGATATGGCTGACGGCTCCTGCGGCGTCCATTTGCTCTCTCCAAGCATCTCACAGCCACTAAGCATCAGCAATCCGGCCGATAAACCGGCTAAAATCAGTATCTTCTTCCTTATCACTGTAGCTCCTCCTAACAAAACCCCATTTATTATACATTCAAAGCCCCGTCGTTTCAACTATTTCTTTTATTTCCTTTAAAGGAGCTGTTTTAAGATAGTCAGGGATTTAAAATCCCGGTCAATAAACTGGCGGTTAAAATGGTCCTGCACCTTACGGAACTGCTGAAAAACCTCCGGTGCAAGTGTGAATGTGTACAGCTTTTGTATCGGCGATTGTATGACATAGCCGAGGGCATAACGCGTCGCTTCAAGAAGGGAAGTGTCCTGAACAACATCATAGGGATATTCCCCATTGACCACCATAGCTTTCATCTCAAAAATGCACCGGATCAGTTCATTATCCGGCTTTTTCTTCGTGAGGGCCCGCAGTGTTGCATAGAGCAGATTCAGGACTGCACCTCCGTCCAGATTTTCACGTGTATAATATTCCGCAACCTCCATAAAATAGCATCCATAACAGGCTGCTTCAAAATCCTCCCGCACTTCCGTGAAATAGTTGGATATCTCCGCCTTTACCAGTGTATAAGCGTTTCTTCCCTCATATAAAGTAAAGGTTCCGAAGGCAAAAGGATTTGCTGCCGCCAGCAGCGTACTGTTCTGCCGCCTCGCCCCGCGGGCAAAAGCAGTGATCTTCCCCCGCTCTTTCGTCAGTATTACTGTTCTTTTATCATATTCCCCGGAAGGTACGGCCAAAAGCACCATTCCATTCAGCTTTAGTGGCTCACTCATATTTCTTTCTTATCATACCCGAAATTTTTTATCATGTAATCGCTGTCCCGCCAATCCTTTTTCACCTTTACCCAAAGCTGAAGGTTGACTTTCATTTCCAGCATTTTTTCTATTTCATGGCGGGCCTGGGAACCGATCTTCCGCAGCATCGCTCCGCCTTTTCCGATGATGATTCCTTTGTGGGAATCCCTCTCGCAAATGATAGTGGCTTCAATATCCATGATCTCACCGCCACGGCGCTCCTGCATTTTTTCAATGGAAACGGCGATGCCGTGGGGAATCTCCTCTTCCAGACAGCGCAGCGCCTTTTCACGGATCAGCTCCGCCGCGATCTGGCGCTGGGGCTGGTCCGTCACAGTATCATCATCGTAATATTTCGGTCCATAAGGAAGATATTTAAAAATAGCATGGATCACTCGTTCCATATTGACGCCACGGAGGGCGCAGACCGGGATCATATCAGCGAAATCAAAGATCTCACGATACCCGTCCATAAATCCTTCTATCTTGCTTTTTTCTACTGTATCGATCTTATTCATGATCAAGATCACCGGCACATTTGCTTTTTTCAACTGTTCCGCAATATGCCGCTCGCCCTTTCCGATGAAGTCCGTAGGCTCCACCAGCCAGAGCACCACGTCCACCTCTTTCAGTGTCCGCTCTGCCACATTTACCATATATTCCCCAAGCTTGTTTTTTGCTTTGTGGATGCCGGGCGTATCAAGAAAGACGATCTGGCCTTCTTTTGAGGTATAAACTGTCTGGATACGGTTGCGCGTTGTCTGCGGTTTATTTGATGTGATCGCGATCTTCTGCCCGATCAAATGGTTCATCAATGTGGATTTCCCCACATTGGGCCGCCCGATCAATGTGGCAAAACCTGATCTAAAATTAGCGTTTTCCATTTTTCTCCTCACTACTGCAGCCTCTGGATATTCATGAACAAATCCTTGTCTGCTTTGATTTTTTCTTCATTTCCGATTACACAGATTGCCTGTTCTTCCAATATAGAACGCACAAGAGGCGCAAGTGCACGGATCTGCTCCGGCGTAGCAGAAAGCACCTCATCCCGCTCTTTTTGTACAGTCTCCGGCGAAAGGCCACTCATATATGCGCTTAATGACCTCTGTCCTTTCATAAAAGGAGTCAGCGGCGTATCAAGGTCACTTACCGTGCCGATGATATATTTTGTCATTTCATGTTCGTCCGCGTCAAAATTCTCCAGATATTCCGGAACACGTTCATACACTTCATTGGTAGCCCTAAGGTTCGGATCCCTGTAAGAGACAAAGTAAGAATCCCCTGTGCGCCCAAAGGAACTCATACATCCATAGGCACCACCTTTCACACGGATATTGGTCCACAGGTAATCGTAGCTCATTAATACTTTTACGATACGCAGAACTCCTGTGTAATCAAACCCCGCCCTTTTAAAATTGCCAACCCGGGCAACGTACTGTACTTGTCCGGTGGTCATAAAGCCCTCGTTCTTTTTCTCAAGGATCAGGGAATTCTCTTTTTTCTCCGAATCTGCATGGGGCAATTTATTTATAAACTGTCCAAGGGGCTCCTTCATCCGCTCCAAGCCTTCCCCGTCTGAGGTCACGCTCACAAAGAGGCCTTCTTTGTGGAACAATTCTCCCATAAGCAAGCGAAGTTTCTCTTTTAATCCCTGCTTTTTCTCGTCAAAGTTCTTTTCCAGATCATCTACTAGACGGTAAAATGCAATCCCTCCAATGGCATCATTGAAGGCGCTGAACTGCGACAGATACGAGGTGGCCCTGCAGGCTGCCGTAGAATGTCCCGCAGATGACAGCTGCATAGAAAGCCTTGATTTTAGTTTTGCAATGATCTCGTAAAGTCGCTTGTCATCATCCAGCTTGGAGTGGAATAAAATCTCATCTGCCATATGAAAAGCGAAACCGATCTTGTCATAAAGCACTCTTGCGCGCACCCCTGCAAATGCTTTGATCTCATTATCATCTACCAAGACAGGATACACACTGAGGCCCACAGATATTCCGCCTGTATTGCTGTTAATTTCATGATTCAAGTCAGAAAAAGTATAATGGTCCGTATTTACCATGCCCAGCACGGATTTTAAAATGCCAAGATAAGGAATATCCTCCCTTGCCACCCTGCTGATATCAAACAGCAGGTCCATATAGGCAATGCCGTTTGTAAAGACATCATGATGTAATACAGTCACATCGCCAAAATGATACTCCTTATTTTGGAAACCGGCTGCTTTTTTCCCAATATCTTCTCTGGAAAGCATAGGAATCTTCGCAAGTTCTTCCGCAGTAGAGGGAGTCTCTTGAAAACTTCTGAGCTTTTCCGTACGTCGGATCAGCTCTCCCAATTCCTCTTCTGAAAGGGAATTCCGATAAGCATCCAGTTTTTCTTTTACCTGTCCGTCTATCTTTGAAGTGAGCCCCCTCTCCGGCTCTAAGATCACGAAAGAAGCGTGGGTATTCTCTATGAAATATTGGCGGATCAGGTCTTCAAAATACCCTGTCTCTACCTTTTCCTTCAGCTTTGCATAAACATCCAGCTTCAAATAATCAAAAGGCTTGCTGTCATCGTAAAGCCAGCTGTCAAATACATCAATGCCATACATCAGCCCCTTGGGATAAGACCCATAGTCAGCTTCCCTTGCCCTGAATTCCATCGTATTGATACCGGCCAACAGCGCTTTTTTGTCGATTCCCTCTTCTACCGTCTTTTCTAAAGTTGAACGGATCAATTGGCAGAAGCGCTGGGCATCACAGCTGTTTGCATTCTTTGCAATTATACTGAAAAATGGCTGTAAAACACCGCTCTCATAAGAGCTCATGATATCTTTTCCGATGCCTGCATCCAGAAGGGCTTGTTTCAAAACGGCGCCGGGTGCAGACAAAAGGGCATACTCCAGCACTGCAAAGGCATTGGCAAGCTCCACGTCGAGGCTTGTCCCCACCACAACATTATAGGAAAGATACGTATTATTCTCTAAATCATCATCCTCAGAAATAGAATATTTACAGTGTACCTCTTTTACTTTTTCAAAAGGCTTTTGAAGAGGAATGGCGGAATCCACGAAATCATACTCAAAATTGCCCAGATACTCCCGGTCAAGCCATTGCAGACGCTCCTCAATATCCATATTTCCGTAAAAGTAGATATAGCTGTTGGACGGATGGTAATACTTTTTATGGAAGGCAAGAAAATCTTCGTATTTCAAATCCGGAATAAAAAGAGGATCTCCGCCAGAATTTACGCCGTAAGTATTATCCGGGAATAAGGAATTCATGTTTACCTCTTCCAATACTTCTTCCGGTGTAGAAAGAGCTCCTTTCATCTCATTGTAAACCACCCCATTGTAGACTAGTTCCTCCTCTGGTGATTCCAGCTGGTAGCTCCAGCCTTCCTGGCAGAAGATCTCCTCCTTCATATAAATATTAGGATAAAAAACGGCATCCAGATACACATGCATCAAATTACAGAAATCCTTGTCATTACAGCTTGCAATGGGATACATCGTCTTATCAGGATAGGTCATTGCATTTAAAAATGTGTTCAGCGAGCCTTTCACCAATTCTACAAAAGGATCCTTGGCCGGAAACAAACGACTTCCACAAAGCACACTGTGTTCCAGAATATGTGCCACTCCCGTGCTGTCTGAGGGCGGTGTGCGGAATGCTATATTAAATACCTTGTTTTCATCCTCGTTCTGCAGCACCATGATTCTGGCACCACTTTTTTTATGGCGAAGGATATAACCCTCCGACTGGATATCACTGATGGTTTCCTGTTTTACTAATTCATATTGGGGAATTTTTTCTAAATTCAATTTCCATGCCTCCAAATCTATTTCCTTATCTCTTTTTTCCTATTTTTCGAAAAGCCATCCGGCCCGAAGAGGACTTCTTGATGCTTTATAAATTCGCGAGAGTGTGCGAAGCACACTTTTTTATATCCAATAAATTCAATACATCTGCTGCCGCCTGTATTTTCTTGTCACCAGACGGTACAATGCACCGGTCAGGATACATCCCACCAGTAAAAACAGTACGATCACAATGGCACAGTGGAAGAAAAATTCCTCCGGAAGGATGTTGATCACCGGATCTGTGGCCGGATCAAAAATCCAGTAATTGTTTTTAAAAAGCAGTGCGTGGAATTTTCCAAAAAAACCGTCCCAATTAAAACATGCCATCACGCCTAATGCAATGGGAATCACAAATGTAAAAATTGACATCAGTTTCAAACTTCCATAATCACGCCTTCGCAGCTTTTTAACCAGAAGTACCAGAAGGATAACCCCGGATATCAGGCACAAACACTGGACCACTGTAAAAATACGCTTTACCTCAGCAAAATGTATCTCACCATGTTCTGACATGGGAAAATCCGGAAATTCCAATTTTTTCACGTGTTTTGTGATCAAATTGTAGTCAATCAGCGTATCATAATTTTCTCGTATCGCTTCTTCTGAAAGTCCTGTCTTTTGCTCAAGCTGTTGGTATTTTATATCAAAATAATAAATAGACCGCAAGTTCAAAACAAGGGTCACTGACAAACTGAGGACGAACAAGAAACCAATGAATGCAGTAAGAAGATTGCTAAGTGTAAGCACACGTTTTCTCACCTCTGGTGCCCTGCGGTCCACCATCCTGTGGCCCGGCCCCCGGCCATACTCGCTTTCCATCCGTCTTCCACGACCCGGATTCTGCCTGCTTTGCGTCCTTGGTTTTCTCTCCGGTTCATTTCTCCTCTGCCTTGCCATTTTTACCTCTCGTTCCTCTCAATTTCCTCTGTCTTGCTATTCTGTCTTCCGTTGCTGCCACTCTATCTCACGTCTTCCGCTCTTTCTCACGTCTGCTGCTCTTTCTCACGTCTTCCGCTCTTTCTCACGTCTTCCGCTCTTTCTTATGTCTCTGCGGCTGCAAAGCTGTTGCTTTGTATTGGCTTATATCTTACCACACAAAATGTGGAATGTAAAACAAAAAGCTTTTTAATACAGCGAACTGCCCCAGCCGGTTGGGCGAGGGCAGTCCGAAATAGAGATGAGACATATGTCCTGTGTTTAGTCAATCACAAATTGCTCCATATATTTTTTTGAAAGCTTCAAGCTATTCATTACTTTATCCCGGCTTCCTTCGAATGCACGGTCTTCTACTTCAATGCAGGCATAACCGTCATACCCGATATCAGTAAGAGCTGAGACGAATGCTCCCCAATCCACATCGCCAAGTCCTGGCAGCTTGGGAGCCATATAGGACAATGGATATGCCATAACACCATAATCATTCAGCTTGTCTGGAAAAAGCTTAATGTCTTTAAAATGTACATGGAATATTTTATCTTTAAATTCATAGATAGGCTTGATATAGTCCATCTGCTGCCATACAAAATGGCTGGGATCATAATTCAAGCCAAAATATTCTGAATCAATGATACCAAACAGCTCACGCCAGATAGACGGTGTAGTCATCAGGTTTTGCCCACCGGGCCATTGATCCGGTCCGAATAACATAGGACAGTTTTCAATACCTATTTTTACTTTTTTGTTTTCTGCATAGCTGATCAGATCCGGCCAGATCTGCTGAAACAACTGGATGTTTTCTTCTACTGTTTTGCTCTGGTCCCTTCCAATGAAAGTCGTTACCATGCCGATCCCAAGCTTTGCAGACGCATCGATCACTTTTTTCAAATGGCTGATGCTGGCGTTTCGTTTTTCAATATCCCCATCCATCGTATTGGGGTAAAAAGCAAGAGAAGAGATTTCCACATGCTTTTCCTTGCAATAACCAAGAATATAATCTGCCTTTTTATCGTCCATTTCCGACACATCAATATGGCTTACCCCTGCATAACGGCGCTCTGCTTTCCCCTGAGGCCAGCACGCCGTCTCCACACAGGAAAATCCAAGTTCTGATACCGTATCGATCATTTCTTCAAATGTCCACCCGTCTAAGATAGAACTGACGATTCCCAATTTCATACTCACACATCTCCTCCGTTTACTTTTACAGCCCTGCCGGTTTCTGATGATTCAATGCTTCCGAAAACTGCACGCATAGCTGAAACAACACTTTCCCCTGATATCTCCGGTGCACGATCCTCTACGAGACATTCCACAAATAGATCAATTACTCCCGATTTCGTCTGGTTGTCGTTGGTCTGGATCTGGTCGATCTCATAATGGATCTTTTCTCCGTCACCGCGGATGATCTGGACAGAGTAGACCGGGTCGTCATACAGCCGCATGATTCCTTCCGTACCGTAAATCACCGTGGTATTGTCTTCCTGTCCATAATAGGTCCAGCTTGCAGTCATGGTTCCCACTGCCCCGCCATCCATCTTATAAATACAGATAGCATTGTCATCCACCCCAATAAGGTTGCCCGTAGCATCTCTTTTATCAAGAGTTGTGAGCATGGCCTGTGTTTCAACCACCTTTTGTCCGATCAAGTACTGGATCAGATCTGTCTTATGGATACCCAGATCTGCCATAGCTCCCATAGCAGCTTTTTTCTTATCAAAGAACCAAACATTTTTCCCCGGGTCAACGCTCCAGGTTTCCGGTCCTCCATGTCCGAAAACAGTCCGGAAG
Organism: Lachnospiraceae bacterium; assembly: GCA_022776305.1. Taxonomy (GTDB): domain Bacteria; phylum Bacillota; class Clostridia; order Lachnospirales; family Lachnospiraceae; genus Choladousia. The sequence goes on from JALFIB010000149.1 coordinate 14,482, forward strand.
GTGAGGACTCTTCCGATAGCACCCTCTTCAATGAGTTTTTTTGCTTTTATATGGGCTTTTGCCAGCCTCTGGTTCTGCCCGATCATTAAATACTTCCCTGTTTCTTTTGAAACCCTCACCATTTCTTCGCACTCTTCCAGTGTGACTGCCATAGGTTTTTCACAGAGAACGTGTTTTCCGGCGCGCATCGCTGCAATACTGATCTCTGCATGGGCATTATTTGCCACACAAACACTTACTGCATCGATTGCCGGATCTGCCAAAAGTGCTTCATAAGACTGGTATGCTTTGCATCCATACTTGTCTGCCAGCTCTTTCGCCCTCTCCTGATTCATGTCAAACATTCCATACAGGCATGCATCCGGGTTTGATACGTATTCCGGTATGTGGCGCACCTGTGCAATTTTACCGCATCCGATAATGCCAATATTTACACTCATTGCTTTTTTCTCCTTTTCTGAAAAGCTATGCCATTTTTCTTCTTACACTTAAGATCTTTTCTTTCACAACAGGGCCAACAGTCTGGATAAAGATAACAGCGATCAGGACGATTCCCTGAAAAGTATCCTGAATATCCGTACTGAGGGCCGGAATACTTACAATGATAAAGTTGATCGTCGTATAAGACAGCGCTCCGAAAAATACACCAAGAAGCTTTCCTCGTCCTCCTGACATATTAACACCACCCAATACAACTGCTGCGATCGCATACATCTCATAGGAAACACCGGAAGACGCCGGCGTCACATTTCCGATCTTGCATGCCTGAATAAAACTTGCGATACCAACCAATACGCCTGTAATCACAAATACGGAAACTTTTACCCATTCCACGCTGATACCTGACAGACGCGCCGTTTTTTCGTTACTTCCCACTGCATATACGCTCTTTCCGTATTTCGTCTTCGACATGAGGAAAATAAAGAAAATCGTGATAAACACAAAAAGGAAGGTTATGTATGGGAACTTAAATCCTGCAATCTTTAAACTTCCTGTTCCGAATTTCATGCGGAGGAAATCATAGGAAGGCATATCGCTCAGCATGGAAAACTGGCTGCTTGAAGAACCGGTCAAAGCAGGATCGATTTCACGTACAAAGGACAGTGTCAAGGAGCGATAGATCAGCATGGTACCAAGGGTAACGATAAATGGCGGCATTTTTGCCAGCCCCACAAAAAGGCCATTGATCAGCCCGCAGAGGAATCCTGCGGCAAGTGCCGATAAGATCATCAGGAATACATTTCCACCGGTGGCATTATAAGTGAGGATGCAGACACCGGTACAGAGCACTAAGGACGAACCTACAGACAAGTCGATCTGCCCTGTAATGATAACCAGCGCCATTCCTAAAGCCATAGTTCCCACAATCACTGTATTCTGGCTGGAAAAGATTACGGAAATGTGTCCGCTGTTAAATGCATTGCCATTTGCTATGATCACGATAGCGTATACCACGAGAATGATCGCAAAAACAAAAATGTAGCTGTATTTCGACCAGCACTTTGCCAGTGCCTGCAAAGCACCAGACTTTTTCTGAGTTTCTGTATTACTTGCCATCTTCCTTACCTCCTGCTGCATTTAATGCATTTGTCGAATATAACATAACTTGTCTTTCATCGACCTCACTGTGTGGGAAGATCTTTGCGATCTTACCCTCGTAAAATACCACGCACCGATCGGAAACTTTTTTGATCTCCGGTATTTCCAGTGTATTGATGAGAATCGTCTTTCCTGCCTCCGCAAATTCAAGAATCAGTTGGTAAATCTCTTCCTTTGCGCCCACATCAACGCCCTGCGTAGGGTTATCAAACAACATGATGTCTGCCCCTGTATTCAGCCATCTTGCTAAAAAGACTTTCTGCTGGTTTCCTCCACTTAAGGAGTTGATAGATTCTTCCGATTTTCCAGCTTTAATATGAAGCATATCAACATATTTCGCATACCGCTTCTGCTCTTTCTCATCAGATATATACTGATGGCGTTTGGAAAGGGAATGCTCTGCCACATACATATTTTCCAGGATACTCATATCAGGTATGACTGAATTTTCTTTTCGGTTAGAGGGAAGCATGGAAATACCATTTTTCATGAAATGGCAGATGTTACCGTGGACTCTCTTTCCTGAAACCTCAATGCTCCCACTATGGATCGGCAACACGCCAAACATGGTCTGCATCAGTTCACTTGCACCACAGCCCGCCAATCCTGTGAAAGCAACGATTTCTCCCTTGCGCACCTCCAGATCAATATCTTGAAAGCCCTCCCCGGACAGCTTTTCTAATTTTAATACGACATCTCCAAGCTCCCGCTCTTTGTATACGTCTTTTTCCGCATACACTTCTCCGATCATATCACTGGTCATCTGTTGCGGCGTCGTATCAGAAATCTTTCCGCAGGAAATAAATCTTCCATTTCGAAATACAGTATAAGAATCTGCAATGGCAAAGATCTCCGGCATTTTGTGGGAGATGAAGATCAGTGCTTTCCCTTCTTCTTTCATCTTTTTCAATATGCCAAACAGATGCTGGATCTCTTCGTTACTGAGAGCAGTCGTGGGTTCATCGAGAATCAGGAGCTTTGCCTTGGCATGAAGTGCACGGCAGATCTCCAACAGCTGTTTCTCACTAGTCTTGAGCTCAGACACCATCTCCAGCGGATCCATATCAACGCCCAGATGCTCAAATAGCTCTTTGGTTTCCTTGATCATCTTCTTCTGGTCAAGGATCCCGGTCTTCGTCTTGATCTCACGGTTCAAAAAAATATTTTCAAATACACGAAGATCGTTTATAACATTGATTTCCTGATGAACAAAAGCAATCCCGGCTTTCTCCATCTGCTTGATCGTGGGATGCACATAGTTCACGCCGTCAAACAGGATCTTTCCGCTGTCCATAGGTATGACACCGGTGAGGATATTCATAAGCGTTGACTTCCCTGCACCATTTTCTCCCATCAAGGCGTGGATCTCACCGGTTTCCACAGTGAAGTGGACATCTGTCAATGCATGCACGCCCCCGAAAGTCTTCGTTATATTACTCATCTCTAAGATACTCATAAGCATGTCACTCCATAAAAATTCTCTCTTTCAAAGAAAAATCGGCCATTCCTTCATAATGTCCATTTTCCTCATCGCCATGACAGAGACGAGATTCCCTTTGCGTATCTCGTTCTGATCAGCGGTCGTCAAATGTCCATTCGTGCAAGCATGATGTCCATTTTCCTCGTCGCCATGACAAAAAGCGGATGCAGGCTACGCGCCTGCATCCGAACCATTTCCTAGCTTACAGATTAGTGACCGGCAAAGCCTTCATAGTTTGCTACATTGTCTTTGTCCACGATCCAAACTACTTCGTATTTTCCTTCTCCTACTTCGTAGTCCCAATCACCATTCAGATAATCTTCCATATATCCGATAACATTTTCCATCATTTTCGGTGAGAAGTATACGGACATCATATCATCAAAATATGTCTGTGCGATCTCTGACTGTGAGGATGTACCATCGATTACGGAGTACAGTTCAGCCATACCGCCGATTGCGGAAATATAAACATCCATGTCAGCCAGATCCTGTTTTGTAGTATCGTCTACTGCATTTGCTTCCAGAAGGTTCAGGAAACCGAATGTCATCTCATCATCCATGGAGTAAACGTATAATTTACCATTATTATCTTTTGCATCTTTTACAATATCGGTAAGTTTCTGCTCAAGGTACTCATATGCACCGTCAGCGCTCCAATTGCATACATACTTGTAATCTGCGCAAAGAGCATCAATCTCGTCCTGTGTCCAAACCTGAGTTGTAGTGTAGCTTTCATCTTTGTCTGCATCGTAGTATTCCAGCTCGCCTTTCAGGAACTGCTCAAAGCCTTCCTGACGACGGGAACAAACAGTACCATTGTCACCAATGAGAGTAACCATGGTGTCGCCCGGCTCCATGCCTTTTTGCTGCAGCCAATAAGCAATACCGGCACCGCATGCCCAGTTATCACCGGATGCATTCAAGATCGCGTATTTATCCGGACCTTCAATGATACGGTCGAAAGAAATAAACGGAATCTCTTCTGCGATCAGTGCTTCCTGTCCTGCTCTTGCTGAATCTTCCAATGCAAAGAATACAACGCCTGCTGCATCACCGTTTGCAATAATGGTCTGAGCCTGATCTACCTGCTCCTCACCACTGGATGCCGGCATATATACTGCTTTATACTTGCCCTCTGCATTGATCTCTTCTACTTTTTGCTCCGCGTACACACCTGCCTGAGCTGTCCAGCCATGGTCCGGTGTCGGGCCCAGAACGTAAATTGTCTGTCCTGCTGCGCTTGCCACCATGCTGGTCAGCATCGTCGCTGCCATCACTGCAGCTGCTAAAAATCTCTTTTTCATAGTTTCACGTCCTCCTTTATCGGCCGAAGCCGTTTCTTTACATTTAGCTTACATTTTATACAATTAAATGTCAACTTATATTTCTTAATATTCGTTATTTCGTTTAATTATACAGTTTTATCCCTCACATTTTATACAATATGCATAATTCTATGAAATATATTTTGTTTTATTTTACATTATTTTTTGCTAAATTTACATTTTTCTTTACATTTTAAAACAGACGGGATAGAATAGAAACAAACATATTTTTTCTGCTTCATTCTGGTATCTTTGATATTTGAATGATATGATAGGAGGAAACATGAAAACGAAAGTTACAATAACAGAGATTGCTGAGAAAGCCGGTGTTTCTACCGCAACTGTATCACGTATTCTCAACCAAAAAGGGCTGGTAAAGCCTTCTACACAAAAAAAAGTCCTCCAAGCAATGGAAGAACTTCAGTATGACACTGCACTTTTAAGCGCTTCCGTGTCCTGTCGCCTTATTCTCGTCTTCATTCCGGATTTTGCCAATCCTTTTTATGCGAAAATCATTGACGGAATCCAGCAGGCGGCGCATGAAAACAATTTTGAAATATTTCTCGTTCAAGTAAAGGAAATCTATTCAAACTACACGTATTTTTCGAATCTCGTATCAAATGGAAATTTCAGCGGCGTCATCTGGCTGTGTACGGTTCCTCCTATCGAACTGCTCACCACCATCGACCGAATCTGCCCTACCGTTATGTGCTGCGAATACCCGGAAAACTACGACACCACATACGTCAGTATCGACGATGTATCTGCAGCATACAAAGCAGTGAATTATCTGATCTCCACAGGATGCAGCCGCATCGGCATGATCAACTGCAGCAGCAAATACAAATATGCCCGCCACAGAAAACAGGGATTTATGGACGCTCTTCAGGATGCTGGTCTTGAGTACCATCCAGAATGGATCATCAATATCCCTTATATTGACTATACCTTGGCATATTCCTCGATTTTACAGCTGCTCTCCTCCAGCGAGCGTCCTGATGCATTTTTCACCTGTTCCGATGTCTTTGCAGCCGCAGCCATCAGTGCAGCCCACAGCTTCGGGATCAAAGTGCCGGATGAGCTCTCCGTCATCGGTTTTGACAATGTAGAGACCTCCCGCATCACTTCCCCTACGATCACCACCATCAGCCAGCCAGCCTTCCACATGGGACAGCATGCCTGTGCGATGCTGATTGAAAAAATCCTTTCCGGCAGGAATATGCCAAATCGTCATCTCCTGCTGGATACAGAATTCATTATCCGAGAATCAACCAAAACCTTCATGTAATAATACCTGAGCCATAAATCATATAACCACGATGCATTTGTGCATGAGTGGTTATATGACTTAATGACCCGACCAGAAGAATTCATGTTATTACTATACTAAATGAAAGATCATCTGGCCTTTCTCCGCCGCCTTTCCAACAATAACATAGCCATACCGGATAATGCCATCATCATCCAGAGAAGCATCAGGTTGGTGTCATCGCCGGTTTTGACCGCATCCGCTTTCTGCTCTTCCTGCTGTTTTTTATTCGTGATGGTCAGAATTACAGTGTCCCCTGATTTTGACGTTTGAACCATCGAACGGAGTTCTTCCGAGGTATACCCGCTTCCGTACACAATTTCCAGCCTCGTCTCACGCATTGCCTCTGAATCACTTCCGTCCGGAACTACATTTCCTGCCTCATCTACTGCTTTCGACACCGCACGGAAATAAAAAGGAGATTCCAGCAATTCGTAGCCATCTGCCGTCTTTGTTTCCGTAAGGACATAGATGTAATCATCGTCTTCAAGAGGATTACTTTCAACCAGAATCTTGTCCAAGACTATCTGGCCATTTTTATCCACTTTTATGGTCTTCTCATCTTCACTTCCATCTGCAAAAGTTCCTTCCAGACTAAACTCTACTCCCGAAAGCGGATTTCCTGACTCATCTACCTTTTTCACCATTACTTTCAACGGATTGGTTCTTTGCACTATAATCGTATTACCGTATTCATCCGTTTCAATGTAATAATGTGCAGGCAGATCACCATGTTTAAATTCAAGGATCAAAACGATCGTACCGTCCGGCTGTACTTTTGCCCCTGTCACAATGAAGGTAATTTCCGTTCCCAGCTGGTAACCGGAAGGTGCTTCCACTTCCCTGATGGTATAAGTCTCACCGATAATGATCCTGCCTTTTAAAGCGTTATCAGCAGCATCTTTTCCGTTTGTGGTAATACGTATCGTTCCTGCAGCAGTACCATCAGGTCCAACGGTAAGTCCGTCTTGAGATCCTTCTGTGTAACGGTCAGGCGTAAATCGTCCTGTTATCTCATATTTATAGCCGGGCAGAAGTGGATCTGATCCGCTTTCCTTTTTATTGGCATCACGTATATATACTGCCAGCTTTGTGGGCTGATTCCAAACAGTTGCAACCCCGGTATCTTTTTCATAGGTCAGATTGGAAGACAGGTCTGTCAGGTTTCCATCCTCATCTACTTTAAAGGTCCAAGTGAACAATTCCACAGCACTTGCCACATAAGCTGCACCCTCAGGTCCCTTTGTCTCATAAAGCGTATAAGTCTCCCCTGCAATCAGGGCACTTTTCAGTATTGTAGGCTCTTTCGTACTTGTCCACAGAATCTCATTTTCAGGCCGGTCTGCAAAACGCCCTGTAAGTTTAAATTCAGCACCCGGCACACCGGTGGCCACCACATCATCTTTTAGACGTTTCAGGAAACCAATCTCCAAAGGCTCATCCGCTATCCTGATGGATACGTGTCCGTCTTTTGATGCAACAGAAGCCCAGTCTTTCTTCTCTGAAACAACTTCGCCATCATCGTTCACCGTGAAACGCAGCTTGTCCTTTTGCAGTTCGTATCCTTCCGGAGCTTTCACTTCCTGCAGCACGTAGGTATTACCCACCATCAAAATCCCATTCAGGCCATTTGACAGTTTTTCTGTTGTATCGAGAAGTATTTTCCGGGAACCATCGGAAAAAGCACTGCCTTTCTCCGGTATCACTTCAAACACTGCCCCTCCTAATATCTTTGCAGTATCTGTGCTGTCCGTCTTTTCAATAGACACCTCCACTTTCCGGTTATAAGCAGTGATGGTATTAGAAAAGAAATCGGACTGCGTCAATGCAAATCCCTCGGAAGGATTCGATTCATCCACCTTAGCATATCCTTCTTCAAACTTGACAGTTCCATCCGGATTCACAGTGAATGTGAGCGGTTTTTCCATTCTTTCATAGCCATCCGGTGATTTCACTTCAGTAAGGATGTAGGATTCTCCGCCGATCAATACTCCCTGAAGGATGATCTCTCCATTTTCATCCGCATAAAGATCCATCCTTCCATCTTCTACAGTTTCCCCTTCTTCATTTACGAACGTACCGCGCAGAGTAAATTCGGCACCTGACAGCGCCATTCCATCCAGACCTGTTTTTCTAATCCTCAGGCTCGTCTGGTAATTATAGAAATCTGCCCCGTCCGTCTTCAAGGTAATCTCTTTATCTGTCATTCGGTCGAAAGTAAATTCAGCTGTGGCAAGGACTGTATCTGCTTCCTGCAGTCTGTTCTTGTCCGTAACGCTGTACCCGTCCTTCGCTTTCGTCTCGACCAGCTGATACGTACCCCAGTCAAGATCTGAGATGGTCAGTTCACCTTTTTCCGCTAATTCTGTTCCGGAAAGGTTATCAATGACACTGTATTTCTTTCCGGTGAGGAAATCCTGCACTTTATTCCAGATAATAGCGTCATCACTCGTTTCTTTTTTGTAGAGTGTAAAGGTAACATCAGAAAGCTGTTCCTTTGTAGTTCCGTCTGCTTTCATAAGATGCACCGTACCACGAAGACGCTGATTCGTAATGCCATCCTCTGTCCAACTTCCTTTCAGAAGAGTAACTTGCGGATTTGCACTTTCCGATGATGCATTCTGGTTCAAAACAATGTTCTTACCGTTATCATCCTCGTCGATGGTAAACTGGGCTTTAAATGGTTTATCACTTTCATCATGCACACCACTAATGTCGTAGCCTTCTGCCACTTTTTCCTCAATGGTGTACTGACCCTTCGGCAAATCAGCAAAAGTAAGTGAACCATTTTCATCTGTGATCATTGATTTGGTTACTTTATCATTTTTCGTCTTGTGTTCCGGAATGTAAAAAAGTTCAAATTGAACACCATGGATAGGCTGACCGGAGTCCTTGTCCAGTTTCACAAGATTTACACTGGCTCCAAAGGGGGCATTTACTACGCCCACATTGTTCTCTTTTCCATTTGAGCCAGTATCTGAATCCCCGATGGTGAAAAGATGCTTTGTCTGATTATCAAGCACCGTATCCGCAGTTGTCTCTGTCTCCACAAAATAGTATCTTCCTGTGGTAAGGCCGGCAGAGAATGGTTTTTCTGTTCCGTCAATATCTGTAAACTTATCCGTCCCATTATCCTTTGAAGCCCAGATACCGTTTACATCAGTTGACAGATTCTCCGCGATCTTAATATCATTGCTTTCTTTATTGGTTTCTTTACTTTCTTCGCTCTCTTCTCCGTCCACTTCTCCCACGACCCTATAAAGGTCAAACTGTACATTGGCAATATCATATACATGGGTATATACACCATCTTTTACCGATTTATTCAGTTTAATATGTCCGCGGATGCGTATATCTTCCAGAGTGACAGAGGATTCCCCAGTGCCTCCTATAGTGATATTCGTCGGTGCTATGGAATCATAACCGGATGGTGTCACTTCCTCGTAAAGGATGTATTCACCCATAGGCAATCCTCTGACCACTGCCTGCTTGTTTCCTTCCGTACCTGAAACTGCATCAACTGTGGTTCCTAAAACGGGGGCCACAGATTCGATGCCATCTGCGTTTCGGCTCCATTTTGCAACCGGTACGGCACCCTCGACAGGAGATGTTCCAGAACCAAAATCTGTTTTCGCATAGATCGCGATGGTCACGCCGTTTAAAGATGTTTTGGAATTTCCGTCTACGCCGAGCTTCTCAAGCCGGAAAGATGTTTTAATATCTTTTACCGTAATCTCTGATCCTGCTGCTGAGGCATTTGTTATACTTGATTTCACATTTCCATGCTCATCAATCTGGAAAACGACCGGCGCTGCAAATCCATAACCATCCGGTGTCTTTGTCTCCACTAAGGTATATTCTGTATCAATCAGCAGAGGGCTTCCAATATATCCTTGATTCAGCGTTACGGTACCATCTACTGTTGTAATACCCGATTGAATCAGTTTATCTGATACAATCTCAGTACCTTGATACAAGGAGAATTCTGCAGACGACGCAGTAATGAGGTTACCGGTCTCATAATCTGCTTTTTTCAGCTTAATCTCGATCTGCTCGTCAGCAATCCGGATATAAACCTCAGAGTTTCCGGAAGAAGTATCAATAATTACAGTTCCCGGACCATTTTTCTGTTCCTGCCCATTTGTTATGATCGTTTCCGGTATTGTCACGGTTCCATCTTGATTTACCGTAAACATTACAGAATCTGCCAACTCATATCCAGCCGGTGCAGTAATCTCTGAAATAACATAGCTGTTTCCTGCAATCAGCTCTCCGTCAAAAACAGACCCCCTGTTTTCATCCGTAACAGTCATGCCTTCTTCATTCATACCGGCTGTCACAAAGCTGTCATTTCCAGTTGCAGGTTTCACTTTAAATACCGCACCAGATAAATGTATTTGAGTTGATCCCGCTGCATCTGCATCTGTTTTCATTAATGTTACTTCAATCTTCTTATCCTTTACCGTCAGACAATTACCGGATACTGCCCCATGATCTGCTGCAGCTGCTTGTCCCTGCTCATCCACGATTGACAGATTTCCCTGTTTATCTACACGGATATAGACTACAGGTGCTATTTCATATCCCTTAGGTGCCGTTGTCTCTGCCACAGAGTAAATAGTATCAGGGCGCAGCATGCCAGTCAAAGCATCCGTTCCGTTATTCCCCGTATGTACCGTAATAGGATCCGAATTACCATCTGCAAAGGTTCCACTGGATATAGGAGACACCACAAAATATGCTTCTCCCCTCTGTCCACCTGTAATATCAATGCCTGATTTATCATTGATATCAGCCTTACTTAGGTTCACTGTCATCGTATCATTTTTAACAGAAATATTTGTAGTCCCATCTCCGGAAACTGTCGGATTATCTCCTCCGACAAATACATTCGTATCTTTATCTTCAAAGTGAAGTACACCGGACGTATCTACGGTAAATGATACGTAGGGTGCCAGATCCGTCAGCACATAACCATCCGGAGCTTTCGTTTCAGTCAACCTATAGGTAAACTGATCGGTTCCTTCTGTATGGCCGTTGGTAGTAATCAGCTTTCCTTTTAATTTGTTTGAAAGATCTGAAATACCATTCTCGATTTTAGTTGTACCCAGAATACGCGTTTCTCCAATGCCGGCAAATATTCCTTCTACTTTGAATTCTGCATATCCCCTTGCCTCATCACCAATAGAGATACCTGCTGCATTTGTTTTAGTTACCGTAATCTCAACCGGAGTATCTTTTACAATGATTTTTTCAGGATCATTTGCAGCCACACTGTATACGATATTTCCCGTCATATGAACATGGCCTTCTGTATCAACGGTAAAGGTTATACTCTTGAGGGTTTCTGATGGAAGCTCATATCCTGCCGGGGCTTTCGTCTCGGTCAGTGTATAAGTAAATTGATCGGTTCCCTCTGTATCACCTGTGGAAGACAGCCATTTTCCATCTAATGCATCAAGACCCAGACTGCCATTTACCGCCGTAACCGCTACCGTCTCTTCACTTCCAATCACTGAACCGCTCTGGGCAAATCGTCCTTTCACTGTAAAAGCAGTTCCATCCAAAACATCTCCGTTTATAGGATTTCCTTCCGTATCCTGTTTTTCCAGAGAAAGGGATATCTTCTTATCAGAAATGAAAACCGTATTTTTATTCTCGCCGATGCCTGTCTGACCACTACTGCTTTCCCCAATTGCTGAAATTGTACCGTTGGTATTCATTTTAAAGGTAACTGAACGATCCGCTTCTGCCGGAAGCTCATAACCATATGGGGCTTTTGTCTCAATTAAAACGTATTCATTTCCACCCACAAGAACACCAGCTAATACACATTCCCCTATAGTTGTTCCATCAGAGCCGTCAGGAATCGTATAAGCTTTAGCACTGGTCGTTCCATCCGCAAACTTATCATCTGCGCCCCTTGGAGCCAATGTATAAACTGCCCCCGGTACCAGCGCAACAATTCCAGCAGAGGTTGATGCATCTCGTTTCTGTAATATGATGCTGTTCTTTACATTCAAAACTCCTTTTTTATCCACCGTCGCCGTAAAGTCTCTCTCCGTCCTCGTGATAGAGAATTCTTTTGTCACAGGTGTATCCGGAAGTACATATCCATCAGGAGCTTTCGTTTCCGTCAAAGTATATGTTCCCCAATCGAGTCCCATGATCTTCAAAACTCCTGTAACTCCCAGAAACTCTGATGATGAACCCTGGAAAAAGCTATCATTTACAGAATCATAACAATACGTCTCACCTGTGGTGAACATGAAATCCCACGACTTTTCTACAGCAGTTCCGTCTGCCTCTGATACCTTTTTCAAGGTAAATACTGCACCGTCCAGATCTTCATAAGAAGAAGCATCCTCTTTCAGGATCGCAACACTTCCCGGAATACGGTTGTTTTTAACTGTGTTTGTTGAAGTATCATAAATAGCCTCCCCACCTGATGTCCCGGAAAGCACCTTAAAGTTAACAGTTTCATGAAGTTTCTTTGCATCAGTGCCGGTTTTACCGCCATCACTTTCTACAATATCAAATTCCGCTTGAAATCCTGTATAATATCCTTCTGCTGCGGTCTCTGTCAAAACGTAATGCCCTTTTGTAAGACCTGTCAGGGCTACTTTCCCTTTATCATCACCGGAAGAAATTGTCTTGTAAGTTTTCGTTGCGGCTGAAACATATCCCGCTGCCTCTGTAGTAACAGGAGTATAAACCAACGTAAACGTTGCGTTATCCAATCGCGTACCATCTGTACCATCTTCTTTATAGAAGTATACGTCCGCTGCAAATACATCGTTTGTAGCATCGAGCATGACTGTATCTGGCTGTTTTGTCCGGTCAACATTGGCAGTAATGGCAAATGGTATCACCTCGTCTTTTAGCTTACTGTCAGCAGTAGCCGATGTTTCCTTAAAATAGTAATCGCCTATCTCAAGTCCTGTCACAGTTAGTTTTCCATCTGGCCCTGTTACAAGAGTTTTCGAACTTCTGATTCTTGTACCATTTGGAGAAGTACCCTCGTATAATTCAAACTCCACGCCAGAGAGCGTTTTGTGACCATCCTTTATGCCAAGATACTTCGTTATCTGCACGTCCCCGCGCACCAATTCATCAGTGGCAGTAAGGGAAATATTTCCTTCTGTATTATCGATTACCACAGAACTGTTCGAAGCCGGAGTCATAGCTGTTAATGTACCATCTTTGTTTACTGAAAAACTGTAATCCGGAATGATCAGATAATTTCCCGGAGCTGTACCAGCTGGTTCTGTTAAAATATAGTTTCCTGCAGGCAGTCCCTTAATCGTATTCGCCGAAGTATTTGTCTCAATAAGACTTTTATATTCATAAGAATCACTTACTGATATGACAACTGTACCGTCTGCATTTCTTGACCAAGTAAGGATTTCATTTCTGCCGCTGTCAAGTATTTTCAAAGTAACATCGTTCAAATTACTTCTCGACTCTCCATCTTTCCCTAACTTATTCAAAGTAAAGAGTGTTTTTTCGTCTTGAATTGTCAAGGTACTGTTTTTGGCTGCGTCTGTTGATAATGTAACGTTTGCCGTTCCGTCTGTCTCAATTGATGTACCGTCAGCGTATGCAAGATTCGTCACGCTGCCATACTCATCAATAATAAACTTCACAGGCTTCATCACTTTATAACCGGCGGGAGCTGTGGTCTCTTTCAGAACATAATTTCCTGCAGCCAAAATGAACGGCTTGCTTCTTTTGACGGTAATAAACTGAAGTGTTCCATCTGCACCGGTGGTTCCCGACGCAGCCGGAGCATCATTGATATTTGTTACTTTTATCAATGCAAATACAGCATTTTCCAGCTTTATACTCCCATTTTCTGCATCTGCCTTCACCAGATTCAGCTGGATCGGATCATTTTTTACACGGATCGTTTTGCCATCATCTGAAACCCGGAAATAATTTTCATCGAAAGAATCCGGCAAAAATGAAACTTTTCCATCTGTATCTACCGTAAAGGTCACACTTAAATTATCAATAAGCTTATAACCGTCTGCTGCCTTTGTTTCTTTTAAAACATACGTATGGTTCTGGATTATAGGTACATTACTGTCAGTACCTGTCAATGTCAATTTTCCGAGTCCTGCTCCGGAAGTACCGACAGATACAGTTTTGAACGGTTGGTCTGCCTGATCCGTAATGTCTTTTAATTCAAACTCAGCTCCGGTCAGAAGGTTTCCTCCGTTAAGGGCGTCTGCTTTTTCAAGGATCACTTTAATTGCCTGATTTTTAAAAGTGATCGTACTTTCTGATACCAAGACAACGTTTTGCCCTTCATCAGAAATAGCAATTGTACCGTCCGCATTTACAATAAAATGATATGTATTACCATCCAGTACAAAACCTGACGGAGCAGCCAGCTCTTTTATGGAATAAGCCTGTCCGGATACAAGATCACCTGCTTTTAATACGTCTGCCTCTGTTTTTCCGGAAGGCAACGCAGCATTACTTCCTACTATGTACTTAGCAGTACTTGAAGTTAAAGTGCTGTCGCTCTCCCTAAACCTGCCTGTAATCTCAAATACCATACCGGCTTTTACATTGTCAGTTATTTCCGAATCATTGGCCGCATTTTTTTTGCTCAGGCTGATCATGATAGGCTCATCAGAAAGAGTAGCCTTTCCTATATCGTCTCCACTGCCTGCAGCAATTGTTCCTGCCGGGGAAACAGCAATCGTCCCATCTGCCTTTACTTCTATGGTCACGTATTTTCCCACTGCAGTCTCATATCCATATGGAGCTGATTCTGCAAACAATTTATACACGCTCACCGGCACACCTTTGATTACAACAGAACTTTCCCCTACAGAAGTACCACTCCATTTTTCTGCTCCGTTGTAATATAAAGTATAAGTCTCCTGTACTGTTAAAGTATCATCTGAGCCATTCACCGGCTGGCGATCCCACGTGAAATACCAGCCTGAACCAACTGATGTTTTATCTGCTTCCACAAAAGTCAAAGTCACATGATGAAGCTTCACATCTGGATTGTCACTGCCAACTTTATCAAGTATAAATTCTGTGGCAGTATTGGTAATAGTAGAAATTGGCGCAGCCTCATGCCCTGTTTCTACAACTGCCCCAATGGCACGATCCGTAACAGCAGCATTGTTCACACCGTTTTCATCATTGTCGGAATAATTCTCTTCTTCATCAGAAAATCCAATGCCGGATGACTGGGTGTTCTCATAAATGGCATCATTATATCCAGTAACCCTCGCTTCTTTCACACTATAAGTATAGGCTCTGCCATTTGCATCTTTCTCCGGAAGTCCGGCAAAACGCCATGTCCATGTACCATCGTTGTTATCCACCCAAGTCGGCTCAATCCTTGCCGCTTTTGGCCACATACCATCCACTCCAAAGGCTTCTTTCCATGTCGAGCCGCCGTCATCAGATACGTATAAGGTTAAATCAATTTCTTCACACTTGCCATCTGTGATATCAGGACGAAGGCCAGTAATATTCTCATCACCGGTCCACTGTTTTTTCCCTACCACATCTATTAGCTTCAGCGTGTTGGTTACAGTTTCTGAATTGATCACAACATTGCTTTCTTCAGCAAGTTCCGTTACGGCAGTATCACCGTATGTAACAGTATAGTTCTGTGATGTCGGACTAGATACAATATCGCCATGGTTTCTGTTAATCTCCCGTACAAAATACGTGTATTGCTGCCCATATTCATTATATTTTGGCAATTTATCCAGTGTTTTTGAAAAACCGGAATCCTCACTGCCCATACTGCTTGTAATATAGAAATCATAAGGATAGTATTCCGTGTCTGATTTTTCCGCACCGCTCAAAACAATTTCCGATGCAGGATCAACGGAATCAACGGAATTACCGCAAGACCGGAATAACCTGAACCACACCCTCCAGAAATTTCCGCTTGTTTCTGGCCGAGTCTTAAAACTATTGTTATCATCATTTTCCCAATTCTTTGTCACCGACAGAGACACAGTACCTCCAACCGGAGAGTTAGTCACCGTATGCTGCCATTGGGCAATTCCATTGCTGTCTGCGATAGCTGCACCGCCTATTTCATCTGATGGCACAGAGTTTTCCGGCTGATAACGGACTGAGAAAGGCTGTGGATCCAGATAGCCGCTTGCTGGAACACTTTCCAAATTATTTGCGTCATACGCAACACCATTGTCAGCACCACCTGTCTGAGTATCAGTTGTGAAATATACTGCCTGACTTCCGACCATTACCTCCATTGCACGATAGGAAAGCTTTACGATATCATTCTCATTTTTCACATAACGAGGCAAGTTTTCAAATACAACAGTTTCCTCACTACTGTTGGCTGCAATGGTCTTTGTATATTCATAAGATAAAATTTCTGAGTCTGAATTTTCTGAGTCTGGGCGTACGGAAACTAATCTGTCTCCAAAATAGCTCTTTGCCCACTTCCAGTTAATACCTCCATCTACACTTACCTGAAGCGCGAAGGTAACTTCCGGCTGCGACAGGTTCTCCAGCTGATCCCACACTTTTGTAACCTTCAAAGATGTCTTGTTTACATTTTTAAGGCTGCCAAGCGTCACACACTGATCCAAACCATCAATACTGTTGTCAGAGATTATCGTAGCCTCATATGCCACGCCATCTGAAGGTTTCCCTTCACCGTCGACGGAATCGTAATTCGCAACCGTTCCTTTTATAGGATCCTCCGTGTTTTCAGGATCATAATCCACCGTTCCTTCTACAACCTTATATTCCCAGCGGCTGCTGTTTGGGGCATAACCGTCCAGATTGTAAAATGTATAGCTCCAAATATCTCCTCTTGCATCGTATGAATACTTGATTGTTCCGTGCTGATTGAAAGAGGATTCCACAGATCTTACTTCTGATGGTTCAATAACACTCTGATTCTTTGTTACAGTCACTTCACATACTTTTTGCCAACTTAACGCATTATCAACACTTGTCCCTGCTTGTTTTTGGGCACGCCTAAATAAAGTCAGGTTCAAATCCTGCCGCGTTTCGAATACATCGCCAAAGTCATCCCACACCTTCTCTCCTTTTACAGTGGTAATGGGATTACCGGTAAATGTGTTGGTAAAATCAACAGTTGCCTGTGAAACAACTGGATTACTACCTGAATCTCCAGACGCCTGATCCGATAATGTTCTCTGAATCGTAAATGCTGGTGAACACCCTGCTGCCGCCACCCTATCGCTTAATGGTAATTGGTCCGGCCAGCTTGTTTCCAACCCTGCTTCACAAGTTTCAGTATTTGCCCCAATACCTAGACCTGATGCAATGGTATATCCATTCAGTTCTTTTTCCTGCACAAAGTATATATACGGATTAAAATTCGGTGCATAGATCAGCTGGTCCTCAAACATTACAGCTGACGCACCATTGCAATTTAAACTCTTTGTTGCAACAGCTTCCGGTGTTGAATAGCCATTTCCATCTTTGTATTTATAGAAACGGTAAAGGGTAAACTGAACCTCCGGATATTGATAACCTGACAATTCTGTTGGGAAATTCTCCCAATTTTTTGACACAGTGATATTCCCCACGTTATTACCTGTCCGGCGGTATGTATTTGTGATAACATAATTATGAATATCACCGGGCAGTTTTTCATAGGCTATTTCTGTGCTACCTACATTTCCGACACCTTCTGTCACCTTTTCTGCCACTGAATAAGTATACAGCTCTCCCGTCTGTGCATCGTATTTCGGAAGAAGCCTATTCCATGTATCTGTTGTTCCACTGCCGGAATCATCTGTTTCCGACACTGATACAACATAATTGCCATTTTCATCATTCGTTCCTTCATATCGGAAGGTAAAATCAAAACTGAGCCCCGGACTCTGCCGTTCAACCGTTTCTGCAACAGCAACAGGAGATGCTTCCTCTTCACTTACTTTTTTTCTTTTTAATATAAACTTTAGCTTGGGCAGTTCATCTGCCGGGAAACCTTCCGGCACATTTTCCCACACTTTTTTACCCACTACTGTAATATTATCCCACAGCTGTTTTACAAAGGTACCATTTTCCTTCAAGGCCCAAATATCATTACCAACAGGTTTCACTGCCAAAGATTCAAAGTGCTCCACTCCGTAGATTCCATTTTCATACGTTATCTCACTGTCTTTGCACTTCGGATCAGCAGTTTTGTCTTCCTGTGATGGCTGATATTGTACTGGTAAATAGTCAAGTGATGCCGTATCCACGTGAGTGCTCTCTACCGCATAATAGATAATTTCCCGGCCAGTACTGTCATACTTCGGCATCTGGACCTCACAAGCCCAGTCGTATTCTGTGTCATCTCCCGTCTTTTTCCATAGACGGTCCACATAGTCACTGAGCCGCAGAGTATCGGGAATACCGTCATTGTCTGAATCACATCTCGGATCACTGTCAAGCTGGTAAATAGTCAGATAGATATCCGGACGTTTCCCATCCTCAAAAACAGACTGGTCAATCCATTTTTTATAAAAGGTAACAGTCTTAGTCTTTATTCGCTGATTTGTGACGGTTTTTTCTATCGTGATGTCCGAATCCGTTATACTTGAATTTATGATGCCTGAATCTGTAGTTTCAGAGTCCTCCTGCACCGAAGAAACATAGGTAATGTCTGTATCTTCAACGCAGTATTCTCCTTCTGTCTTTAATATATCATCCGGGCTGGTTTCCATGACATCATAATGAATGACCCTACCACTTAAATCATACTTCGGAAGGTTGCAATAATATACTGTTTCAATATTATCTGTACCAGTCACCCCTGTGAGCTTCACTTCATAAGACTGCCTGCTTCCTTCCTTATTCTTGATCAGTTGTCGAACGAATTCTCCGTTATCATTTCTAAGCGTAACATAATAACTCTCATTCGGCTGATCCTGACCGGTTTCATCTCCATCATTTGAAATCTGGCTGTTATCTTGATTGTTATCCTGATCGTCATCATCATTTTTATCAGTTTCTATAACAGATTCGCCTACGGCATCAGGATATTCCACACACTTAATCTTAAAACTTGCCTCCCACCGCATTCTCTCATCTGATGATGCATTTCCGTCTTTCCAGACTTTGTCCACCTTAAGGTTTTCCACACCGATACGACGATTTACAACGGTATAAAATCCATCGGAATCAGTCCCGGTCCCCTTTGTTACATCACCGGAATTTTTGTATAATACCTCGTAAGTATGTTTATCCGTTCGGATAACCGGATAACCCCTCTGGCTCAGATTTACAGTATCTACATTATAAGAAGTCGGGTTTTCGCCTGCCATTCCCGTTTCCATAATGTAATAGGAGCCGTTACTGTAAAAATGGTCTCTCTTCCATTTTTCCAGATCTGAATACTTCTCGTCTGTAGCTGGATCAATATCTTCAGACCAAGCTTCTTTTGGATCTTTGCTGATTATCGTCTGAATATTTCCTTCCCTGTCCGTTGTAGTATATTTATACTCCGTAACACTGACATACTGCCACCATTCTTTCTGTGCAGTTAAGGTGACTGTATCAAGCAATGTATCGTCTGTTTGAGCTGATGCATCCGCTGCACGATATACTTCTATCGTAACAGGTTTTCGATTTAACGCATCTCCGTCATCCAGCCATTCTTTTTTTACCTTAATTATCTTTCCAAAACCGCCAGCTGAATTCGTGATTTTTACATTGTTCACACCATATTGCAGGTTATCAATAGAACTACTTGTATCCGTAAGGTCATACGCATAGCTTACGCCCCACTGGCCTTGATACTTATCAGGAATAATCTCCTGTGTTACCATATAAGTATACTTGGCACCGGTCTCGTCAAATTTCGGGAGCGGTCTGTCTGGATCCGGGGTTCCGTCCTGATCCGGATAACCTGTAATCATCAATGTCCAATCTCTTTCATCCGACTCACCAGATCCATCTGCTCCATTTGTTCCATCCGATACATTGGATCCATCTGCTCCACTTGTTCCATCCGATACATTGGATCCATCCGTTCCGTCAGCATCTGGCCGCCGCACGGTATAAGTAAGTTCTTGTTTCAAAGAACCGTCCGCGCTGCGCTGCTCTAAAACAACCTGTATGGAATTTAATTCATCTGGTATATCTGTTTCCCAATGCTTCTGTACATAATAATCCGTTGTACCTTGAAGCTCATTGACGATCATCCCCTCTTTGACAAGTCCGTCTTCCGAATCTTCTGACGCCACATAAGAAACGTAGTGTTCCGGTCCGTCCACTGCATTCCTTTCGTTTTCAGAAAGTGAAAATACCTTATTTCCATTGTCGTCAGATGGGGTTGACAATAGATTGTTCTCGCGATTGCTTCCTTCATACAAGGCAGTCTCTATCCACCGGTATTCCAATTCTTTTCCCCATACATCATACCGAGGTAAGTTTTCCAGTGATACCTTTTTAGAAAGCTCTTCAAGTGTAAAACCATTAATCTCCTGCGTAGCCGCTGCCAAGTTTCCGTCGCTGCCGCTTAAGGACACATCTGTCCATTCACTTGCCGCATTATTCTTTTGCCTGCTCTGAAGCTTCATCACCACTGTGATATCCTGCAGTTCATCCTGATAGTAAGCGGCACGCCAGATCTTTGTCTGGGAAGCTTCTGTTTCACCTGACATACGGTTACTCAAAACCCCGCCGTTGTAAAGAGAAGTATCTTTTCCCCTTTCTCCACCATATGGCAGTACATCACCTGCCACAGTACCATCTTCTCCTACGTTTCCAAAGACCTTCTCATAACCGGAATCACTTGCCATAGACTCTTTTACAAAATAAATATATGGATATCCATCGGTATTATATTTCGGCAAAGAATTCCATGAAACTCTTTCACCGCTTACCCCTGACAATACTTGTGTCACCTGTGTCGTCACCGGATGCCATTTATTATTTCCATCTATTGTATAAGTTAGTGTATACACCGGTGACGCCGACTGGTATCCGTCTGCCCGTCCCTCACCAGAATAACGCCACAGAGACCAGCTTGCCTGCGGGCGTTCTTCCGAATTTACTTTTTCATCCAGCCATATTTTTGTTGCCTGATAGGAAGTAAATCCAGTCAGCCTCAATATCATAGTGCCTTTGTTGTATACACTTGTATAAACATCACCGAAATTTGGAACATTCGAATTGTTATACGAGACGGCATAATAATCCCCACTGTTGTCACCAACCATGATTTTATCTGCAATTTCTTGTTGGTTTTCACCTGAACCTGTCGTTGTATCAAAGACCCTGATGCAATAGGAAAACTCTGCTTTGTTTTCATCACACCATGGAAGCCCGCTTATGGTTATTTTTGAATTTGCCCAGTCTTTTGAAATACCCAGCTTTATATTGCTGCCGAAATTCTCTGAAATATATGTTTGTAAAGCTCCGTTTTCTGCTGTATCTAAGGCATATGATGTTCCAGCTGCATTAAAATACAGTTTCATCGCATCAAAAAATTTCTGTCCAAGTTTCTCTGACAGCCCTGATGAACCATTTCGCACATCAAGATTTAAGATAAATTCCGTTGCTGGGGTCAAACGATAAGTTCGCTTTCCGACCGTACTGTCCGTTTCTTTAAAAAAGTAAGAATTATTCGAAGCTTCCGGTGCACCTGTCACTATTACGTCCCACAGGATATTTGTCACCTTTTCAGTTATCGTTCCATCTATTTTCGCATCAGACGTTGTAATTTTAGAAGGCATGCCGGAAAGCTGGATTTTTCGATTTAGGTTATTGCTGCCTGTATCACTAAGCTTACCCGAAAGAAGATCCTCTTCTGTAAATCCCAGTGATACCAGTTCATTTTTCTGTTCGTAAGAAAAATCCGGCACATATGCCTTTGTTTCATTGTCCCAGCTGCAGGATACCGTATTCCACTTGGAATTTCCTGAGCCCTCATCTATTGCATACCGAATCTGCACAGGCAAAGTCCCCACATGGTTTATGCCATCATTGACATCCTGCCAGATCACAGCGGCTACAGCATTTCCATTATACTCTGCCTTTGCTACCGGATTTTCAGAATTTTCAGAATTCTGAGTATTATCCTCACCATCCTGTACAGCACCATAAAGCATAACTTCAGAAAGCGCTGCTTCTTCTGCATATTCTATCCATGCATCTTTTACGTCACCGCTGATTTCAATCTCTGTATTATCCGCTACATATCCTTCTGCCTCACCTGCAGCTAAGGTATACACTGCCGGTGTTCCGTCCGATTTTGTAGTAAAAAGTCCTTTTATGGTATAGCTCCATTCGCTGCCGTCCTCGCTGTCATCACTGTAATCCATATGGAAGGTCTTATATGGAGCACCGTCTAACAGGATGGCAAACTGATCTCTAAAATACTGCTCCATGGACGGGCGGATGGAACCATTTTCATCCAGCCAGCTGATAGTGCCGCTGACCTCATAGGATGGCAGGTAATTGCCAAAAGCCTTGTTTACATGATAAGAAGAGTCCTCTGATCCGGCTGTTTTTTCCAGCTCAACTGTCCCCTCCGGTGTTTCCATCCCCTGCAGCAGCTGCTGAACCTGTACCTCATCAAGATCTGAAAATGACTGCTCGCTCATTTTCGTATAACCTTTGATTGCTTCGGTATCCTGCTTCAATGAGTACTGAATCTCCGTAACTAAGTCTTTTTGATAGACCGGCAGATCCTCAATACGGTAGACATACGTATCCATACCGTTTTCTTCTGAGGTTTCAACCAAAAGGATCTCATATTCTGTATCATTGATCTGGGTTCCGTCACCGTAAATCTGGATCAGGTCATGGATATCTTCCGGGCGCCGCCCTGCAAGATTGCTTTCATCACTCCAGCTGATAGAAAACTCCGCATCCAAAAATGATTGTTCTTTTTCTAAATCGCCCTCTTCTTTATTTCCTTCTTTTCCTACACTGCCGTCTTCCTTATTATCCTCTCCCCCATTTTCAATATTCTCACTTTGGACTGTATTTTTTTCTGACTGTCCGTTGTCTTCTGTCCCTGTGTTCTGGGTATTCTTGTCATTACCTGTGGTTTCTGATATGCTTCCACTCCCATCGGAAGGCAGAGTATTACCCGAACCTTCTGTTATTTCATCTCCGCTTCCCGTAATATTGTTTCCGCTTTCTGAAGTATCGTTATCATTTTCTGAAGTATCGTTACCACTTTCTGAAATATCGTTACCATTTTCTGCAGGAGATGACTTACCACTGTCACCTTCCTTGCCTGTCTCATTTCCGGAAGACTGTGATACGCTGCCTTCGCCTGTTTGAGCTCCGGTATTTTCCGACAATTGGGAATCACCCTGTTCAGCCTGCTCCACTTCCAAGCCCTCAGACGCCCCATCTTCTGCAAATACATTTACAGGAACTGCATTTACCACCATCCCTGCAGCTAAAATCCATGCCAATACCTTTGTTGATAATTTTCTTTTTTTCATTTGTTTCAACTCCTATATTTTCTATTATCCAATATCCCTGATAAAATATATTTATTTAGGGTAATTCCTCCTCAAATATTCTCTAAATAGTATAACATAATGTGACAACAAAAAACAGCCCAAAGGAAGTTTTGTATACTTCCAATGGACTGCATTTTCTTAAATTCTTATCTTTTCTTCTTTTTGGACCTGCATGATCTTCCCGTCCTGTATCACAATAGTGATAGAACCGAATTTCACCTCATCCAGCATTCTCTTCACCAACTGTAGATATTCTTCTTTCTTTTTCTCTTCCATGCCTTTTCCCTTTCAATACCATAGTATGAGCCAAGGGACAAATGGACATAAAATACATGCTTGCATGTATTTTGATTTCTATGGGGACGTTAGGCTCATTTGTCGGTGAAATCATAGTATTTATATAGTTTATGTAGTATATAATATATTATGGCAATCTTGATTTGTCAAGGATAAATTATGGAATAATATACAGCTCATCTTTTTGAGCCTCTCCCCTTATAATGTGAAAGGAATTCAGGACCGGCTGAAGAGGGTCTTCCAATGACAAGATGCATAGTTCTGAAATACGAACCCGATGCCTCTTTTACTTGCAGGAATATCATTTACTACCTTTCCGTCAATGATGATCTGCCCGCTGTCCGGATTTTCCAGTCCTGCGATCATACGCAGGATCGTTGTTTTTCCGCTGCCGCTGGGTCCTAAAAGACCGATGAGTTTTCCTTTTTCAATTCCAAAATTCACATCTTTTGATGCTTGGAACCCATCAAATGTTTTATTGATATGCTTTAATTCTACGTACATCTTCCTGCCTCCTACTCCTCATTCTTTTTTCCACGGTATTCCACGATACTCCTGATCACTAAAAGCAGTACCGCTATCACTACGAGAATTGAAGATACCGCAAATGCAGGGATGTATTTAAATTCATTAAATAAAATCTCTATATGAAGAGGAAGTGTATTTGTCTTTCCCCGTAAATGCCCCGAAAGCACAGATACTGCTCCAAACTCCCCCATTGCTCTGGCTGTACAAAGTACGATTCCGTAAAGCAGTGCCCATTTTATATGGGGAAATGTAACTTTTCTGAAGATAGTAAAGCCTTTTGCCCCCATAAGGGCTGCCGCCTCTTCTTCATCTGTCCCCTCTGATTCCAGAACAGGGATCAATTCCCTTGAAATAAAAGGAAAGGTTACAAAAATCGTTGCCAGAATGATACCAGGGACGGCAAATACGATCTTTATATCCATAGCCTCCAGATAAGGATAAAGGATACTTTGGCGTCCGAATACAAGGATAAAGATCAATCCTGCAATGACCGGGGATACTGTAACCGGTACATCGATCAATGTGCTAAGAAGCTTTTTCCCTCTGAACCTGAATTTTGTAATACACCAGGCAGCAAACAGTCCGAAAACTGTATTAAGTACCACAGCAGCCACAGTGGCTTCTAAAGTAAGCAGTAAAGCTTTTACTGTATACTCATCTTGTACCGCTTCCAGATATGCATTGACTCCCTGCCGAAAAGCCTGAAACAGCACAACGCACAGGGGCAATACCAGCATTACTGCCAGAAATAACACGCTGACCGTGATCAGTGCCCATTTCACGATCGGAGATTCTTTTTTCTGTCTCATCTATCTGCACCATCCCATCTTATCAGAATTATTTCTACGTAGTTTTTCTCACCAGAACCATCCTGTCAAAGCTTCCATTGTTTTTATTTTTCTCCTGTGAGGATTCTCGTGTTTCTTGCCTGGATCATATTGTTGGCAAATAAGATCAGAAATGCGGCGATCAGCATGACAAGTGCAATGGCCGTTGCGCTGGAATAGTCATATTCCTGCAGTTCTGACATAATGATCAAAGGTGTGATCTCTGTATAGTAAGGTTTATTTCCTGCTATAAATACAACGCTTCCATACTCTCCCAGACACCTTCCAAAAGCCAGGCCGAACCCTGCAAATAACGCCGGTTTTAATTCCGGCAGGATGATCCTGCGGAAAATGGTAAAATGGCTGGCTCCAAGTACGCCTGCCGCCTCCTCATAAGCCGGATCCAACTTTTCCAGTACCGGCTGGACGGAGCGGACTACAAAAGGTATGCCGATAAAAACAAATGCCACGGTAATGCCGATCCTGGTATAAGCAATATGGATACCAAATTTTGAGAAAATACTTCCTACCCATCCGTTGTCCGTGGTGAGAAAAGTCAGTGACATACCTGCCACTGCCGTGGGAAGGGCAAAAGGCAATTCAATCAGTCCATCAAGAATCCTTTTTCCCGGAAAATCATATCGTACCAGCACCCACGCCAGAACCAGCCCCATTGCCATGTTGATCAATGATGCAAGAAATGCAGTAAGAAAGCTGACATAAAAACTGGCTAATACACGCCCTCTGGTAATGGTCTCAATGATATCTTTCCAGTCCATTCTGGCAGTAAATATGACAAGAGAAGCCAGCGGGATCAAAACGATAATGCTCAGCATACTGAGTGTCACTCCCAATGACAAGCCAAATCCCGGAATCACTCTTTTCTTTTTCATAATGATTCTCCTTCCTTTGTGCATTGCTGCATTCGTTCCAGAAGTTTTACATAGGGAGGGCCACTGCCAAAGCACTCCGGCAGCGGCCCTATGAACAAATCATGCGTATCCTTTATATTTCTGTATGTTTCACAACTACTCTTCGTAAATCTCATCAAAAACGCCGCCATCCGCAAAATGCGTTTCCTGTGCCTCGTCCCATCCGCCGAAATCATCAATGGTTACAAGGTTGATATCAAGATCGAATACGTCTTTGTATTCCTGAAGGATCTCTTCATTGGAAGGACGGTAGAAGTTGTCACCTGCGATCCTCTGTGCCTCATCAGAATATAAGTAGCTCAGGTACTCTGTGGCAACATCTCTCGTTCCCCTGTCATCTACCACTGCATCCACTACAGCTACAGAAGGCTGGGCTAAAATACTGATGCTAGGAGTAATGATCTCGTAATCATCGGGATAATCTTGTACAGAAAGGTAGGCTTCGTTTTCCCAAGCAATGAGCACATCCCCCTGTCCGTTTTCTACAAAGGAAGTCGTAGCTCCTCTTGCCCCGGAGTCAAGAACCAGTACGTTCTCATACAGTTTCTTAATAAAATCTTTGATTTGTGCTTCATCTCCATCATAGAGCTGGTCAGCATAAACCCATGCCGCAAGGTAATTCCATCTTGCACCGCCTGATGTTTTTGGATTCGGAGTGATGACTCCCACCCCATCTTTTACAAGGTCATCCCAGTCGTTAATCTCTTTTGGGTTCCCTTTTCTCACAAGGAATACGATGGTTGAAGTATAAGGTGAACTGTCAAGAGGAAATTCATCGACCCATCCCGCTTCGATCAATCCTGCATCCTCAACTGCTTTTACATCATATTCAAGTGCCAGTGTCACTACATCTGCTTCCAAACCGTTTGCCACCTCAAGTGCCTGTTTTCCTGAACCTCCGTGTGACTGTGTGATCTCCACATCCTGTCCTGTCTCTTCTTTCCAATGCTCCTGAAATACTTTGTTGTACTGCTCATATAGCTCTCTTGTGGGATCATAAGATACATTTGTGATGCTCACGCTGTCCTCTGCCAATACTGCTGTTCCTGAAAAAGTTCCTGCTGTTAATGCGGCTGCTAAACCTATTGCTGCGATTCTGATTTTTCTATTCATAATAATCTCCTCTTCTTTTTACTCAATCTCTTTACTTAATCTCTTTACCTAATCTTTTTTCTTATTCTTTTTTCTTATTCTTCTCTCTCATGTATTCCGGGGTAATCTTATTCTTCACTCCTGCAACACGCCGCGACCCCTCCGACTGCCAAAAATACTCGATAACTTCTTTTCATAATCGCTCCTCATAAAACAAAACCAGAGATCCTCCAGAAACAGTCCTCATTCGGTTGAGCATTGCGGTATGCTTTTGCATTCCCGCTTCTGTTTCTATGATAATCTCTGGTTTTCCAGTCAATCTGATAGTTTTTACTCTTTGTTTTTCCTTTGTTCTGTTGATGGACCTATCATACCATCCCTTTTCTTTATCGTCCAATACATGAAAAAGATAGCCTGTTATAAGGTTTTCCTATAACTTTTTGTAGTCTCTTTCATGGCAGCAGAGCAGGCCAGATCGCCTAATACGTTGGCACAGGTTGCTCCCATGTCACACATGGTATTGATGCTGATATAGACACCCATGATACCTGCAGGCAGCCCCGCAATGGATGATAACGCGGCAAAGGATGCGATAGCTCCGCCCGGAACTCCGGGAGTACCGATGCTGAGCAGTGTATTTGCCAGAAGTACAACGGCCAATAGGCTGTAACTGACCTCAACACCACATGCATTGGCAAAAAATACGATCATAAATGACATAACAATGGATACGGCATCCATGTTGATGGTTGCCCCAAGAGGCAGTGCCAGCGAAGAAACTTCATTGGGGATTCCCAGCTCATCTGCACACTGTTTGCTGATGGGCAGCGTTGCCGAACTGGAGCACGTACCAAATGCATTCAATGCCGCCGGGGATACTTTTTTAAAGAATTCTTTTATATTACATTTTCCAAGGAATTTCACAATTCCGCCATAAACGATCAGTACGTACAATGCCATCGTCACATATAAGGCAACCAATACACTTCCGATAGCGATCACGGTTTCCTTTCCGTTTGAATAGATCACAAAAGCAATGGAACTGAATACACCGATAGGCGTAAAATGCATAACCACTGAAATGATCTTTATGGAAATGTCGTTGATGGATTCTGCAAGTTTTACAAAGGGCTGCGCCTTTTCACCGATTGACAGACACGTAATCCCAATAAGGATAGCAAATACCAGTACCTGAAGCATATTTCCTTCCGCAAAGGAAGCAACGGGATTGGACGGTATGAGATTCTGCAGGGTATCCAGTAAGCTGGTGAATTGCGTTGCCTCCACACTGCTTTCGGTCATCTCGATGGCAACGCCGGTACCTACTCCCAGTACTTTAGGAAGAAATAGCCCCAATAAGCTGGCAAAAAGAGTTGTTGCCACGTAATACAGCACACACTGTCCCCCGATCTTTCCTGTGGCAGACACGCTTCCGATCCCCTGAATCCCCACGATCAGGGAGCAAAATACAAGGGGATAGATCATCATCCGGAGGGCATTCATATAAATGCCTGATATGAGGCTCAATACAGGGACTGCCCACTCCAGCCTTCCCGGCATCAATAATCCAAATAAAATGCCCAATACAAGTCCTGCAAGAATAGCCAATGTAAAATGGTGGCCGCCTTTCTTTTTCTTCTGTATCTTAGCTTTACTTTCTTTTGCCATAATATTCTCCTCTCTCCATGACACAATTAAACCCATGCCCCCATCATTGGGAGCGTGGGTCCGTATGTTTCATTAAATATATTTCATTATGTTTGTTCTATTCCGCACTTCATCTGCTGCGAATGGATTACCCATTCCTAATCAGATTATTTTACTGCATCAAATGCTGCGTCAAGGGCTGCAATCAAGTCTTCCACTTTTTCCACGCCGATGGAAAGACGGATCGTATTCGGTTTAATACCCTGCTCCAGCAATTCTTCTTCTGTACACTGGCTGTGTGTGGTGGTCGCCGGATGGATTACAAGGGATTTTACATCTGCCACATTGGCAAGCAATGAGAAGATCGGCAGATTGTCAATGAATTTCAGTGCTGTCTTGGCGTCACCCTTGATCTCAAATGTAAATATGGAACCGCCGCCGTTTGGCAAGTACTTTTTATACAGCTCATGGCTTGGCTCTGTGGGAAGAGACGGATGATGTACTGCCTCCACCTGCGGATGTTTGGAAAGGTAATCTACGATCTTCAGCGCATTGCTTACGTGGCGTTCTACTCTCAGTGACAATGTCTCCAGTCCCTGCAGGAAAATAAATGCGTGGAACGGTGAAAGTGTTGCACCTGTATCTCTCAGGATGACCGCACGGATGTATGTAACAAAAGCTGCCGGGCCTGCAGCCGCTACGAAAGATGCTCCGTGGTAGCTTGGATTCGGTTCAGAGATCCACGGATATTTTCCAGCTACTTTCCAGTCAAAGTTGCCGCTGTCAATGATCACGCCACCAATGGCTGTGCCGTGTCCACCGATGAACTTCGTAGCAGAATGTACTACAATGTCAGCTCCGTATTCGATAGGACGTACCAGATAAGGTGTGGCAAATGTGGAGTCAACCACAAGCGGGATATTATATTTATGTGCCAGTTTTGCCAGCTCTTCCAGATCTACCAGATTGGAATTGGGATTTCCAAGCGTCTCTACGTAAATTGCTTTTGTGTTTTCCTGAATGGCTGCCTCAAAAGAACCTTCCACTTCCGGATCCACGAATGTTGTGGTGATACCGGAGTTAAGAGGAAGTGTATGTGCCAGCAGGTTGTATGTTCCGCCGTAAATAGTCTTGGAAGCTACAATGTGCTCTCCGGCTTTTGCCAGTGCCTGAATAGTATAAGTAACTGCTGCTGCTCCAGATGCCAGTGCCAATGCAGCAACACCGCCTTCCAAAGATGCAATACGCTGTTCAAAAACATCTTCTGTAGGGTTTGTAAGTCTTCCGTAAATATTTCCTGCATCGCGGAGTCCAAAACGGTCTGCTGCATGCTGTGAGTTATGGAATACGTATGAAGTAGATGCATAAATCGGCACTGCCCTTGCATCCGTTACCGGATCAGCCTTCTCCTGTCCAATGTGCAACTGTCTTGTCTCAAATCCCCAGTTTTTAGAATCTCTGATATCTGCCATTTTTATTTCCTCCATTTGTTTTCAATCTATTTTTAATCTTGTTCATTTAATCTTGCTCATTAACTTCTATATTGGACGCTTTCTATTTTTCTTTATCTATGCCCCACATTCGGTTGCGGCTGAGCATCACTGCGAATCGGTACATCTTGCTTACCTCCTGTTTGTTTCTGAAAACATACTAACATGATAGGATATATTTGTCTAATATGCAAAAAGAATACCCAGTTATAGTTTTAATCTATAACTGGGTATTTCTGTTTTCATTATATTCTATGATGCCAGAGTCAAAAGTCATTAACCACGATGTTCTTGCTATACCATTATTGAATCCCAAGATACTTCTTTATTGATGCCACATACAGCTCCCCCATTTTGCTGAGGGTAGTGTTTTTCCTCACCACATATCCGATCTCCATGGCACTGTTCTGGTTTTGTTCGTCATCTTTAAACGGCACTGCCACAAAATCACTGCCGTTTAATTCTTCACAGATAATTCCTGAGCAAAGGGTATAGCCGTTCAGCCCTACCATCAGATTCAGCATCGTTGCACGGTCATTTGCCTTGATGGTCTGTGAGTATTCGTTCGTCGACAAAATCTCCTCTGCAAGATAAAATGAACTGTTGTCCCCCTGTTCAAAGGAAAGACATGGGTAGCCGTCCAGCTGGGAAAAGCTGATAGACGATTCGCCTGCCAGAGGATGGTTTTTCCATAAATAGACGTACGCTTCACAGTCAATCAGATGATGGAATTCCAGATTTGCACTTCCCAACAGTTTCATCATGGGTTTCCGGTTAAATTCACAGAGATACAGTACGCCGATCTCACTTTTTAAAGTGCTCACATCACTGATCACCTCTTTTGTCTTTGTCTCCCGGATGGCAAACTCATATTTAGACATATCAAAAGACTTTGCCATGTCTACAAACGCTTTCACTGCAAATGAGTAATGCTGTGTGGATACCCCGAATTTTTTCTTATAGGTACCCCCTTTTGCATATTTTTCCATGACAGATTCATATTGGCTGTAGATCTGTTTCGCATACAACAGAAATTCCGCCCCGTCATTCGTAAGAGTCACACCTCTTCCGCTCCGGTTAAATATGGTGATGCCCAGTTCCTTTTCCAGTTCTTTTACAGAACTTGTTAGGGAAGGCTGGGAAACGTATAAAAGATCCGCTGCTTTATTCAGGGAACCAGTTTCTGAAATTGTAATGATATAGCGGAGCTGCATTAATGTCATAACTTACTTCCTTTTTTCTGATTTACAATCGCCTGTAAAACAAATAAGTTTCCAGAAAGGCCACGAAACCGGCTGGTTTCTGGCCTGTCCAGCAAATATTACTACTGTTTTGGCAGGCAGGTCAATAGTCTTTGTCCTATGCTTTTAATGTTTCATTCATACTTCCGGTCCGATAACCCTGAAGGTCCATGGTAACATAAATAAAACCGTAGTTTTTTAATTCCTCAATAATAAATTTTCGATTCTCTAAAAGCATCGTAAACTCTTCCGGCATAACTTCAATTCTGGCCAGTTTATCATGGATACGGACACGCACCTGATGGAATCCCAAATCTAAAAGCAACTGCTCGGCACGATCCACCATGGACAGCTTCTCTCTGGAAATGGTCTCTCCGTACACAAAACGTGAAGAAAGACATGCAAAGGACTGCTTTTTCCATGTAGGAAGTCCCATGTCTTTTGAAAGTGCCCGGATATCTTCCTTGCTTAAATTGCTGCGGCGCAGAGGGCTTTTAACCCCTAATTCCGCCACCGCCTGCAGCCCCGGCCGGTAATCGCCGTTGTCATCCGTATTGGATCCCTCTGCAATGGCTGCAATATGCTCTTTCTGGGCAATCTTTCCGATTTTTTCAAACAGCTCCCTCTTACACAAATAGCAGCGGTTTTTCGGATTCTGGCAAAACCCTTCAATATCCAGTTCTTCTGATTCGACTATGATATGCCGGATCCCTTCATTCCTGCAAAATGCTTTTGCTTCCTCCAGCTCCCTTGTCTTTTGCTTTTGAATACAGGTAACCTCTCCTCATCCTGGCACAAAGATAACAGGGATTTTTCTCTATCCCGGCAACAGTATCAAAAATATCGGTTTCAAAAACTGTCAGGGGGATTCCCAGAAGCCTGGCATTATCCTGTATGATCTTCCAGTTATCCTGATTGTATCCCGGATTCATTACCAGAAAAACAGCTTCAAAATGAACTTTTCCATGACGGCAGAGCTCCTGAATAAGTTTTGCCATCAGCATGGAATCTTTTCCTCCGGAAATACAAACTGCTACTTTATCGCCCTCCTGGATCAGCTGGTATTCATTCAGCGCTTTTGTAAATGGACGCCAGATCGATTTGCGGAACTTTTTTATAATACTGTTCTCAATCTGAGCTGTTTTCTTTTTCCTCTCTTCTTCTGATTCTCTTTGCATGTATCTTGCCAAGGAAAGCTTCAGGTATGATCGGTATCCGCCTTCCACATTTTGCGCGTCATATCCTTCCTGCTCTAACAGATGAACATATTCCTGACTCCGTTCACCTGTATGGCATAAAACGTAGATTGCAGTATCCTTTTCATAAGAGAGGATTTCTTTATCAAACTTCTCCGCAGGGATACTTACTGCACCGGGAAAAGTACCCCGGTCATATTGATCCTTCGGACGTATGTCGATGACCACGCTATGTTCCCTGTCTATTCGTTCCAGTTCTTCGATTGTAATTGATCTCATGGCTGGTATCCGGACCCTCCTGCTATATCTTTTACTACTTATCAATAATACAAGGTCAGATATAATACATGTTTTGATGATACTCCGTATAATCACCAAAGCTTTCTATCAGTTTATCCAGAGTCAGTCCAGATAAAAAGTTCTCCAGCATCTGATTCATCGGCTCAATAATTGATTTCTGGATCACAAGGGAGGTAGCTTCTCCGTTTTTCCCCGAAATAATTTCTTCCGCCTCCAGCGAATAACTCCCGTCTAACACTTCAATAATACCGGATATATGTATATTTTCCGGGCGATCCGCCAGCTGATAACCGCCTTGAGGACCTTTTATGCTCCTGATCACTCCTGCTTTACGCAGCGCCGTAAAAATCTGCTCCAGATATTTTACAGATATATCGTTTCTATTTGCGATTTCACTTAACTGGACCCGGTCATTCTGACCATATACTGCCAGGTCTACAAGTGCCCTGATCCCGTATCTACTTCGTTTTGAGAAAATCATAGTCTGCCCAATTTCCCCCTTTCCTTTCAAAACCTGCTTTGCATGGTACTTCGATTTATATCATAGGTTTTACCTTTCATTCTTATACCTTCAACACTATTAATTTATCATCTATACCCTAGTATGTCAATAGGATTTATTTGTTTAAAAAAAGAGACCGGAACATATGATCCAGTCTCTTGATGGTTCTATTATCTTTTCTCGTGAATATTCAGAACGCCTTTTTCCTTATTTTGCCACAAAGTTTACGATCTTATTGGGTACGTAGATTTCTTTGATAAGCTTCTTGCCTTCCAGCAGAGAAGCAATCTTTTTGTCAGCCTTCGCAATCTCAAATGCCTGTTCCTTGTCACAGTCCGTAGGAATCACGATGGTGCCTTTTACCTTACCATTTACCTGCACACCGATCTCGATGGTCTTGGCAACCGTTTTTTCTTCTTCGTATGTGGGCCATTCTGCCTGAGCTAAGAATCCTTCGCCCCCAAGTACCTGCCAGATTTCTTCGCAAAGATGCGGAGCAAATGGATTGAGCAGTTTGACAAAGATCTTTAACTCCTCTTTTCCAATATGGCCTTCTGCTGTAATATCGTTGAGCAGCGTCATTAAGCTTGCAATAGCAGTATTGAACTTCAGGCTCTCGATATCGGATGAAACTTTTTTGATGGTACGGTGGAATTTCATTTCCAGCTCATCTGATACCGCTTCCTCTGTCACCATATCAGTCAAACCGGCTACACGGTCTAAAAACTTTTTACATCCTTTTACAGAGCTATCGTTCCATGGAGTGGCTGCGCCGTAATCACCCATAAAGAGCACGTAAGTACGCAGTGTATCTGCGCCGTACTCTTCAACGATATCAAGAGGATCCACTACATTTCCCTTAGACTTGCTCATCTTATCTCCATCCGGCCCAAGGATCAGCCCCTGAATGGAACGTTTTGCATAAGGCTCCGGAGTATTTACTACACCGATGTCATACAGGAAATGATGCCAGAATCTGGAATAGATCATATGTCTGGTCACATGCTCCATACCGCCGTTGTACCAGTCTACCGGCATCCAGTAATTTAATTTATCCATATCTGCCAGTGCATGGTCGTTGTGCGGATCAATATATCTTAAGAAATACCAGGAAGATCCTGCCCACTGGGGCATAGTATCTGTCTCACGTTTTGCAGCTGCGCCACATTTCGGACAAGTACAATTTACAAAGGAGTCGATCTTCGCAAGAGGTGACTGTCCATCTTCTCCCGGCTCAAAATCCTTTACATCCGGAAGTCTCAGCGGAAGCTCTTCGTATGGAACTGCTACCACACCGCAGTGCGGGCAGTGGATAAGCGGAATCGGTTCTCCCCAGTATCTCTGTCGGTTGAATGCCCAGTCTTTCATCTTGTACTGGACACCTGCTTCACCGATACCCTTCTTTTCCAGTTCCTCCAGCATGCGCTCGATAGAATCATGCTTATTTGTATATCCATTCAGAAAATCAGAATTGACCATCTCACCATCGCCCGTATAAGCCTCTTTTGAGATGTCGCCTCCTTTGATGACTTCAATAATATCAATGCCGAAAGCCTTTGCAAAATCGTAGTCTCTCTGGTCATGAGCCGGCACTGCCATGATAGCTCCTGTACCGTATCCCATCATTACGTAATCTGCAATGTAGATCGGGATCTTTTTGCCGTTGACCGGATTGACTGCTTCCAGTCCCTGGACCTTCACACCAGTCTTATCTTTTACCAACTGGGTACGCTCAAACTCTGTCTTCTTCGCACATTCACTGCGGTATGCTTCGATCTCAGCCATATTTGAGACTTTATCCGCATACTTGTCAATGATGGGATGCTCCGGTGCGATTACCATGAAAGTAACACCGAAAAGTGTATCCGGTCTGGTGGTGTAGATTTTTAATTTCTCATCCAGTCCGTCAATCGTAAAGTTAACGAAAGCACCTTTTGATTTTCCGATCCAGTTGATCTGCTGCTGCTTAACGTTTTCCGGATAATCCACTTCCTGAAGTCCTTCCAGAAGCTTATCTGCATACTGGGTGATCCGCAGATACCATACGTCCTTGGATTTCTGTACTACGTCGCTGTGGCAG
>JALFIB010000155.1 GCA_022776305.1 Lachnospiraceae bacterium
GTGAACCATTACGATGCGGCAACCGGTACGGATATGAAGGAGAATCAGGAAGAAGATCTGCCCTGGTACATAGCTTTATCGGCTGATCCCCAGCTTCTCACAGAAGAAGAGGAAGAAAAAATACGTCAAGTATTGGGAAAAGACAGTGAGCTTTTCGGGATCAATGAGATCCGTTTTATGAACTTACTGGATGGAGAAGAATGGAAACCGAACCATCTGGTGAAAGTACGTCTTCCAATGGTAGATCTGGAACATTGTGAGAATGCAGTTATTATCCATATAAAAGATGACGGGACCATGGAGTTTTTAGAAGGAAAAATCTCAGGTTCCTATATTGAATTTGAAGCAGCAGAGTTTTCAAAATACGGGATCGTAGGAATGAATCGTACCTTAGAAGAGCTGCTGGAGGAAAAGCACCAGAATTCTCTTCCTGTATGGGGAGCCGTTGGCTTTCTGGCATCATTGCTCCTGTTATTCCTGCTCTGGCACAGAAAAACATTGGAGAATAAGGAAAGGTAATGGGATGAAAAAGTCTGCGGGATTTTCAAAATACCACCCGATTATAAACTTTGTTTTCTATGTGGGCGCATTTGTATTCGGAATGTTTCTGATCCACCCTGCGTTTTTGGCAGTTTCCCTCGTTTCATCTTCGGCATATCTCATATCGCTGAAAGGCGGAAAAGGAGGAAAAACGGTTTTTGGTTTTCTGCCTTTGATTTGCCTGCTTTCCCTGCTTAATCCATTGATCAATACCCAGGGAAACATGGTGTTGTTTTACTGTCCCTGGGGAAACCCGTACACATTAGAAGCTTTGTTTTACGGAATGGCACTGTCTGCCATGGTGGTATCTGTATTGCTGTGGTTTGCTTCTTATCAGGAAGTAATGACGAGTGATAAGTTTTTGTATCTTTTTGGAGGACTTGTACCCTCAGCAGCCCTTGTTTTAACCATGGTGCTCCGGCTGGTTCCTAATTTTCACAAAAAAACAGAACAAGTACGCGGTGCTAGAAAAGGTGTGGGGATGTTTCAGGATGAAGGAGATTTGCGGCAACGGATCCTGCAGGGCATGGACATTCTCTCATCCATGGTTTCATGGGCTCTGGAAGGAGGGATCGTCATGGCAGACAGTATGAAGAGCCGGGGCTATGGCTGTGGGAAACGCACAAATTTCTCACTTTATCGTTTTGAGGGAAAGGATAAACGGCTGCTGGCATGGATGACTGTTCTGATAGCAGGCACTTTGCTGTGTGTACTAAAAGGCGGTGCGGCAGCGGCTTATACTCCAGAGCTGTCTCTTTCCGGGGCAGGGAATGGCTGGACAATTCTGGGAGTGGTTTTTTACTTCCTGTTTTTATCGTTACCTACTGTGATCAATGTTTCGGAGGATATGTTATGGCACATTTTGAGATCAAAAATATGAGTTTTTCTTATCCTGTTTCATCAGGTAAAAAAGCTTTATCAAATATTAACCTGTGTATTGAAAAAGGCCAGTATGTCACGATCTGTGGGAGAAGCGGGAGTGGGAAAACCACCCTTTTGCGAAATCTGAAAAGTGCTCTCGCGCCTCATGGGAAGCTGGAGGGGGAGATTTTATTTGAAGGGAAACCCCTCGCAGAAGCGGGACTGAGGGAGCAGTCCTCTAAGATAGGGTATGTGATGCAAAATCCCGATAACCAGATCGTGACGGACAAAGTCTGGCATGAGCTTGCTTTTGGTCTGGAGAGCTTAGGGATGGATCAGAAAACCATCCGCCTTCGTGTGGCAGAGATGGCCAGTTATTTTGGAATACAGAACTGGTTTCATAAAAATGTGACGGAATTGTCGGGAGGGCAGAAGCAGCTATTAAATCTGGCTTCTATTATGGCTATGCAGCCGGAAATACTGATCCTCGATGAACCTACCAGCCAGCTTGACCCCATTGCAGCATCGGATTTTTTAAATACAGTGCGAAAAATCAACCGGGAGCTTCGTACCACCATTATTATCACAGAGCACAGGCTGGAAGACATTTTCAGTGCATCGGATAAAGTTGTGGTACTGGATGGCGGAAAAGTGATTGCTGATGATGAACCAAGGCTTGTGGGAGGATTTCTGAAAGAACAGAATAACAAAATGTTTGCTGCCATGCCCACACCAGTACAGGTATTTTATGAGGTAGAGAAAAGTTATCCTGCATTTTCAGAAAATCCAAAAGCATCCTGCCCGCTGACGGTGAGAGAGGCAGGTGCCTGGCTCGACAAGGTTTTCGAGAACAAGACGATAGAAAAAACGGAAGTCGATGAAAAGGGAAAGATAGATCCTGACGACATAAAAACTCCGGCTGTTGTGATGAAGGAAGTATGGTTTCGCTATGAAAAGGAAGCACCGGATGTACTAAAAGGGATCAGCTTGCAGGTGCCGGAAAAAACACTGTATGCCATTGTGGGCTGTAATGGTACGGGAAAGTCTACTGCTCTGAAGGCTATCTGCAATATATGCAGGCCATACAGGGGAAAGGTGTATATTCAGGGAAAGCCGGTAAATAAATACAGATCAACAGAGCTGTTTCAGGGGAACCTTGCCTTGCTTCCCCAGGATCCCCAGAGCCTTTTTGTGAAGAAAACTGTCCGTGAGGAGCTGGAGGAAATGCTGAAGAAAAAAGGAGAAGAGGAGAAGCAAAGGATAGAAGAGGTGGCTGCAATCTGCGAGATAACGGAATTGTTGGACAGCCATCCCTTTGATCTTTCAGGCGGCGAACAGCAAAGGGCAGCTCTGGCAAAGGTTCTTCTCACAGAACCCAGAATACTTTTGCTGGATGAACCTACAAAGGGGATCGACAACTTTTTTAAGCAGCAGTTTGCAGAAATCCTAAATCGTCTGAAACAACGCGGAGTTACCATTATCATGGTGTCCCACGACGTGGAATTCTGTGCAAAATATGCAGACCTTGTCAGCATGTTTTTTGATGGAAGCATTATCACTACCAATACGCCAAACCGCTTTTTCTCTCAGAATAGCTTTTACACCACTGCAGCAAACCGGATGAGCCGCCACGTATTTAAAAATGCTGTAACAAATGAGGATGTGATCGATTTATGCAAAAGGAACCTATAAAGGAAAGATATAATTTTAAAAGAAGAATAGTTATGCTCTTGTTTATTTTTATCGCAATGCCGGGAACACTGATGGTCTCATGGAAATTTGGGGACAGGAGGTATTATCTTTGCAGCCTGCTCTTGATCCTGTATGCCATGGTTCCATTTTTTGCCAGCTTTGAACGGCGCAGGCCGGAAGCACGGGAACTGGTGACCATAGCGGTAATGAGTGCCATTGCCGTGGCATCCAGAGCAGCCTTTATGATGGTACCTTTCTTTAAACCCATCACAGGGATCATTATGATCACGGGAATGGCTTTTGGACCGGAAGCCGGTTTTCTCACAGGAGCTTTGAGTGGTTTTGTCAGCAATTTTATTTTTGGACAGGGACCGTGGACACCATGGCAGATGTTCGCCTTTGGGATCGCCGGATTCTTAGCGGCAGTTCTTACAGGAAAAGGTCTGATAGGAAAGGAGAAACGTATTGCAACGTCTGTGACCGGCGGAGTAATAGTGATGCTTATCATTGGCCCTATTCTTGATACGTGTACCTTATTTACCATGAGCTCCAGTATCAATTGGACGTCTGCGGCGGGGATCTACCTTTCCGGACTTCCGGTAAATCTGGTGCATGCAGCAGCGACCATACTGACACTTTTTGTGCTGGAAAAACCGATGTTGGAAAAGCTGGACAGGATAAAAATAAAATACGGAATGATGGGCGGAGAAGAAGATGCGGTTTGATAGTTACCATCCGATGATCAATTTTATTTATTTTGCAGCAGCCATTGCGGGAGCGGTTTTATTTACCCATCCCGCTTTTCTGGCTGTTTCTTATTTATGCGCATTTTTCTATTCGGTAAAATTAAATGGAAAACGTGCACTCATATTTAATCTATGTCTGATCCCGCTGATTTTTGTCTACGCCGGGATCTATTCCTATTATAATCACTTTGGTGTTACATCTCTTGGAACTAATTTTATCGGGAACCACATTACGCTGGAATCAGTGATATACGGATTGGTGATAGGAATTCGTGCTGCCTCTGTTGCCATGATTTTTTCCTGCGTATTTTCTGTGTTTTCTTCCGATAAAGTAATCTATTTATTTGGAAAAATCTCTCCGAAGCTCTCATTATTCCTGTCTATCCTGCTTCGAAGTGTCCCAAGGATCAAAGC
Source organism: Lachnospiraceae bacterium (assembly GCA_022776305.1). Classification (GTDB taxonomy): domain Bacteria; phylum Bacillota; class Clostridia; order Lachnospirales; family Lachnospiraceae; genus Choladousia. The sequence goes on from JALFIB010000155.1 coordinate 4,254, forward strand.
ACGAGGAAAAAAGATAAGCCTTGCAAGAAGTGGGATCGGAAAAGGAATCGGGGAAGGGAATCTTTTTACTAAAATAAGAAACAGTCTTTCAGTGCTTTCCATATTGATCACATGGACGCTGGAAGAATTTTTGGAAAGCGCAGCATCCATGAAAGCAAGAGGGTATTCTTTGAAAGGAAGGACGGCGTTTTCCATTTACCGGTTTGACAACAGAGATAGAAGCTTTGTAATCACATTCTTTTTCTGTATTACCATCACAGCCGGGGCAGTCCTGCTGGATCAGACTAATATTCTGTATGACCCTGAAATCATTATGAACCGTATCACACCTATGTCGTATTTTTTCTATATTTGTTATGCATTTTTCCTTTTACTTCCATTGATCTTGCAAAGTGTAGGGGAGATCAGATATAATCGTATGTGCGAATGCAGTACAATTTCAGGAGGTGGGGAACATGTGTGAAGCATTGAAGGAATTGATGAAAGATGAATTTGACGCAATTAGGGAAGATGCTTTAAAACAAGGAATGAAACAAGGAATAGAGCAAGGTTTAGAGCAAGGCTTAGAGCGTGGAATAGGGCAGGGAATACGAAGCATGATATTTGCCCTTCTGGAAGATATAGGGGAGATTCCGGAAGAGCTTCGTGTACAGATTAATACTGAAAAGGATCTTGAAACCTTGAAATTCTATCACAAGATGGCAGCACGGGCAACGTCTATAGAACAATTCAGTAATGGAATACGGCACTCATGAAAATATATAATTCTATAAATATGTTTAATAAAAGCACTACAAAAATTATCATTAGGTTGAGGAGCATCCTCCGATGAAAATTTTAGAAGTATAAAAATAAAAAGCTGCAGGTGACTGGCCTGCGGCTTTTTATATGGCATCTTTTGACCTTAACATCATAGGATTGGAGATAAAAAAATGGATCTCATGCTTGCACCAATGCACGATTCCGATTCACCTCACACATTCTCTGCCAGCCGTGTGACAGCCACATAGATATCCTGTATCCGGTACCAGGTACGCGGTCCCACCACGCCGTCCTGTGTCAGCCCGAAAATGGACTGGAAGGTGCGTACAGCGTCCTGCGTTTGTTCTCCGAAAACACCGTCAGGAGTTAATTTGGGAATCAGGGGATAATTATCGGAGATCGCATTAAGCTGCTCCTGAATCTTTATCACGTCTGATCCCACGGAGCCTATGGAGAGCGGAAAGCCCGGGTAAGATTCCGGGATGCCGGAGACTTCTTCTGCCATATTGATGTACATAGAGTCACCGTAGTAATTCCGGATGATCTCAATGGCTTCGTAGCCCTGTTCTCCCAATGCTGCGCTTCCCCACTGGGAGAGCCACTGCGGGCACTGTACCCTCTGGCCGTCGCAGTACTGGGTCAAGATAGGCTGGCGGACGTTGGGGCGGGACAGATAGTGCAAAAAGACATCCTCTACCGCTTCATCAATACTTTCGAAAATGTTGCGGCCCCGTATCCATTTCTGGTCGTAAGCAGTAGAGGAGGTAATGGTAAAGTTAAAACCTTTGTTGCGATACCACTCTGTGTAGATCCGGTTCATGGTAAAGGACTGGATGGCAAGGATGTTGGCGATCAGTGTCTCATAGGGCCAGGTGGCGTAGATTTCGCTGCTGGCCACATTTTTAATATAATCTTTGTAACGCACGTAATAATTTCCTGCAGAGGTGTCTCTTGGAGGCCCGTCATGGACCACAACGTACTCAGGGACGACTACCTGATCCAGAACGATCTCACCGCTTATATTTACCGGTTTTATCTCAGCTTCTGCAATTTTTGGCGGGTAGATGCCGTAAAGGGTATGGTCCGGGATGGCGATGGTGTCAGGCTGCTCACCGATCTCCTGAGGGCGCATTCGTACTTGCTGCAGGGAAAGCTGTGTGCTGAGCACTTCTATGCCACTTATGACAATAGGTTCAAAGCCGGAAGCGGTCACGCGGATTGTATATTCTGCATAAGGCATGATCTCAGATGGCTGGAGGCTGTATTCGATGGGCGGGGTATTTAAAGTCAGGATCTCAGACTGGCCGTTTCCATCAGTCTGTATTTCTTCAATCACATTATCAGGATCTCCCGTATAGGAAATCTGTACCGATGCATTTTCAATGGGGATATTTTGCTGGGATACGGCTGTAATCTGCAGCGTTCCCGTATCTACCATGTTGTTCTGGGCAGCCCGTATCTTGGCTTGGGCGAGAAGATTCATATGGATACTCCTGCATTCACTTACTTTTATCCTATGCAAAAGGAGAAGAAAAGTGAAACAGCAGCAGTTCAGCTTTCAATCCGCAGACCGCTTTCTTCGAAGGATATTAGCCGTTGAAGCTAAACTGGATTTTAAAATTTCAAAATATCTTAGAAAATCATTGAAATATAAAACAAGATATGGTAGAATCGTAGCAATTTGAGCATATGTCAGGTAATGAATAAATATGCAGCAAAAGGAAAGGAGTTCTAATAATATGAAGGCTTTTCTCATACTAGAAGATGGTACAGTGTTTACGGGCACAAGTATTGGATCCACAAAAGAAGTTGTCAGTGAGATCGTATTTAATAC
>JALFIB010000177.1 GCA_022776305.1 Lachnospiraceae bacterium
GGCAGTTAAAATTTTATTTCATTGATCCCATATTCGGGAGCTTATACTCAATACGAAAACACAAAGCGAAAACCATTGTCTGTAAATACATTTTTTGTTATAGTAAAAGCAGGACAATTTTCCATATAGCGGCGGAAAGGAGCTAAATGGAGAATCTCGCTGGAGCTATGGCAGACAAATTTTTAGAGCCTGCGGATCTGCAGGAGATAGTGGAGGCGATAAGTATGACGAGATTGGGACAGATGCTGGTGGATAAAGGAATGCAGGAAGGCAGAGAAGAAGGTAGAGAAGAAGGTAGAGAGGAAAACAAACTGGCTAATGCGAGAAACCTGATCGACCTTTTGGATGAACGAGTGATTGCGGAACGTATTGGGCTGCCCCTTGAGACGGTACGGAAAATCAAACAGGAAAGCCAGATAAAGGATGAAGAATCATAAGGAAAGAAAATACACAGCTATTTTAGAATTTGAGAAAAGGAGTACAGACAATGACGGACAAGAATACTCAGATATTAAACTGCTTATATCAGGAAATGATTGCATATTATGCAGGTGATCCAAGTCGGATCCAGCATTTTGCCAAGGTACACAGTTTTGCACGGCTGATCGGCCAGATGGAGGGGCTGGATGAAGAACTCCAGACCATATTGGAAGCAGCTGCATACGTACATGATATCGGAATCAAGCCGGCGGAAGCACTCTATGGGGAATGCGGCGGTAAGCTGCAGGAAGCGTTGGGACCGGAGCAGGCGGAGAAAATGATGAAAAAATGTGGGTTTTCAGAGCCACAGGTGGAACGTGTATCTTATTTAGTAGGGCATCATCATACGTACACAGGGATCGATGACGCAGATTACCAGATTTTGGTGGAGGCAGATTTTCTGGTGAATCTGTTTGAAGAAAGCAGTCCTATGAAATCGATTCAGAGTGTATACCAGAAAATTTTCAAAACGGAGTCCGGGAAAAAGATATGCAGGACTATGTTTGCAATGACAGAGTAGAAGAGAATTATTGTGAAGGAGAGACACCGGTGAAACAGTATATTGACTATATTATGGAAATTACATCGAAGCTTCTTGCTGTGCCAAGCCCCAGCGGTTTTACCCATATGGCGGCTGAGTTTGTGAAAAAAGAATTTGAGTCTATGGGTTATGAGCCCAAGCTGACAGCAAAAGGTGCTGTACTCGTAAAGCTGGGTGAAAATGAGAGAGACGGAGAGGGCGGAAAAGAAAAGGAAAATGGGATTCTGCTGGCTGCCCATATGGATACTCTGGGGGCAATGGTGTCTGGGATCAAAGACAACGGCAGGCTGAAATTGACGAATATCGGGGGAATGAACCCCAATAACGCAGAGACGGAAAACTGCAAGGTTTATACAAGAGAAGGAAAGGTTTACGATGCCACATTCCAGCTGGAGAATGCTTCGATCCATGTAAATGGGGAATACAATGACACAAAGCGCAGCTATGACAATATGGAAGCTGTTTTGGACGAATTGGTAAAATCAAAAGAAGATGTGGAAAAGCTTGGGATCATGACGGGGGATTTTGTCTGCTTTTCGCCAAGAACGGTGATTACGGAGAGCGGATTTATTAAGAGCCGTTTTTTAGATGATAAATTCAGTACGGGGATCCTGCTGGGGTATGCAAAGTACTTGAAGGAAGCGGGTGTGGTACCAGATCGCACCGTTTATGTATTGATCACCTCTTATGAGGAAGTGGGACATGGAGGCTGCGCAGGTATCCCGGATGGCGTCACAGAGATGATCTCGGTGGATATGGGATGTGTTGGGGATGGCCTCGATTGTGACGAGACCATGGTATCCATTTGTGCAAAGGACAGCGTAGGGCCATATGATTATAAGATCGTGTCGGATCTGGTACGCGCAGCGAAGGAGAAGAAGCTTGATTTTGCGGTGGACGTATATCCACATTACGGCTCAGATGTGGATGCTGCGCTGAAAGCGGGATATGACATCCGCCATGGACTGATCGGGCCCGGTGTATACGCCTCCCATGGGTATGAACGTTCTCATCGAAAGGGTGCTGAGAATACTTTGAAACTTTTGCTGGCGTATCTTGGATAGCTTTTGCGCTCCTCGCACTTGAAGCGGAGGACATCCCAGCTGAAAGTTGTAAACCATCCGCTTTCGTAATAGGTTGAAAACAGCAAGGCCACATGACCGGCATCATTGCCCGCCATGTGGTCTTTTTTGATACCAAGGCCCAAAGATGCCATATATATTTTTAAAAATTTCCCCAATCACCTGTTGACAAAACAGATTCTTGGTGATATGGTTAATTACATAAGTAATGAACCATATAAGTAAGGAAGTGAAGCGCGTGAATGAGATCCTGACACAGGAAAAGTCCATTTATATCCAGATCAAAGAGATGATTGAAAACGATATTCTCCGCGACATCATTTTGGAGGAAGAGCGTGTTCCCAGCACCAATGAGCTGGCAAAGCTGTATGCCATCAACCCGGCCACAGCTGCGAAAGGGATCAATCTTTTGGTAGATGAAGGAATATTGTACAAAAAGCGTGGGATAGGGATGTTTGTAACTGCGGGGGCGAAAAAGAAGATTATGGAAAAGAGAAAAGAGCATTTTTATGACGACTATGTGAAGAGCCTGCTGGCAGAGGCGGGTTCTTTGGGAATTACGAAGCGGGAGCTGATCGCTATGATCGAGAAATCAGAAGACGGAGGGGAAAGAAATGAGTGAATTGATTGCTAAGGGTATTGTAAAAAAATATGGAAAAAAAGAAGTGCTTCACGGTGTTGACCTGAAGTTGGAATCAGGAAAAATTTATGGTTTGATCGGCAGGAACGGCGCAGGAAAGACTACGCTTTTATCAATCCTGACTTCCCAAAACCCTGCCACATCAGGGGAAGTGACCTTTGACGGACAGCCGGTGTGGGAGAATCCTGAGGTACTGCGCCACTTGTGTTTTTCCAGAGAATTAAGCCCGCTGACCGGGAGCAATGCAAACAGCATGAAGGTGAAAGAGTATCTTCGGATCGCCGCTACGTTTTTCCCTTACTGGGATAAAGAGATGGAAAAACGACTGGTAGAAGAGTTTGAGCTGGATGTAAAGAAGAAGATCAGCAAGCTATCCAAGGGAATGCTTTCTATGGTCACTATCGTCGTGGCGTTGGCCAGCAAGGCGGAATTTACTTTTTTGGATGAACCGGTTGCAGGTCTGGATGTGGTGGCCAGAGAGCGTTTTTATGAACTGCTTCTGGAGGAGTTTACAGAAACAGGGCGGACCTTCGTTGTGTCTACCCATATTATTGAAGAGGCGGCGGAAGTGTTGGAAGAGGTGATCATCGTAGACCACGGAAAGATCCTTTTAAAAGAAAATACACAGGATCTGCTGGATCGCAGTTTTCACATCAGCGGTCATGAGGATGAAGTGGACCGGGCTATAGAGGGGATGGAGGTCCATCATGAGGAACATCTTGGAAGGAGCAAAGGGGTGACAGTCCTCCTGAAGCCGGGACAAAAGATCACGGAGGGTTACGATGTGAGTATCCAGAAGCTGAGCCTGCAGAAGGTATTTGTGGCACTGTGCGGGGAGGAGACGAGACATGAGTAATGGGAGAAAGCTGAGTCGGATGGGAAAAATGGGCTTTTGTTTCTGGGCCAGAGAGACTTTGACGGGAGTGGGACTGTCTTTCGGTATGGCTTTCCTTATGATACTGCTGGGTGGCTTCAGTACAGAGAAGTTTGGGCATTCAGAAAATATGGCAGAAGTTATTCTGGGAATATTCCCGTATTATCTCATGTTTGCCGGAATCTTTGTCCTGATGGTGATCAGTATAGGATGGTTCCAGAATGCATTTTCCATCTTAGTTTCTGTGAATGTGACGAGAAGACATGCGGTGAGAGGGATCTTCCTCAGCTTATTCTGTTTTATGGCTGTGGAGCTGGGAGCCATTGCATTGATATGGAAGGTAACCCCGGGAGATGTAGCCCGTGATGGGATGAAATTGATCTGGCTATTTGTGGGTGCATTTTTGATACTTGGCGCATTGTGCGCCATACTTGGGGCGGTCAGCCTGAAATGGGGCAAAGGTGGACTTATCGTCATGCTGCTGGTGGGTTTGGCAGGTGGAGGCATCGTCGGATTTTGTGTGGCGGTTTCTGACAAAACCATGGTGGAACTGATGCAGTCCTGTATCGGCAGAAATTATGCGCCTGTGGCAGCTGCCGGAGCCCTTGTGTTTTTGCTGGCTGATATTCTGGTGCAAAGTATATTGAGAAAAATAGAGGTTCGCAGATAGGAGGGGGAGAAGATGGCAGATGCTTTCAAAAAACAGATCAAGGTACTTTGGCCGGATTGGCTTTCTGTGACAGCCTTGATTTTTGGATTCTATATAGTTGGTGTCATACTGTGTCAGATCATTATGAGAACAGATAAAGATGTGAATAGTTATTTTGCAGCCGGGACGGTAGTGGGAGGCTGTGTCGCTGCACTTTTTATTGTGTTGCTTCTGGCCGTTGAGGTCAGTGTCCATTTTAACCTTGAGATTTCCATGGGATTTACACGGAAGTATTTCTGGGCCTCCTATTTTACCGTTAGCTTTGCAGGATGCATTTTAAATGTGGCATTTTTGGCGGTGCTGAATGCGGTAGAAAACAGCTTCTTGAAAATGTTGTATCCCGGCTGGGAAAACGAAATAGATTTTCAGCCTTATTTGCTGAAATGGGGGCTTTTAGCTGCTTTGATCCTTGCGGTGGCAGGATGTTTATGCGGCATCTTGATCATGCGGTTCGGGAGAAAAGCCTTTTGGACACTGTGGGCCCTTTGGATGATAGGATTTCTCGGTGTTCCGCGGATCGCAGACGCCGTGGAGTCTGCTCCCAATTCATTATTCGGAAAAATAGGGAATGCTGCGGCGGGCTTCGCCGGAAGCATCCCCCTTCAGAACTGGGTGGTTTTTGCAATTGTTGCAAGTGTAGCAGGGCTGGCAGCCTCTTACATCCTGATCCGGCGCCAGCAGGTGACGGTTTAGCCGAATCAAGTAAGTTCCCCACTTCAAATGCGCGGAGCATGAAGTAGCGGATTGCGGATATCCGCTTTAAATCCCCTTTTTGTATAAAAGGAAAGAATAAACTTCCGGCAGGAGCGCGATCACTATGATGACGAAGAACATTCCGGACCATTGGAGGAAAGCGTTGAGAAAGAACAGGATTCCTCCAAGCATGAAGAGCCATCCCGCTAGCCGGTGGGTGCGGTTCCAGTTTTCCGTACTGTTTAAAGTCCAAGGGATCCTGATTCCTGCCGTATAATTTTGTTTGCATTTGGGCAGGTAATTTCCGATCACGAGGAAGACGATACCAACGATGATATTTACGGCCATTCCGATATTTACATTCATGCCAAGGGCGTTGCAGTAGGTAATGGAAAAGATGAACACTGAGAGCACCGGAACGAACCAGATGAGAAAGCCGAACATTTTTTCACTGATGTTTTTTCTTTTCGGATCGTTCATAGTCACAAAAAGGATGAAAAGGTGAAGCCCGAGCAGCAGCAGGGGCATGGCAAACACCACGAAAGGCTTGCTGCTCCAGCCATTTGCCACATTGTCATTGCCGAAATGTGTGGCGATGGTATCAGGCAGGCGGTTCCAGAGTATGAGCCCTGCCAGAATGGGCAGCAGTGTTATTACGCTGGAAATGATAATTCTCTTTTTATACTTTTTCATCATGGTCAGTTCCTCCTTTTAGCTCTGATAGCCAGAGCATGATCTCCTCCACAACGGAGGCATTCAATTCATAATAAACAAAATTCTTCATTTTCGTTTCTGTGACAAGATCCGCTTTCTTCAGGACACTGAGGTGATAAGAAATCGTGGCTCCTGTCATGTCAAAATGACTTCCAATCTCTCCGGCAGACATCCTGCCATTTTTCAGAAGCTGGAGGATCTCACGCCGGACCGGATCGGACAAGGCTTTAAAAGTTTCTGCAAAAGACATGCATTTCCTCCTTTGGAAAGTATTTAGAAATATTTCTAAATACAGTGTATGCGTTAAATAATAAAATGTCAACAACTATTTAGAAAAATATCTAAATAGTTTTTTCTGTCCATGTTTCAAAAATTATGATAGTATATAGGGCGAAGTAAAACTGATCCACAAGACATTTGCGCTGTCTTAATGTTTGAATGTGGATAGGAAGCTTTAATTTCTTAAATAAAGGTGGGAAAAATATGGAGATTTGTCCATATAAGCATACGGTACAATACTATGAGACTGACCGAATGGGCATTACACACCATTCCAACTACATCCGCTGGATGGAAGAGGCAAGGGTGGATTTTTTAGAACAGGCTGGATGGGGATACGATAAGCTGGAAGAAACGGGTATTATTTCCCCGGTGACTTCGGTACAGTGCCAGTATAAAGAGAGCACCACATTCCGTGATGAAGTGGAGATTTTTGTGGCTGTGAAAGAATTTAAAGGAGTGCGGCTTGTGCTGGAGTATAAGATGCAAAAAGCGGGCACACAGGAGATGGTCTGTACCGCACAGTCGGAGCATTGTTTTTTAGATAAAGAAGGGCATCTGGTCCGTCTGAAAAAAACGGTACCGGGGTTTCATGACATGCTCTGCCGGATGGCAGAAGCGTATGAGAACTGACAACGGAGGAGTGTTGGGTTATGGAAAAAGAAAACAAGAAAGATGAGAACAAAAGTGTGATAAAAGATACGGCGTTGGAGTACCGGCAAGGGTTTCAGCGAAGTGTGGGAAACTTTTTCAAATGGATGGTTCTGGCCATATTGGTGGGTTATCTGGTAGGCGGCGTCAGCAGCTTGTTTGCCTATGTGATCACTTATGTGACAAATTTCAGGGCAGGCCATAGCTGGACATTTTACCTGCTTCCCGTGGCAGGTTTGTGCATCGTATTTTTATACCAGAAGATCGGACAGGAGGACAGAGGAACGAATCAGGTGCTTTCCACTATCCGTGCAGAGGACGATGTGCCACTGCGTTCGGCTCCGCTTGTATTTGTAGCCACGGCTCTGACCCATTTGACCGGCGGCTCAGCCGGAAGAGAGGGTGCTGCTATCCAGCTTGGAGGAAGCATAGGCAACCAGCTGGGAAGATGGTTCCGTCTGGATCGGGAAGATCGCCACGTTATGGTCATGTGCGGTATGAGTGCAGCCTTTGCTGCTGTGTTTGGGACACCTATGGCGGCGGCAGTTTTCGCCATGGAGGTGGTCAGCGTAGGGATCATGTATTATTCGGCACTGCTGCCCTGTGTGATCTCCGCCCTGATCGCTTCAAAGTTTGCTGCCGGGATCGGAATCCATCCGGAATCCTTCCATGTGTCAAATATTCCGGAGCTGACTATGGTTACCGGGGTAAAAATGGTGGTGATCGCAGCCGGCTGTGCAGTGGTGAGCATTCTTTTCTGCCTTGCCTTAAAAGGGGCAGGGGAATTTTACAAGCGTTGGCTGAAAAATCCATATATCCGGGTCGTGGTTGCCGGACTGGTCATAATCGCGATCACAACACTGCTTCAGACTACCGATTATATGGGAGCAGGAAGCAACCTGATCGAGCGGGCTGTAGAACACGGTGAAGCAAATCCTTCGGCATTTTTGTGGAAGATCCTGCTGACGGCCCTTACTATGAAAGCAGGTTTCCGCGGCGGTGAGATCGTACCTTCTTTCTGCATTGGGGCTACCTTTGGATGTGTGATGGGACAGCTGATCGGATTGTCACCTTCCGTCTGTGCAGCCGCCGGTATGGCAGCGCTTTTCTGCGGCATGACGAACTGCCCGATCACTTCCATTTTGATCGCATTTGAGCTGTTTGGTTTTCAGGGTGCATCCTATTATTTGATCGCAGTAGCAGTCAGCTATGCATGTTCCGGATATTTTGGGCTGTACAGCAAACAGACTATCGTATATTCCAAGTATAAGGCAAAATACGACAGCCGCAGGACGGGAGCCTGATCCCATAGGAATTGTTCCGTGCTTCGCTCCCACAATCCTGACATTATTAATAAAGAAAATTGCATTCGATTTGAAAAAGGGATACAAGAATAAGCATAGAAAAAGGGGTATGACTCAGGAAAGAGCCATATCCCCTTTTTTTACCCATCCAATCTTTCGAAGGGCCATATTGATCAACGGGCAAAGGATCGCCGGAAGGATAAAGGAAATGAGAAGAAGCCCCGCCCAGTCAAAGGCGGTGACAGAAGTTTTTACTCCTTCTGCAATATCGTTCATCCAGCCTGTGTATACGCCGATCTGTCCCACAAATCCGCAGGTTCCCATACCGGATGACACCGGCGTGCCGTTCATCTCCAAATGGAAAACGCAGGTTGCAAGGGGGCCTGTGATGGCGGAGGTGAGGATGGGGGCGATCCAGATCTTCGGGTTTTTCACGATATTGCCCATCTGCAGCATGGATGTGCCTACTCCCTGCGAAACAAGGCCGCCCCAGCGGTTTTCCGGAAATGACATGACCGCAAAGCCCACCATCTGTGCACAGCATCCTGCCACAGCAGCACCTCCCGCAAGTCCCGTAAGGCCCAGCGCAGCGCAGATAGCTGCAGAGGAAATGGGAAGGGTGAGGGCGATGCCCACCAGAACGGAAACAAGAATCCCCATCAAAAATGGCTGGAGATTTGTTGCCCACATAATAAGGCTTCCCACCTTCATGGCAGCACTGCCCAAGGCCGGAGCCCACCATGCAGACAGGGCAACACCAACACCGATGGTAACGAGCGGTGTGACAAGGATATCAATTTTCGTTTCTTTGGATACAGCTTTTCCAATCTCGGATGCCAAGATCGCAACAAAAAGTACAGCCAAAGGACCGCCGGCGCCGCCCAGTGCATTGGATGCAAACCCCACTGTGATCAGAGAAAACAGTACGAGAGGCGGACAGTGAAGGGCGTAGCCGATTGCCACCGCCATGGCAGGGCCGCTCATGGCAGATGCAAGGGAGCCCACGGTGTAAGCTGTGTCGTTTACCGTAGCCACCGTCATCGTCAAAAAGGGGATGTGGAACTGTGTACCAAAGGTATTAATAATGGTTCCGATCAGAAGGGAACAGAAAAGTCCCTGGGCCATGGCGCCCAAAGCATCAATTCCATATCGTTTTACAGAAATGATAATATCCTTCCGCTTTAAAAATGCTTTTACTTTTGCCATAACAGAAACCTCCTCATAAGATCATGGGTATTTTACTAGATATCCATCCGTACGTCCAGCAGAAAAACAAAAACTATGTGTTATACATGAAATTTACATAGTTTATATAGGGTGACGGGATCAGATTTCTTATTTCGAAGTAGATTTCAAATATTCGCTTGACTGCTTATGGCAGTGAAATAAACAGGGGTAAAATGTTAACTAAATTAAATATATAGTTGACAGAAGGAGTTTTTTGTTATACTAATGTCAACTAAAAATATAGAGAGGTTGACAAATGAATCGGACAAAAAATTTAATGTATTGCAGCTTGTTTACTGCACTGATTGCGGTGGGAGCTTTTATTAAAATTCCCATCCCGGTCGTTCCCTTTACCCTGCAGTTTTTATTTACCACCCTTGCCGGATTACTTCTTGGTTCAAAAATGGGTGCAGTCTCGGTGATAGCCTATATGGTACTGGGCTTAGTGGGTCTTCCTATTTTTTCAGAAGGGGGATGACTTGTCATTTTTTCTCACCTGTGACTTAAAAGAACTCTGTGAGGGTGCTGACCGCATCCGGGCTTATTTTATTGGGGATAAGGTAGACCTTTGCTCCATCATCAACGGACGGAGCGGACGCTGCCCGGAGGACTGCAAATACTGTGCGCAGTCTGCCCACAATCACACAAACTGCGAGGTTTACGATTTTCTTCCGGAAGAAAAAATCGTGGAAGCATGTAAAATGAATGAAAGGGAAGGTGTGGACCGTTTCTCCATCGTGACGGCGGGAAGAGCGCTGACAGGGAAAGAATTTGATCAGGCGATCCACGCTTTTGAGACCATGCACCGGGAGTGCAAGATCGACCTGTGCGCTTCCATGGGATTTTTAAATGAGGAGCAGTTGCACCGCCTCCAGATGCACCTGCATCGAGGTCTATGACCCGGAAACTCTGGAAGGGTACCAGCAGTTTGCATACAAAAAGGGCGTCTTCAGCCGCCCTTTCCTAAAATACCTGTATTCCATGGTTCCGTATATTATTGAAGAAAAAGAATTAGTAAAGATCTTTGACACCATGAAAGAATGGTTTTTGAAATAAAATTTATCTCCATGTGCTGTTCTCATTTCTCCATGTTCTTGGAGAGATTCCATAAACATTTTTGAAAGCTCTGGAAAAATGAAGAGGATTGGGATATCCTACCGCATTGCCGATATCTGCCACGGACAATGCGGTGAGCTTCAAAAGTTCCGTAGCTTTGATCATCCTGTAATTCAGTAGGAATTCCTGAGGTGATTTTCCTACGGTATCTTTAAATATTTTCCCGAAATAACTTCTGTTCAGCCCACAGACGGCTGCAATATCTTCTACCGAGATATCATTTTGAAAATTCTGTTCAATGTAAGTAAGTGCCTCTTTTATATAGTAATCACGCAGCTTGCTGTGTTTTGAATTGTAAAGCTGTGCTGAAGAACGGGTCAGATAATCCAGAAACAGGTAAAGGTGTCCGATGAGGTGGAAAGGCGGCGCATCACTGTGGTGCACGATATACATCATTTCATTCATCATTTCTTCTCGCAGGTCTTTTGACCTTGCATGGTAAATGGGGTTGTCAAAGGAAAGCCCGGCGATCTCTATGGCTTCCTTGACCCTTAATCCGTCAAATTCCAGCCACGCATATTCCCAGGGAACATCTTTTGAGGCTGTATACATAGTGATCTGGCCGGGAAAAATCATAAAACCCTGACCTGTTTTGATGGAATAGGTTTGTGTCACACCTTTCGAGTCATCGGCTGTGAGCGTACCGGTGCCTGAGATGACGTAATGAAACAAGTAATGATTACGGGCCGCAGGACCAAAAGAGTGTCCCGGTGTACACTGCTCCCAGCCGTACTGGTACAGACCCAGATCAATAAAGTTTTCATTCGGAAATATGGAAAAAAGATAATTTTGCACAGTGTTTTCTCCTTTCATTTTCCGGCATAGGTTCTGTTCCATCGTTTTCCTGTCCGGTGTTACAAACAGTATACTTTAAAATATATCAAAATGCTAGATTATTTTCATATTGGGACAAAAAAGCGGTAATATGGTATAAAAACAATAAAATAGCGGTATTTATAGACGTATTATGGAATGTTATTATACAAATATAAGTATTATAAGGAAGCCCTAAATGAAAGGAGTTGTAAGAAATGCGAGATATTCCATGGTGGAAGAAGGCAGTCATTTATCAGATTTATCCTCGAAGCTTTTATGACAGTAATGGTGACGGCATTGGTGATTTAAACGGGATCATTGCAAAACTGGATTATTTGGCGGAATTGGGTGTGGATGCTCTCTGGCTGTCTCCGGTCTATCGTTCCCCACAGGACGATAATGGTTACGATATATCGGATTATCAGGATATCGATCCGATTTTCGGGACACTTTCGGATATGGATCGGCTGATTGAAGAAGCAGGCAAGAGAAATATCAAGATCATTATGGACCTTGTACTGAACCATACATCAGATGAACACCCGTGGTTTCAAGAGGCCAAAAAAAGCAGGCAAAATCCCTATCACGATTATTATGTGTGGCGTGACGGGGAAGAGGGGACGTATCCCAGTGATTTGAAATCAACATTCAGCGGGCCGGCATGGGAGTGGGTACCGGAATGCGGGCAGTATTATCTTCATCAATTTTCTGTAAAACAGCCTGATCTGAACTGGGAAAACCCAAAGGTACGGGAAGAAATCTACAAAATGATCCAGTGGTGGGTGGACAGAGGTGTGGGTGGCTTCCGTCTGGATGTCATTGATTTGATCGGCAAAGAACCGGACCGTGGTGTGATGGCGGAAGGTGCCATGCTTCATCCTTACCTGAAGGAGATGAGCAAAGCTGTATTCCAGCAAAATGAACTTGTCACAGTAGGTGAGGCGTGGAGCGCAACGCCGGAGCGGGCATTTTTGTACAGCAATCCGGACGGCTCGGAGCTGTCAATGGTATTCCAATTTGAACACATTGTTTTAGACCAGCAGCCGAATGGAGAAAAATGGGATCTGGCACCTCTTCCTTTTGTGAAGTTCAAAGAGGTATTTACAAAATGGCAGACGAAATTGTACCAGAAAGGATGGAACAGTCTATTTCTTGACAACCATGATCTGCCAAGAGCCGTGTCACGGTTTGGAGATGACGGGATCTACAGGGAAAAATCGGCGAAGATGCTGGCGCTGATGCTTCATGGTATGCAGGGAACTCCCTATATCTATCAGGGCGAAGAGCTTGGAATGACCAATGTAAAATACAATATTTCCCAGTACCGGGATATTGAACTTCTGAATATGTATCAGGAACGCAGGGAAAAAGGGTATTCCCATGAGGAGATTATGGAATCCATTTATGCGAA
>JALFIB010000183.1 GCA_022776305.1 Lachnospiraceae bacterium
CGTCTGGTTCTTTTTGTTGTAAAAATAATCTTTCGCTATATGGGGATATTTTGTCGCCACACGGATCAGCTGCTGCCCGTTTAAAAGCTCCCTTGCGGACTCCGGTCCGCAGACACACATCCTGCATTTTCCGAAGCCAAGGTCTAATACCTCATACAGCTTGCGTCCCTCCTCCTGAATCGTATCACGTCCTACGATCCCGATATCTGCTGCGCCGTACTCCACATATGTGGGCACATCAGGTCCTTTTGCCAAAAAAAACTTTAATTTTAATTCTTCATTTACAAAAATCAGTTTGCGCGACTGGGGGTCTTTCATTTCCTCGCAGGAAATACCGATCTCCTCAAAAAGATCCATGGTCTGTTTTGCAAGCCTTCCCTTTGTGAGCGCAAAAGTTAAATATCTGTTATCCGTCTCCATTTTCCGACTCCTTATAATTCCACCACAAGGGTACAGGATGCTTCTCTCGCGTAATTCCTGCAGTCCTCACGGGTACGTTTTTCCGTGATCCGAACTAATTCCACATCGATACCTTTTCCGCGAAGCTCGGATGCTTTCGCGATGGCTTCCGCCTGCTTCTCGTGTTCGTAAATGATCATGCAGTGGCTTCCAGGGATCTCCTGGGATACTTTCTGGCGTGATAAAGCGTTTAACAGCTGGTCGATCACCGCCACAAATCCAACCGCAGGTGCATCTTTTCCGAAATGAGCCAGCAGTCCGTCATAACGCCCGCCTTTTATGATGGCATCTCCTGTTCCGAAGGTATATCCACGGAAGATGATCCCTGTATAATACATGTACCGGCTGAGCATGCCAAGATCAAAGGAAACGTATTTTTCTACCCCGTATAATTTTAAGATCTTTAATATCTCCTGAAGCCGCTCGATGGCGTCCAGTGCTTCCTGATTGTCCGTTAGCTCTTTTGCCCTAAGCAGCATGTCTTCGCCGCCAAACAGACTCGTAAGGGATGCGAAAGCATCTTTTTGCTTCTGGCTGATGGAATGCTTTGCCAAAAGCTTCTGTACACCGAAAGAATTCTTATTCGTGATCAGTTCTTTCAGTTCATCGATCATCTGTCCCTCGAAACCGGCTTCTTTTGCCAACGCGTAAAAGAAGCCCACATGGCCGATACTGATCTGGAAATCCTTTAAGCCTCCGTTTTGCAGCATCTGGATCACAAGGGCAATAATCTCAGCATCTGCATCTGCACTGTCATCCCCGATCAGTTCTCCCCCGATCTGTGTAGTCTCCTTGAGCCTGCCCTGATAACTTGAATTGTTCACAAAAGTATTTCCAAGATAAGTCAGGCGGATGGCCATATTTTCATTTAAGAAATACTTTGTAGCAGCGCGGGCAATGGAGGGAGTAAAATCAGGCCGGAGCACCAGTGTTTCCCCTTCCCTGTCGAAAAATTTAAAAAGCTCTCGGGATGGGATCGTCCCGATCTCCTGGCTAAAAACATCAAAATACTCAAAAGTGGGCGTCTCTATATCACGATACCCGTATGATTTGATCACGGTGTGGAGCTTCTCCTGAAGAGCAAGCTTCTGTTCACATTCACCGCTGTAAATATCACGTACACCTTCCGGCGTATGTAAAAGCTTCTGCATAACCATTCATCCTTTCGCGGATCCAGTTTGCTATATTGAAAAGTAAACCAGAATAATTTATCACTTTAAAGTGATAATTCGTTACCATGTAAAACAGCTTAACAAATTATAAGAGATTCTTTCTATCTTGTCAATCCCTAGTATTTAAGTCTTTCTGAAGAGATTCCAGATAAGGTACGAGGATACCGTTTTTCGGCTGGATGTAATAATCTTGATCCAGCTCTTCATAGCGGAAGCTTTTCCTTCCTCCTTTTTCTGCCCTTTCCCAAAAACGTATCATGTCCTTATATGGCAGGTAAAACAATTCGTTTCTGGTAGAAAAAAACAGGATCAAAAAAGAAACTCCGCCCTGACGCTCAAACTGTTTCATAAACTCCACCTGATGGGGATGGATATTTTGAAGTGCAAAGGTATCAACCGTACATTCCTTTGCATCGAAGCAGACAGGAATCCCCTGCACTGCCCCAATGTAATCCACCGTACTTTTCTGCTCAAAATATGCCAAAGTAATATGGCGGCTGTCTTTGTCTATCTTAATGGGCGTGATGGGTGTGGGTATCTTCTGGATGAGGGCGAGGCCTTTTTCCAAATATACCTCGTTGGTGCGATTGATCAATTCCTCCAGTGTAGAGCCTCTCAGGCCTCGTGTATTCCAAGTTGCCATTTTCTTATCCTCACTTATACTTCGCTGTCAAAGCTTTTTCCCATCAGTCTCTGATACAGTTTAGGAAGGGGTGCGCAAAAGATCTTTCCCGAAAGATAGGATAATTCCCCTTCTATCTCAGGCATCTCCAGACGGTACGCGTGAAGCATCTGGCATTGCACTCCATGAGATTTCTTATAACGCTGGTTTATCTTGTTATTTCCATATTTTCCATCCCCTAAAATGGGATGTCCGATGGATGCAAGATGGGCACGGATCTGATGGCTCCGCCCGGTGATCAGATGGACCTCCAGCATGGTAAGGCCGCCTTCCCGTTTCAGGACTTTGTATTCCGTCTCGATCCATTTATCATCCTTTGTGCGGGGTGCGCTGGAAATACGCACCTGATTGGTGCTCTTGTCTTTTAAAAGGTATCCCTTTAGATGGTCTCCACGGTCCATTTCCCCGATTACGATACAACGGTAATATTTCTTCATGGAACGGTCTTTTAATAGCAGGCTCATGGTCTGCAAACCTGCAAGGCTTTTTCCGGCAATCACAAGACCGGAAGTATTGCGGTCAAGCCTGTTACAGACAGAAGGGCGGAAAAGCTGAAGGCTCTCTTTTGAAATACTTCCGCTCTCCAACAAATATTCGATAAAATATTCTACCAAAGACACATCCTTGGGATCCGCTTTTTGCGAAAGCATGCCTGCCGGCTTATTGATCAATGCAATATGGTCGTCTTCATAGACCAAGTCAAGGTTTTGCGGTCTCCGGGTCTCTCCTGTGGGCTTGCTGTTCGAAGATACCGGAGCGTATTCCTGTTGCTGGAACTTCGAAATTGTATCATCGGATAAAAACAGCTTTACCGAGTCCCCAGCTGATAATATTTCATTTCCCTGGGCTTTTTTTCCATTGAGCGTAATATTCTTTTTTCGTAGCATTTTGTAAAAAAAGCTTTTAGGGGCCAAACGCAGATATTTCCCAAGTAGTTTATCTAAACGCTGGCCCGCTTCATTGGATGATATTATGATTTCTTTCATGTTTGTACTCGTTTCAAAGTCTTAGGCAAAAGATGCCATAGGAATTGGTTTGCGCTCTCAAAATCGACACAGGATTAAAGGGAGATTGCAAGTAAGGTATGGTAGATCAATTCGTCACGGGAAAGCTCCGGATATCTTTCGTCCGGCTTGAATGGTATACCTTCCCTTAAGTGGTCCTGCTTGCTGCAGATCTCCTGCGCACGCTGCTGGTATTTTTTAAAATCCTTCATCACCTTGACATTGGCTGAGGAAAATCCGTTTACTGTTAATATTTTTGAGATGTGTTTCTCCAGATAAGCAACATCCGTCTTCTCATCCGGTGTATAACAGAGCACCTGATCGCCGCAGACCACTAAGGTGTTCACAGGTGAAGTATGCTCATAAGCGGTAAACACCAGCTCATAACCGGCCACCAGATCACCGTTAGATTTTTTCGCCGCTTCATAAAATTCCGGAGAGATGGATTTCTGCATCATGATCATGATCAGGCCCACCAGAGATTTACATGCAGGCAGGCAGCCGAGGATGGCAACAAAGGTAAAAAGATTCAATTTCGTCTTTGTCTGGATATATCCTGTAACGTAAATGACCATGGGGATCAGAAATAAGATGAAGGTGATCAAAAATGTCCTGATCTTCTGATATTTAATGTAACCGTATGTTCCTTTTTTTACTTTCTTCATTTAATCATCCCTTACTGTTTTTTCTTGTGTACGTTCCTGATGGTACGCTTCTTTTTTGATGACGCATTTCCCTGTTGTTTATTCGTTTTACTTCTTTCTTTTGAAGTACGCAAAGAGGGATCATTTCCCTTCCGGCGGCTCTGCGTACTTTGTTTTGTAAAGGCCGGTTTTTTCTCCGGCCTGATCAAGCATTTGGGTGAAAATCCAATCAAGTCTTCCCGCCCCGCCAAGTGCAGCGCTTCGGATACAAGCTGGTAATTTTCCGGTTTCCTGTATTGGATCAAAGCCCTTTGCAGCGCCTTCCTGTGGGGATTTTTCTCCACGTACACAGGCTCCATGGTCCTAGGGTCAAGGCCAGTGTAGTACATACAGGTGGAAATGGTGGAGGGTGTGGGATAAAAATCCTGTACCTGTTCCGGCATGTAGCCCAGATCCCGTAGGTAGCAGGCAAGTGTCACTGCCTCTTTCATAGAGCATCCCGGATGGGATGACATCAGATAGGGGACAAGATACTGGTTCATGCCACACTTTTCATTCATGCGCCTATATTTTTCTGTAAATTTTAAGTATACGTCATGGGGCGGTTTCCCCATCATGGCGAGGACTTTGTCATCCACATGCTCAGGGGCCACTTTCAATTGTCCGCTGATATGGTATTTTACAAGATCCCGGAAAAATTCATCGGAAGGATCCAGCATCAAATAATCAAAACGGATTCCGGACCTTACAAAAACTTTTTTAACCTTCGGCACCTTTCTCAGCTTGCGAAGCAGTGAAACGTAATCCCTATGGTCAACCCGAAGGTTTTTGCATGGGGAAGGTGTCAGGCACTGCCTGTTTTTGCATACTCCCTTTGTCATCTGTTTTTCGCAGGATGGCTGGCGGAAATTGGCGGTAGGACCGCCCACGTCGTGGATGTATCCCTTAAAATCAGGCTCCTCCGTCATGAGCACTGCTTCTTTTACCAAGGACTCATGGCTGCGCGTCTGTATGATCCTTCCCTGATGAAAGGTGAGGGCGCAGAAATTGCATCCGCCAAAGCACCCTCTGTTGCTCACAAGGCTGAATTTCACTTCTTCTATCGCAGGGATCCCACCTGCTATTTCATACATAGGATGGTACGTCCTGCAATAAGGCAGGTCATAAATATCATCCATCTCCTGTGTCGTCAGGGGCTTTGCCGGAGGATTCTGCACCACGTAAACGGTATGGTACGGTTCCACCAGCCTTTTCCCCGTAAAAGGATCTGTATTACAGTACTGTGTATAAAAGCTCTTTGCGTATTCTTTTTTGTCAGCACAGAGCTCCTCATAATCGGGAAGCATGACGTAGTCATATACATTTTCCAGATGCTTCGTCTTGTAGCACGTTCCGTCGACAAAGGTAATATCCCCGATATCCATCCCGGCATTCAGTGCGTCGGCGATCTCCACAATGGAGCGCTCTCCCATCCCGTAGGAGATCAGGTTTGCACCGCTGTCCATAAGGACCGAGCGTTTTAAAGAATCTGACCAGTAATCATAATGGGCCAGCCTTCGAAGACTGGCTTCAATCCCCCCAGCAATAATGGGGATATCCTTATATGCCTGACGGATCAGGTTGCAATAGACAACAGCTGCATAATCAGGACGCTTGCCCATCTCTCCTCCCGGTGTATAAGCATCTTTCTTCCGATGCTTTTTCGACACGGTATAATGGTTTACCATAGAGTCCATATTTCCTGATGTGACCAGAAATCCAAGCCTTGGACGCCCCAGGACTTTCACGCTCTCCACGTGCCGCCAATCAGGCTGAGGAATGATCCCTACGGTATAACCATGGGATTCCAGTACCCTGCTTATGATGGCATGGCCAAAGGAAGGATGGTCCACATAAGCGTCCCCTGTCACATAGACGAAATCAAGCTGTTCTATTTTCCTCTCATCCATTTCCTGCTTCGTTGTGGGCAGAAATTGTTTCTTCATCCAAGCACCTCGTAAGTTTTTTCAAAAATTTCATCGTATGACCTTATATAATAATCAGCCAGCTTTTTAATCTCACCTTGCTGGTCTATGGAATATTCATCTTCAACGGCACACACTTCCATGCCTGCATTTTTCCCTGCCAAAATACCATTTGGCACGTCTTCAAAGACAAGGCAGTCTTTTGGCGTTACTCCCAGCGTATCTGAAACACGCAGATAGACATCGGGAGCAGGTTTCCCCTTAGGCACGTCGCAGGAGGTAGTGATACAGTCAAAATAATCTGCGACACCATTGGATCGGAGGCTGGCCATAATAAGCTCGCGGCTGTTGCTGCTGGCTATGCCGATTTTTAATCCTTGTTCATTGATCTTTTTCAAAAAGTTTTTCGCGCCTTTTTTTAGCGGCACTTCCTTTGCATATTTTTCATAAGCCATACGGTTCCATTCACGCTTTATTTCTTCCACTGTATCCGGAAGGTCGAATCGTTTTTTAAAATAGCATGCAGTCTCTGTAAAGCCCATGCCCTCAATCTCCTTTTGCAGGTCATCAGGCGGTGTATACCCGTATCTGCCCAGATATTCAATATCGATATCATCCCAAAGCCACATGGAATCCATCAATGTGCCGTCAAGATCAAATATAATCGCTTTTTTTTGTTCTAATATCATATGTCAATTCCTCTCGGAAATCCATTGTATTTTTTAAGGGATACGCCACACCGACGAAATGCGAAGCATTTTGAAGGGGCATCCTAAATTGTAACGTTTATTTCAGTATTTGCAGCATTGCAGACTCTTCTTCTGTAAGATAGCGCCATTTGCCTGGCGCAAGGGATTCGTCCAGCTTAATGCCGCCCATGGAGATCCTTTTTAAATAACAGACTTTTTTCCCTCTGTCTGCAAACATGCGCTTTACTTGATGAAATTTCCCCTCACAGATGGTAAGCTCTGCCTTGGATTTAGCGCCCCTTTCCAGAATCGTAAGTTTGGCAGGAAGGGTGGGATTTTTCTCACCGATATCAACCCCTTCCTGAAATGCCAGAATATCTTCCTCCGTTAGTATCCCTTCTGTCTCCACGTAATACGTTTTTTCCACATGGTGTCTTGGAGAGAGCATCTTGTGGGCAAGATCACCGTCATTTAAAAAAAGCAGCAATCCTTCTGTGTCTATGTCGAGGCGCCCTACGGGAAAAAGCTGGGATTTTTGCGGGCAATCAATGAAATCCATCACCGTTTTATGAGAAGGATCTGAAACTGCCGTGATACATCCGGCTGGTTTATGGAACATCAGCGCAAGGAAGGAATGATAGGACAACAACTCATTGCCATAGGTAATAGAATCCCTCTCAGGATCTACTTTCATTTCAGGCTTTTCGGCAGTCTCTCCATTTATCTTTATCTCGCCGTTCTTTATTTTTTTCTTTACTTCACTCCTAGTGCCAACCCCGGACAGTGCAAGAAATTTGTCTAAACGCATTGTGCTCATCTATTGTAATCTCCAGCCAGAATAGTATTTATTTTTCAAGTTTCCTCCTGCACATTTTGCCCAGCCAAGTCCATATCCGTCAACGCAAAGGAGGACCCATCCTTTTAATCTTTTCTCCTCCTGCTCTTCCAGTTCCAAGGTTTCCCCTTTCAAATACCGTATCACCCGCTCATCAGAAGCAGGCAAGTTTAAAACAGAAGGATAATCCGAAGCTTTCAAAAGCATCGCCAATGGCTGTGAAGGCTCAAAACGTCCTTTTTTCACAGTTCCGACCAGGATCCCTGTACGCAGGTAACGGAGATTTTTCGGCAGATGGTATGGAGGAAGAAGAAAACATTGCTCACCGATCTCCTGATAGACCTTATTTTGCCACAAAGCGCTTGGTATGTCACGCAAAAAATCTTTTATACATTCCGGCATCCTTCTCTGGCTTTTCCTGATTTCTGCTTCATCGATTGATACAGGGGGAATTGGTTCTCCTGCTTTTTTGAAAAGTGCAAAAAAATGGCCTTCGCCCTTTACACGGTGGGGCCATAGGCGGATGGCTTTTTCGCAGGGATGTTTCCCAGATGCAAAACCTTCTGTCATCTGGGGCTGTAACATGGTAAGGCCAGATTCTTCTGCAAGCAGCTTCCTCACAACACCTTCATCCTCTTCTTCAGAAAAAGTACAGGTGGAATATCCAAGGATCCCTCCCGGTTTTAACATTTTCACTGCACACCTTAAAATATCAAGCTGCAGCCCAGCATAACCATCCGGTCCTTTTTCCACCCATGCATCCACCAGAGAACTATCTTTACGGAACATCCCTTCCCCTGAGCAGGGGGCATCTACAAGGATCTTATCAAAAAAACATCCGAATGTATCCAATAGCTTCTGCGGCATTTCACCGGTAATGCAGCCGTTTTCTGTTCCCCACAGGGCAAGGTTTTTTACTAATGCTTTTGCCCTGCTGGCGCTGGCATCATTGGCAACCAACAGTCCATCTCCCTTTAAACGGACGGAAAGCTCCGTGGCTTTTCCGCCCGGAGCTGCACATAAATCAAGCACCATATCCCCCGGAGTGACAGGAAGTCTGGAAGCCGGCAGCATAGCGCTTGGCTCCTGAACGTAATAAAGGCCTGCATAATAATGGGGATGTTTTGTAACCGGATCCTCTTTTCTATAATAAAACCCATTTTCTGTCCACGGTACCGGAGTAAGGGAAAAGGGAGTAAGGGAAAGGAACTCTTTTACGGATATTTTTCCAGTATTGACCCGCAGGCCGGCATATCCCTTTTCATTCATACTTTTTTCAAAGTCACCATATTCATCGCCTAATTGTACTTTCATCCTGTCAAGAAACTCCTGCGGAAGCTTTGCCATTTATATTTCCTCCATAGAGACAGACTGGGCACGATAGCCCTCAGCTATGATATCAAGCTCTTTGCTGAACCTTTTCAGCTGGTCTATATCATCCAGCTCATAAATCCTGTAAAACTCATCCTGTATCTTAAGCACTTCCCTGTCATTTGCCACTCCATATAGATTTTGGAGGTTCGTCAGGATATCCGACACCAGTTTCGTATGTATCTGGAAAGAATTCTGTGCGTCCATAATCTCACTGCGGACGGAAGACATCTCTTTATCCAGAGAAATAATGGCATTTGCCGCATTGGTAAGCTTATTGCGGATGTGGTCAGGAATATTTTTCTTGTATTTATACTGCAGGGAATGTTCAATGGTGGACCAGAAATTCATGGCAAGTGTCCGGATCTGTATCTCAACCTTTATGGTCCTGCTTCCTTGCAGCGTCTGTACTTCATAATTCACGATCATATGGTAACTACGGTAGCCGCTGTCCTTCATGTGATTGATATAATCGCGCTCCAACACCACCTCCATGTCTGTGCGGTGGCGGATGATCTCAGCAACCTTCCGGATATCCTCCACAAACTGGCAGATAATACGGATGCCTGCTATATCCAGCAGTTTCTCTTCAATCTCATCAACAGGGATATTTTTCTTCTGTGCCTTATCCAAAATGCTGGCAACTGTCTTCACCCGGCCGGTTACTTGTTCTATAGGTGAATACAGACCTTGATTGTGGTGCTCAATGATCAAATGTTCAAATTTTACAATGAGCTCTTTTACAGCCAGATCATATGGAGTCAAAATCTCACGCCATAATTGTATTTCCATAATTACCTCCAACGGGCTTTTGCCCGTGCCACAAAGCCCTGCCTGTTGTTTTTCCAGAACTTTGTGTTTTTTTTAACTATAATGATGTATTCTAACATATTCACTGTGAAGATGCAACGGAGCCTTTTGACGAATCTTGTAAATAACGCAATGCCCAATAAGGATTTACACTCATTTCCGAAAAATTTTCGGTCTTTATGTAGATCCCCACATGGAGATGCACATCAAATTTTCCGGTTGTCCCTTCTTCCCCGTACCCTGTATCTCCCATCGTTCCCAAAACATCTCCTGCGTAGACCAGATCACCTACCTCAAAATCCTGATAATAATTTGACAGATGTGCATAATAAAAATAGCCGCCGGAAGGGCTTCGTATGCCGATCCGGTACCCGCCTTGGGGCAGCCATCCGATCTTTTCCACGATCCCGTCTGTCATGCTTACCACAGGGTAATAGTCCGGAATGTTTTCCTCCGGTATAAGATCCGTTCCTTCATGGCCTCGCTTTCCGCCATAATACCGCTCAAACATCCAGGTATTTTCAAAATAGATGGGCTTCCCATCCACGGGAAAACATTCCAGATCATCCCATATGGCCCCATATGCATTGCTGATTTTTTCGTAACCTGCCCGGTTTTCTTTCAGCATAATATATTTCCATTTCATCCATGCCCGGATATCGCAGTCCTGTCCTTTTTTCCCTTTCATGACTGTGCTGCGAAGCACCATATAATCACTGATCTGGATCCCTGATCCTTTTACCATGTCGGCCATATCACGCAGGCCGTCTTCCGTCATGGATTGTTTCCGGAAAGAATCCGATTGAAGATCCAGCAATGAAAGCCTTGCCGCAGAAGATTTCCTGTACAGAACATCAGAGAGCCAGACGGCTGACAGCCCCAGCAGGAACAGGGAAAAAAGTAAAACGATGATTTCCTGCAGATATTTTTTTCTTCTTGCCACAGGCAGCCCTTCCTGTTTTTTCTAAATAAATATATGATGTAAAAGCCAAAAGATGCCATAGGAATTTTTTCGTTGTTCCCATTCACATAATCCCGGCACTTTTTACATAAAATACACAGAACATTCTTTCAGGTGTTGGATGGATGGCTGCCTTATCTGTACTTTCTTTTCTTTATTTAGTATTTTTCCCGGAATACGCCTTAGAGAGCACCAGAGCCGGTCTTCTTCTATGGTACCACAGTGTACTTCCCGTACTGTTTCCCTTTATGCTCCTTTGTACTCTTCTGATTCGCTTCCGTGTTTTAGAGAGGATGCCGGAGTTCCTGACCAGACCTCTCCAGAAGGTTTTTAGCATATCAAATTATGGTAGCTATGCGGTGATTGCCGGTTTTCTTTGTGGTTTTCCAATAGGTGCAAAACTATCTTCCGACCTGTATCGTGAGGGAAAGATCGATAAAGAAGAAGCACGGCTTTTATACGGATTTACAAATAATTTAAGCCCCGTTTTCCTGATCTCCTATGCAGCTTCCGAACAAATGGAAATGCCGGAAGGAAAGATATTCCTTTTATTCCATGTACTGGGAGCAGCATTTCTTTATGGTGCCTTTACTTCAATTATCTTGAAAAAAAGAAATCGCCAAAAAGACTGTGAGGGATATGCACCTATCTTTTCCCAAAATACCAGTGATACGTATGACCTCATTGACAGCTGTATTTATGATACGGTCCAAAATATGGTAAAGCTAGGAGTATATATTACTGTTTTTAAAATCATCAGCGATAGTTTTTTCCATCTGGTTCCTTTTCACCATCCCATCATTCTCTTTCTCGGGTCCTTGATCGAGGTGACAGGCGGGATCCATATGATCGCCCAAAGCGCCCTTGCCTTTCCTGTAAAGTATATTCTGGTATGTGCCCTTTGTGCTTTCGGTGGATTTTCTGCACTGGCACAGACTGTCAGCATCGCTTCCTTTGACCGGTCCACTTTTTTATACTATATAAAAAGCAGGGTCATGATCACCCTGCTTAGTATCCTGCTATCAACAGTTTTTATTTTATTCTTCTTCCGGCTGCCCTTCCTCTGATGGAGCTGTGGTGTAGCTGGACGGTGCCGCCTGAGGAGAAAGCTCAGAACGGTTCTTGCTGACAATATCATAACAAGACTGGATAGAATTGATAAAATTATTGTATTTGCTTCCTGCCGCATCGATGGTGTGGCTCATGATCTTCTCAAGATTATCAAGCATCTCATCTGTATAGCGGATGGCACTCATGCGGATGTTGTTGGAATCTTCTGTCGCCTTGTCCATGATCTCCTGTGCCTGAGCATTTGTCTGCTCGATCAGCTGGTTGGACTGCTGCAGGGCAACCTGCATCACTTCGCTTTCACTGACGATCTTCTGGGCCTGAGCTTGAGCCTCAGCAATGATGTTGTCAGCTTTCGTCTGTGCATCCTCTAAGATGGCATCCTTGTTGCTGATGATCTTCTGGTAACGCTTGATCTCATCCGGCGTCTTCATGCGAAGCTCACGAAGAAGCTCTTCCAGTTCTTCTTTATTTACCACGATCTTTGTGGAAGAAAGTGGCTGGAACTTACAGCTATCAATAAACTCTTCGATCTCTTCAATAATCTGTTCAATTCTACTGCTCATAATTTTCTCTCCTTGCTTTCATTATTTATACCCTTATACTCTGTTTCTATTGTTTTTTCTGTTCGATCTTATGATAGACCTGTTCTACCACGGAAGGAGGAACAAACCCCGAAATGTCCCCTCCGTATGAAGCCACTTCTTTTACAATGGTGGAACTGATATATGCATAATTCAATGCTGTCGTAAGAAACAAGGTATCAACCTCACGGTCAATACTTCGGTTTGTCTGCGCCATCTGAAGTTCATATTCGAAGTCTGTCACTGCACGAAGCCCACGGACAATAAACGAAGCATTGCATTTTTTTACAAATTCAACGGATAATCCGGAGAAAGCTTCCACACGTACATTAGGAATATGTCTGGTCACATCTATTAACATATTAACACGTTCTTCGACAGAAAACAACGGTGTTTTTACATTATTATTCAACACGCCTACCACCAACTCGTCTACAATGGTGGCTGCCCGCTCAATAATATCTAAATGTCCTTTTGTTACCGGGTCAAAACTGCCCGGATAGACTGCACGTTTCATAAACGCTCCTTTTTATGCATTTTTAAAAATACATGTTTATTCGTTTTGTACTCTTTTATGCGCAGGATATCAAATCCCAACTCCTCCGCATAAGAAAAATCCGTATCCAAGGATGCCTCTGTGATGATCAATGAGTTCTCGTCAACAAAAGAAGGCTGACGCTCGCTCATATACTCAAGTACATTTTTTTCCAGATCCTTCCCGTAGGGCGGATCCATAAATATGATCTGGAACGGTTCTTCTCCCTCCAGCCTTGCAAATGCACTGAATACATCACTTTGAAGCACCACGCCATCCGCATCCAGATGGGTGAATTTTAAATTCTGGCGGATACACTCTGCTGCAGTCCTGTTATTCTCGATAAAATATGCTTTTGACGCTCCGCGGCTTAAGGCTTCGATCCCGATCCCTCCGCTGCCGCTGAAAATATCTAAAAAACGGATCCCGTAAATATCATTTTGCAGTATATTAAATAAGGTCTCTTTTATACGGTCCGTGGTCGGCCTCGTATCATTGCCGGGAATGGTCTTAAGCGGAAGCCTCCGCGCTTTTCCAGCTATTACCCTCATAATTCATCCTTTTTTATAGCCGCCTTAAAAAGTAATACTGCTCATTGCAGGCAGTATACACTTTGGCCGTTTATTTTCTGAATTATTATAAATATTTCATCCTTTCATGTCAATACGGAACAGACATTCTTTCCGTTTCCTATTTTTTCATTTTCCTTTATTTTTCTGTATGTTTTTTAAAAAATGGATGGCTATTCAGAAAAAAATGTCGTATACTGTCAAAGTAAAAAAGAATTTACGATTTCCAATACGAAAAAGAGGTTGAAAATGAGAATAGGATTTGACAATCAAAAATACCTTCAAATGCAGTCTGAGAAAATAAAAGAACGGATTTCCATGTTTGACAATAAGCTTTATCTGGAATTCGGCGGAAAGCTTTTTGACGATTACCATGCATCCCGTGTGCTTCCGGGCTTTGCTCCTTCCAGCAAGCTTCAAATGCTCCTGCAGTTAAAGGACCAGGCAGAGATCGTCATCGTTATCAATGCAGAAGATATCGAAAAGAATAAAGTCCGCGCTGACCTTGGCATCACCTACGATCTGGATGTACTCCGCCTGATCGAGATCTACCGTTCCCACGGGCTTTTTGTAGGCAGTGTTGTCTTGACACAGTACCACAGCCAAGGACTTGCCGATGCTTTTAAGGCTAAATTGGAAAACCAGGGGATCCCGGTTTACTGCCATTATAGGATCGAAGGCTATCCCAAGAATATTTCCCTTATTGTCAGCGATGAGGGTTACGGAAAAAATGATTATATCGAAACTTCCAGACCGCTTGTAGTCATTACAGCTCCCGGTCCCGGAAGCGGAAAAATGGCCACCTGCCTCTCCCAGCTTTATCACGAGCATAAACGCGGCATCCGTGCAGGATACGCAAAATTTGAGACATTCCCGATCTGGAACCTGCCTCTCTCCCATCCTGTGAATCTTGCTTACGAGGCTGCCACAGCTGATTTAAATGACATCAATATGATCGACTCCTTCCATTTAAGCGCATACGGCATCTCTACGGTTAACTACAATCGTGATATTGAGATATTCCCTGTCCTCTATGCGATGTTTGAGAGGATCTTCGGCGAAAGCCCATACAAATCCCCCACGGATATGGGGGTAAATATGGCAGGCTACTGCATCGTGGATGATGAAGCCTGCTGTGAAGCTTCCCGTCAGGAGATCATCCGCAGGTATTTCGAGTCCATGATCCGAAAAGCAGATATGGAAGCAACAGATGATGAGCTTTCCAAGATCCAGTTCCTGATGCAGCAGTTAAAGATCACAAGAGATGACCGGAAATGTGCAAAAGCAGCAAATGACCTTGCAAAAGAGCGCTGCCGCAGCACCGCTGCCATTGAATTAGATGACGGACGAATCGTCACCGGAAAGACATCCAATCTCCTTGGGCCATGTTCTGCTGTGCTTTTGAATGTCCTTAAGGTCCTTGCAGGCATTGACCACGAGATTCCTTTGATCTCATCAAAGGCACTGGAACCCATCCAAAAACTTAAAACACAGTATTTTGGCAGCAAGAACCCAAGACTGCACACGGATGAAACACTGATCGCATTGTCCATCAGTGCGGCAGAAAGTGAATTGGCTCAAAAGGCTCTCGATTCCATACCAAAGCTGAGGGGATGCCAGATCCACTGCTCTTCCCGCCTGTCAAAAGTAGACTTAAATACTTTAAAGAAATTAGGCCTACAAGTTACCATGGAACCTACCACAGAACATTTTTAAAGGACTTATTTTATGCAATATCCCCTAAGAATCGCCAGACTAGCGGAAATTTTTGACTTGCATTGTTTTTCATAATGGTTTATCATGCACTTTATAAATCTATGTTTCGTTTCTGCATATATTAGATAAACCGCAGAACAAGTCAGGCAAATGATTTAAGGAGGATTTTTAGATGAAAAAAGTTAACAAAGATGTTGAGAGTACAGTAATGGGAACTGCTAAGGAAGTTGCAAAAAAAGTAGTTGCTGAAGCAAAAGAAGCTGCACCAAAGACAGCAAGAAAAACGACTGCCAAAGCTGCAAAGGCTGTGAAAGCTGTTGAAGAGACTGTAGCAGATGCTGCTGTTAAAGTAGAGAAAAAAGCAGAAGAGGTTAAAAAAGCT
Source organism: Lachnospiraceae bacterium (assembly GCA_022776305.1). Classification (GTDB taxonomy): domain Bacteria; phylum Bacillota; class Clostridia; order Lachnospirales; family Lachnospiraceae; genus Choladousia. The sequence continues at coordinate 15,446 of JALFIB010000183.1, forward strand.
ACTGCGAAAAAAGCTGCAGCTCCAAAGAAAACTGCTGTGAAAGAAACCGTATATCTTCAGTATCTTGGAAAAGAGATCAATAAAGATGACCTGATGAAAGCAGTAAAAGAGATCTGGACAAAAGAAATGAAGAATAAAGTATCCGATCTGAAGTCAGTTACTCTTTACATCAAACCGGAAGAGAATATGGCTTACTACGTGATCAACAATGACGTGACAGGAAGCATCGCATTATAATTCATATGGAATAAAAAGGGCAAAGGGGACAGATGGTTTACATCTGTCCCTTTCTTTTGTTACCCATAAGGGATATTCCCTTATTTTACATATTCATTTTTCTTACACTCAGGTCCATTACATCATGGATGTCTGGCTCGTTCCGCCTGCCTGTGCGTTACCGGACATCTGGCGTTCCTGCGCTTCAATCATTTTTTTCACCATATAACCGCCTACAGAACCATTCTGTTTGGAAGTAAGGTTTCCGTTGTAACCGTTTGTGAGCGGTACGCCCAGCTCATTTGCAACTTCAAATTTGAATCTGTCCAGTGCACTTTTTGCTTCAGGTACTGCTGTCGTGTTTGTAGATGACATATAAAACGCCTCCTTTGTTTCTATCTCTTTTATCTTTCAAGTACTGCAGCTTTTTTGCTGCACTCCTATTATGTGCAGCTTCAGAATATATAAACTGGTAAATGCTTCAAAGTTTTATATAGCATTATTTATAAAAATACAAAATATATGATTGATTTTTTGGGAATTTCTGCTATAATTATGTTGTTATATTTTTGAATAAAAAAAGAAAGGTTTGATAGGGATGAACATCGGATTTATCGCACACAACAGTAAGAAAACCTTAATCGAAAACTTTTGTCTAGCGTATAAGTATATACTATCCAAACACAATTTATACGCTACAGGAACGACCGGAAGAAGAATCGAAGACGTGACGAACCTAAAGGTATATAAATTCCTTCCGGGGAGTGTCGGCGGTGATAAACAGTTCATCGATATGATCGAGCGGAATTGCATGGACATGGTAATCTTCTTTTATAATCCGCTTTTGACGAGTCCAAATGCCCCCGACATTTTTGCTATCTCACGTTGCTGTGATGAGTACAACATTCCCATTGCCACAAACATCGCCACGGCAGAATCCCTTGTGCTTGGATTAGCACGAGGCGACTTAGACTGGCGTCTGAATGTTCGCTCAAATGATTTTTAATGACTCAGATGATTTTTCAAGATGTTCAAAAGAAATGAAAGAACTGCTAAAGGTATTCCCCCTATGGCTATTTATCACATAAAGGGATGACGCTTTTAGCAGTTTTTATTGTTTTCAATGAAAATTTTGTCCTTCGTTAAAATTATATTATTTTTCAATGAAATTTTTTGTTCCACATGAAATCTTAAAGATTCAAATGGTCACTCTGGCTCTTGATCAGATGGTCAAGCCGTTCTTTTAACAGCCTATGACTCTCTTTTTCCAAGCCCGGATCTTCCATTAAAAGATGGTTCACCGCATCGTTTGCATGCTGAAGGATCTCTGCGTCTGTGTAAATATCGGCAAGTGTGAAATCAAGCATGCCGCTTTGACGCACACCAAACAGATCTCCTGGTCCCCTCAGCTGCATATCACGTTTCGCGATCTCAAACCCATCATTTGATTTACAAAGGATATCAAGTCGCTCTTTAATCTGTTTCCCCTCCATAGAATGAAGAAAGATACAGTAGGATTGGTCACCGCCTCTTCCTACACGACCGCGCAACTGGTGGAGCTGCGCCAGTCCGAACCGTTCTGCATTTTCAATCATCATCACCGTGGCATTTGGCACATTTACCCCAACTTCCACTACGGTAGTGGAGACGAGCACCTGTATTTCATTTTGCAGGAAACGTCCCATGATCTCGTTCTTTTCGGAAGGCTTCATTTTGCCGTGAAGGTATTCTACGGTGATATTTTCCGGAAGCTCCCTGCGGAGTATCTCCGTATATTCCACCACATTTTCCGC